>CASFQZ010000001.1 GCA_949296825.1 uncultured Eubacteriales bacterium
CTTTACAATGAGGACATTCAAAATAACCAGCCTTCATTTCAAGCATTGCGCCCGCCGCTATGCCCACTACCTCCACAAAAGCAGCACCCACAATCAATAGGATCCGTACCACCGTAGGCAGGTCAACACAGGATGCTATTACTATCAGGGCGCATACAGCAATGACCGTGATTGCGGCGGTAATGACACACAACGCCATTCTTTTCCTGTTCTCTTCGTTTTCCTTTTTAAATTCTCATGTGCTGCTTTATGGCGCATAAGTTTGCTGAGGATACGGCGAAAGGTTCCGCCGGTTGGCAGCCGGCTGACATTTGGTTCATATCAAAAATATTATCATCGCGGGAATCGGACGGTGATTTCGGTGCCTTCGTTCACCTTACTTTTCAAGTCAATCCGGGCGCCGTGAACCAAGGCGGCATGTTTGACAATGGAAAGCCCCAGACCGGTGCCGCCCACCGCTTTAGATCTGCTTTTATCCACCCGGTAGAATCGCTCAAAAATACGGGTCTGTTGGTCGGCGGGAATGCCGATGCCTGTATCGCGAACACAAAGAATCGTTTGCGTCGCCTCGGTTTGCACCGTAATCCGGACCTTGCCGCCGGGACGGTTGTATTTGATGGCATTATCACAAAGATTATAAACGATACTGTATAAAAGGCGGGGCACACCGGTCAGAACCGCTCGCTCGCCTTTTACCGAAAGCTGCACCTTCAGCGCATTGGCTGCGGGCTGCAAATCCTGCACCGCCGTCTTGCAGAGTGTCAGCAGATCCACATCCTCCCGCTGCATATCGCCTGCCCCCTCATCCAGGTGCGAAAGGCTGATTACATCATCCACCAACCGGATCATACGTCCGGCTTCGGTATATATTTTGTCGGAAAACGAGGGCACATCCTCCGGCTTGACCATGCCGCCGCTTAAAAGCTCCGCACAGCCGGAAATGATATGCAGCGGCGTTTTCAGCTCATGGGAAACATTGGCGGAAAATTCCCGTCGCAGCTGATCGATTTTTTCCTGCCGGGAACGGTCAAACAAACAAAGCACCGCGCCTGCCGTTCCGCCCTCCGATTTTACGGGATTGGCATCCGCTTGGTAAATACCGTCGCCGATGGTCAGGATTCGCTGCCCAGCCCGACCTGCAAGGGCGTCCTTCAGCAATGTCACAAGTTCGTCACGACTCATAATTGATTGCGCCGGCTGCCCCACACAGGAGCTGCCTGCGCCCAAAATCCGCAAAGCGGCAGGATTCACGCTGATCAAAGACCCTTCGCGGTTAACCAGAAGCAGTCCTTCCTCCATCCCGCTGATCAGGATATCCCACTCGTTTTTGCGGCGCTGCAATTCCTCGTGCTGACTTTTCAGTTGCTCCTGCTGGCTTTCGATTCGTCTTAGCAAAGGAGAAAGTTCCTCATATGCACTGTTTTGGGAAGGATGCTCCAAATCCAATGCATTCAAAGGCTTAACAATTCGCTTGGACAATCGTACTGCCAGAAAAACCGACAAAAAACCGGCAAAAACAAAGATGATTGCCAGTGGCAGCGCCACGCCGCCGAGCAAGGCAAAAATCGAGCTTTGACGCAGCGAAAGACGCAGTATTGTGCCATCAGGCAATTTTGCCGCCGAATACAATGAATATTCCATCAAAGTATCGGAAAAGCGGCTGCTTTCGCCGAAGCCTTCCTTCAGTGCAGCCTGCACTTCCTCCCGCGAGGCATGATTTTTCATCTGGGCGGCGTCCCGTTCGCTATCATACAGGACGGTTCCGTCCGCGTCGATCCAGGTCAGCCGCCAATCGTCATTTTGCCAGCGCGCAAAAAAAAGATCGCCCTCCGCCGCCGCGCTTTCGGCGGCAATCTGCGTTAAAGTGCGAAGGCGATCCTGCTGCATTTTCGCAAAGTACCCGTACAGCGACTGCCCGAGCAAAAGTACCGCCGCCAGCAATACAACAAAACAGGCAAAACAGATGGAGCGGAAAATCCGTTTGGTCATACCGTCGCCTCCATGCGATAGCCCACACCACGCACAGTGTCGATATAATCGGCACATTCACCGAGTTTGGCACGCAGCGTTCCCACGTGCACATCCACCGTGCGCGTCTCTCCGCCGTAGTCCACTTCCCAAACCAGAGACAATAGATCATCCCGGGAAAACACCTTGCCGGGATTTTCCATCAAAATGCGCAGCAGCTTATATTCTTTCAGTGTCAGCTGGACCCGCATTCCATCTACACTGACGATATAGGTGTCCGGGTTCAGCTCCAATTTACCAATTTTCAGTGCTTTCTGCTGCTGTTTCGGCGCAGTACGGCGCAAAACGGCTTTGACCCGAGACACCATCTCCATCATACCGAAGGGCTTTGCCAGATAATCGTCGGCGCCCAAATCAAGCCCCATCACTTTATCATATTCCGTCCCTTTCGCGGTCGCTAAAATAATCGGAATCTCCTCTGTCGCACGCTGGGAACGCAGCTTTTTCAGAATCGAAAGCCCGTCCTCGCCGGGCAGCATGACATCCAGAAGAATCAGCTCCGGCTTCTGTTTTTGCAGCGCGTGCCAGAATGACGGTGCGTCTTCAAAACCTACCGCTTCAAATCCTGCTGCATTCAGCATATAAATCATCATTTCCCGAATATTGCCATCGTCTTCTATACAAAAAATCATAGCCAGAGCCTCCCGATTTTCACCGCAAAAAATACTGTTGTTTTCATTATAAAGCGATGTTTTCTAAAGCGCAAGGGGAAGCGACCGATAGAAACGTAAAATTTTTTTCAAATTTTCAACCTTGCACAATGCGGTGAAACCGACGGCAAAAACCAGCTTTGCCATATCAAAAAGTTTTCGCTTGCTCTTTCTTTTTTTAATTAGAAATAAAAACTTGCGTCCGTTTTTCAGCTGTGATATACTGATGCCATATAAATTTTATGACAGGGAGGAAGAGCGGTTGCTGGAAGCTGAAATTTTACCGCAGGCGTTTTCAACGATCATCTCCTGGTATCGGAAAAACCGGCGGGCTCTGCCCTGGCGGACAAATCGTTCGCCTTATGGGATCTGGCTGTCGGAAATCATGCTGCAACAAACCCGGGTGGAAACGGTCAAGCCCTATTACGAGCGCTTTTTACGCGAACTCCCGACCATTGAAGCGCTGGCAGCCGTGCCGGATGACCGGCTGATGAAGCTATGGGAGGGGCTGGGCTATTACAGCCGGGCGCGCAACCTAAAAAAGGCGGCAATCTGCCTTTGTAAGGACTTCGGAAGTAAGTTGCCTGCCGAATACGATCGGCTGCGCAGTCTTCCGGGCATCGGCCCCTACACCGCCGGCGCCATCGCCTCCATCGCCTTCGGCTTGCCGGAACCTGCGGTAGACGGCAATGTGCTGCGCATTACAACGCGGCTTCTTGCCGATGCTTCCGATATTACATTGGATAAGACAAAAAAGAAATTCACCGAACTGCTCAGGGAAGCCTATCCCTCCGGAGAAGCTGCTGCTGATCTGACGCAGGGGCTGATGGAATTGGGGCAGACCCATTGTCTGCCCAACGGTGCGCCGCTGTGCAAAAGCTGTCCGCTGCGGGGCTTATGCCTTGCCCACCAACGGGATGAAACCGACTGTTATCCGGTGCGAAGCCCCAAGAAAGACCGCAAAGTCGAAGAAAAAACGGTTTTTCTTCTGCACTGCGGCGAAAAGTATGCCCTCTGCCGCCGCCCAAACCGGGGGCTGCTGGCGGGGCTGTGGGAGCTGCCAAACACCGCCGGGCATTTCACCGCCGGACAGGCGCGGCAATATCTGGAAGAGATCGGGATTGCCGTCCAGGACCTTGCCCCCTGCGGCGACGCGATCCATATTTTCACCCATGTGCAATGGCAAATGACCGGGTATTCCGCGTCGGTGCAGGAGCCCCATTCCGCCTTCTTCTGGAAAACAAAAGAGCAAATTCATTCCGACTGCGCTCTGCCCTCCGCCTTCCGCTTCTACAGCAGACAGATCAAATAAAGACAGGCTAAAATAAAAAAGGCTGCCGCCCGTGCAGCCTTTTTTTCATCCCGCCAGCGGCCGGGTCGTAACCGTGCCGCTTTCTGGCGAGTAAAGATAGAGCGCACTACCGTCCGTCGTCCAGTTTTGCTCCATCAGCGGCGTTAGAAATTCCAGCCCATGGTCTTTGATTTCATAAAGCGCTTCCCCGTTCTGCAAAAAAATACGCGCACCGGCAAAGGCAACCCGGCGGATCTCTGTTTCGCCGATTTTTCTCCGGTTTGTCCCGTCCGGCTGCGCCTGATACAGGCTGTGCTCGCCGCCGGCGGTATAATACAGTTGCTCATCGGTCAGGAAAAAATCCTGCACCGGCGCTTCTGCTATAACGGAAAATTTCCGTTCCTTCTGCGAAAAACGCACCAGCTCGCCGTAGAAATTGATAAAATAGACCTCTTCATCCGTTTCCGCCCATTGATTCATGCCGTCAAACAGGCCGTATTGATCGTCCGGGTCGCTTTGCCGCAGCTTCTCCAGCCGCTCCTTCCCGTCATGCAGCCCCGAAGCATTGAGCCAGTGGACCGTTCCGGAAGCGGAAAAGATATCGCTGCTGCGGAGCACAAAGCCCAGCACCTTGTCCATGCTAAGAAAACCGGCATCATTGGTAACGGCGCTGCCGAAATAAACCTGCCTTTTTTCACAGGTCAAAAGATCCATCGCATAGGCCCCAAGCGTAAGGCTTTCCGCGTCAAAGCAGGTATAGTATACCGTATCGCCCTCGCATTTCAGCAGCGCGGGCAGCACTTTTGTTTGGTCAAACACCGAATCCGCCAATGGCCTGACCTGAAGGGTTTCTTTATCAAACAGCAGGATTCTGTCGCTTTGACGCGCCGCCAGCACCGTATCCAGATTTTCAATCATCAGCCCCTGCTCGCCTTCTTCCAGATAATTATATATCCTGCCCTGCGGCCATTGACGCATGGCCAGACGTCCGGCGCCCAGTGCCAGCGAAGACAGCAGCAGCAGCGCGGCAACGCTGATAGCGAACTTTTTCATGCCCGTCCCTCCTTTGCAAATCACACCGCCGAACGCCGTTTTATCCACAGCAGTGCGTTCACCGCATACAGCAAAAGCAAAAAGGCAAAAAGCGCTGCAAAAAAGAACAGCATCTGCCCCTCGGAAAAGCTGTATGCCAGCATTTCACCGTTTTCTCCGACATAGACGCTTCCTTCCTCCAGAGCGGAAAAATAACCGTTGGCGGAAAGCAGGGACGATGGCAGCGGCAGGTAAAAACGCTCATACCGATCCGACAGCATATACGCGGGGACATAAACGGCAATCAGGCTGATAAAGGCCGTGTACAGCGAAGAACGGCAGAGCCGCCCGACCAGCAGCATCAGAAGCGTTAAAAGCAGACCACCGGCCGTCTTGATCAGGCTCAAATAAAAATATCCTTCCCCCAGCGTCAGCGCCCAGGGCGTCTGCACAAAAATTTCCGCCGCCCGCAGCGGCAGGGAAAAACCGCTCAAATCAAAAAATAGCACAGCAAAAAGCAGCTTCCCGCCGTAAATTGCCGCCGAAAACAGCACTGCCGTCCCCAAGGCGGTAAACATCTGCACATGAATCAACGCCCGCTTACCCTTCGGCGTGGTAAAAAGCAGACGGTTGACGCCGCTCTCTTCATTGCCCACCGTCAGCGCCAGCACCAGGTACAAAAGCCCCAGCACCGGAAAAATATCGATACCACCGTTGCCGAACAGCACATCCCATGCGATGGTATCCGCCAGAATCGGCGTCTCCTCGCTGACGCCGCGGTATGCTTCCACAAACCGCTGAAACCCGATGCTGCCCACGGTTTTTTGCCGAAGCTCCGTCATCTGCTGCCGGTAGCTCTGCGCATCCAGCGTCCCGGCGGCATATTCCTGTTCCAATGCCGTCTTTTTCATGTTCAGCTGCTGACGCTGGGCAATGACGTCCTCAATTTGCTGCGCTTTTTCTTCGGTGACCTCTCCGGCAAAATGCTCCATATAGGATAAATAAACTTCTCTGGACGCTTCGTCCAAATCACCTCTCTGCGCAAGCGAAAAGCAAAGACTGCACAGCTCCAAAGCCAGCAGAATAAATAGCACCGGAATCAGCTTGCGCTTCAGGAACAGACGACGCCATTCGTCCCGCCAGAGGTTCATGCCCTTCGCCTCCTTTGCTTCATTCCCGCATTGTTCAGCGCTGCCGTCGCGGCAAAAAGCACCATTCCCAACGCCACGCAGCAGCCCAGGCAGACCCCGTAGCGAAATACCGGCGTGCCGAAAAGCTCCACCGTGCGGAAGGTGTAAAACATCTCCCGCCCAATCAGCAGCTGCAGGGGATTAAATAGATTCAGGCTTTCCAATATGCCGCCGCTGTAGGTGCTCAGCACCATCAGCGCAAAGCACAGCAGCAAATCGGCGGTAAAGACCAGAAAGCTTTTGTCGAACAGGGAGGAGAGCAGACAGCCGATCTGCCCGAAGCAGAGAAAACCCATCCATTTCAGCGCCGCCAACAGCAGGGCAAACCCGCCGACGGTCAGGTTCAGCGGCGTTTGAGAAAAAGCAGTAATGCTGTAAAGGGGATTTCCGCCGCCCCGCAGGCGTACGCACCACAGAAACAGCAAAAAATCACACACAAAGAACACCACCCAGATCGCCGTGACGCTCACCGCCATGGCGCATTGCTTGGCAGCCACCAGCCGCAGCCGCCCGCCGGGGGTGCTGCGCAAAAGATAGCGCATCCCGCTCTCCGTCTCGCCCGCATACAGCGCGGCAGTCATCAGAAAAACAAGCAATAAAATTAAAAAAGAAGAAAAATCATAGGAAAAATAACTGCCGTAGGTTTCCGTATCGTAATAGGAAGTAATGGCTCGCCCGCTGTAACTTTCCGCGATCAGCTCCGCCTGCTTAACCAGGGTGGTATTTCCTTTTTCGCGGTAAAGCGCCAGCAGCGCTTCGTTTTCCGCCAGCAGCGCCTCCATATCACGGCTGTAATAATAAGCGGCGGAAAGCTTATCGAACAGATTGCGCGCCACGGTCAAATCCCAGTATGCGTTGTAGTAATAACCGCTCTGCGCGCCACCGTCTGCGCCGGCTGCCATGCTTGGGTCCAAATCGGCGGCGTCGCCGGTATTGTCCGCTTCCAGCCGGTCGATCATCGCAGTCAAGGCATTCACCTTTTCGGCGGTGATTTCCCCTTCCACGGTTTGATAAATTTTCCATTGCGCCTCCGAAGTTTCCTTGTTATACGGATCCCGATAGGTGTCATAGGTCTTGTAAATATACAGCCCGTCAACAAACAGCAAAAAGAGCAGCAGGAAGAGAAAGAGCCGGTTCGAGAAGATTTTTTTCATTTCATGGGCGAATAGCTGTTTCATAGGCTCACTTCCCCCGCATGGTATAAAAAGACCTCCTCCAGCGTCGGCGTTACG
>CASFQZ010000002.1 GCA_949296825.1 uncultured Eubacteriales bacterium
AATCAGCGAAATGGAACCCGCCTGCTCCGTATCCAGCCCCTCCACATAGGTCAGATACTGCTGGTGGAACTGACTGATCGGGTACCCCGCGCCGCCTAAGGTTATGTTGGCGCAGGTATACCCCGCCGCCGGTTTGATAAAATCCTTTACGCTGCCCTCCAGGCCGACAATGTTTTTCAGTTTCTCACCCAATCCCATAACAGCGCCTCCTCGCGCTTTTCTTTTATTCTACCACACCGCGAAAGGGGTGTCAATCGCGCCGATTGGATGCACAGTGTAGGGGCGGGTCTTGTGCCCGCCCGGGGAAGGGGCAGAGGATTTCGGCTTCCGCGTACCAAGGAAGACGCACAAATGTATCGGTTTTATGATAAAAACCGTACAAACGAAAAACCGGATTACACCAACGCCCGACCTGCGGTGGTATTGGGTTCTGCCAGCTACGCCCTCGGGCGGGCACAAGACCCGCCCCTACGGAGTGTTTTAGAATGGACAGACAGGGAATCTGTTATCTTTTTCTGTCCTCCGCCAACACCGCCCAATGGCAAATATCCAGGTATTCCCCGTGGCGGTAAAATTTGGCACGGCTTTTGCCCTCATAGGTAAAGCCGCATTTTTTTGCCACCGCGCCGGAGGCGGGATTTTTTTCCGCGTGGTCAATCTCCACCCGGTGGACGCCCACCTCGTCAAATAAAAACGCAATGACCGCCCGCACCGCCTCGCTGGTGATGCCCCGGTTCCAAAAGGCGCGGCCGATGCAGTAACCCAGGGCGGCGATATGGGCATTTTCATCGATGCTGACAACGCTGATCGAGCCTATAGGTGTTCCGCCGTACGTAATCGCCCACTCGTAGGTTTGCGGGCGGCTATAGTCCAAGCTGCGCAAAAACGCTTTGCTATCCTCGGTGGAGCGGTGGGGTTCCCAGGTCAAAAACCGGGAAACTGCGGCGTCCTTCGCCCAGTTTTCGTACATTGCGTCCGCGTCCTCCAAGGTAAACCGGCGCAGCAGCAGCCGTTCTGTGGGAAGCGGTACGGTTCCCTTATGTCTGAGCATAGTCTTTTCCTCCTTCTTTTTGAATGGTAAAATACGATAGGATTAACAGGTGGCGGATGGTAAAGGTTTCCGGATAAGGCTGCAATAGCGCCCGCATGCGCGAATCCCACCGGCGAAAGGTCTCCTCGTCCATGGACGCCAGCGTTCCCCGGCAGGCGGTCATGCGCCCCAGCCAGCTTTCACGGGTAAAGGGCAAATCGCAGAAAATGCGCTCTGTCTGCCGCCCCGGGAAGCAATCGTCGGTCATATCCTGCGAACCGGAGACCTCCGGGGTCCAATTGGGGTTCATCTCTTTGACCAGCGCATGGGAGCGGGCGGCAATTTCATCGTCAAGGGTATAGGTCAGATAGATTTTGGCAAAGATACCGCCGTCTTTCAGCACCCGCCGGATTTCCGGCAGCACCCTTTTCTTGTCGAAATACCAAAAACATTGGGCGGCGGTCACACCGTCAAAGATATGATCCGCAAAGGGCAGCTGATTGGCGTCCCCCACAAGGTACTGCACCTTTTCGAGTCCCCGCGCCGCCGCTTCGCGCCGGGCCACCTCGATTTGCTTCGGCGAAATATCCATGCCGGTGATTTCGGCGCCGCTGCCCGCCATATGCAAAGGCAATACGCCGGTACCGGTGCCGATGTCCAACAGCTTCTGCCCGCTGCGCCCCACCCCGATTTCAGATAGCCGCCGGTAGAGCGTTTCGGGGTAAATATCCCGGTATTTCGCGTACTGCGCCGCCGTTCTGCCGAAATCAAAGGTCTTTCCGCCGTCAATATAAGAAAAGTTCATGGCTTCCACCCTTTCCTAAGTAAAATGATAAAATAAAAACAGCCGCAAGCTCCGACGAAGAACTTACGGCTGCGTTTGGCTGTAGAGGAGGAACGAAATTATCCGTTTCCAGAGCAACATGCCAACGAAAACCAAAGCCCTTCTGCATGGCGTTTCTGCTGCATCAGGACGGAATAAACCATATAGTCCATGGTTCTGGCTTTCATGGCGCGCGCTCCTTTTCCAAGATTTGCATACAATATAACACGCCCCGCCTGCTTTGTCAAGCGGAGCGCGTATAATCATTATAAGAAGATAGTCATAAAAATATATAATCTCCGCCCCTACGGTGTGATAGCCATTTGTCTTTGCTAAAAATATCGTGCAAAGGCTTTCGCCTTGCACAAAACGGCGGGATATGGTATCATAAAACCATCTATTTTTCCATAAAAAGGAGCAAGCGAGATGGAACAATTGATTTTTCGACCGAAGCTGTACCGGTTCGACACCTGCGCCGAATTTGCCGAAGCCTTTGCGCTGGGCAAGGACGATTTGGTGCTGACGCTGCATTCGGTCTTTACGCCTTATTTTGATACGGAAAAAACGCCGGTGCAAACCCTGTTTTTGGATGATTACGGCAAGGGGGAGCCGACGGACGATGTGGTCAACGCGGTGATTCAAAAGGCGGCTGCGCTGCGCTATACCCGCCTGGTGGCCATCGGCGGCGGTTCGGTACTGGACACGGCGAAGGTTGTCGCGGTCAGCGAAGGGCGCGACACGGACACCTTATACGACAAGAAAGATACGCTGAAAAAAAGCGTGCCGCTGGTTCTGGTGCCCACCACCTGCGGCACCGGCAGCGAGGTGACCAATATCGCCATTATGACCCGCCAAAAGCTCGGGGTGAAAATGGGTCTGACCAGCGAGGCGACCTACGGCGATTTTGCGGTGCTGATTCCCGAACTACTGAAAAGCATTCCGTTTTCGGTTTTTGCCACCAGCTCCATTGACGCACTGGTACACGCGGTGGAATCCTACCTGTCACCAAACGCCACGCCATACACCCGCATTTTGAGCAAAGAGGCCATCTGCCGGATCATCACTGGGTATCAGCAGCTGCTGAAGACCGGAAAAGAGCACTTGCCGGAGT
>CASFQZ010000003.1 GCA_949296825.1 uncultured Eubacteriales bacterium
CCGCACGAAAATCATCTATGAGACGGCGGAGGACGATGGACCCGAGCAGGAGGTCATCCCCTCCTATCCGGTGCATCTGTTCTTTACCCGCGAGGGATATTTCAAAAAAATCACACCCCAGTCTCTGCGCATGAGCGGCGAGCATAAACTAAAGGAGGGAGACCGGATCCTCTACGCCGCCGAGGCGGACAATCGGACCAATCTGCTGTTCTTCTCCGACCGCTGTCAGGTCTATAAAGCCCATGCCGCCGATTTTGAGGATACCAAGGCGTCCAGTCTCGGCGATTTCGCCGCTTCAAAATTAGAGGCGGATAAGGGGGAGGCCATCCGCTTCCTGGTTGCGCTGGATGCTTTTTCCGGCTATCTGCTGTTCTTTTTTGAAAACGGAAAATGCGCCAAGGTGGACGCTGCCGCCTATGAGACCAAGACCAACCGCAAAAAGCTGATCAAGGCGTACAGCGATAAAGCTCCCCTGGTGGCGGTTTATCATATTACAGAAGATCGCCTGTTCCGCCTGACGACCACCAACGGCAAGATTTTGCTGGTGCATTCGTCGATGATCTCCGCCAAAAGCACCAAGGATTCCCAGGGCGTTCAGGTCATGACGCTGCGGAAAAACCATCACCTTTGCGCCGCCGAGCCTTCGGACGGCTCCGAATTTGTCAACGCCAAGCGATATTTGGCAAAAAACATTCCCGCAGCGGGGGCGTTCCTGGCGTCGGAGGATGCGGGCGAACAGGTTTCGCTTTTATAAAACCACCGGTTTTTTCCAGAGCATATTTCTGCCGGCTCGGCATATGCTAACGGCGGCGAACGGAAAGCAGAAGTTCTGCGTTTGCGTGTTTTTCGTTCGTTTGCCGTCGGAATCAAAGGGTTCCGGCGGCTTTTTGGATGGATAAAATTATTTTTGCATAAAGGAGCGGATTTTCTATGGCAACCCAAAGAAGAGACCAGGTTCTGGTCAACAAAAATTTTTTGCTGACGCTTTTTGCGGTTTTGATTGTGCTGGTCATTGTCTGCGCGGTGCTTCTGGGCGTCGTGGTCAGCAACAGCCGTTCGCAGCCGGTACAGGACGATCAGGTCCCCATTGCAGACCAGCAGCAGATCCCGGCGGAAACAACGACCGATCCTCAGCCGGTCTCCCTTGCCGGGTCCTATCGCGTCAACACCACGGCGGATGCGCTGAATATGCGCGCGCAGCCTCTTTCCGACGCCGAGATTGTCGCCACCATCCCCAAGGGTACGATTATCACCGTTACCGTTGTCAACGGTGAATGGGGGTATACGACCTATGGCGACGCGTCCGGCTGGATCAATATGGGCTATCTGATGCCCGCCGCCGGTCAGAGCGCCGCCGCCGGACTGGAAGGGTAACGATCGGACAAAGGGTTTGTCCGGTCTCCTATTGGAAAACAGATGAAATTATTCCGAAAAAGCCCTTGATTTTTGGGCATCTCATGCTATAATAAACACGTATGAAATGTACAAGAAGAAGGAGTGCAAACTTACTTATGAAAAAAACAATTGCTGTCCTTTTGAGCGTGTGTCTGCTTTTCGCGGCGCTGCTTCCGGCTGCCTATGCGGCGGAGGCGGAGCTGACCCGTCCCGAGCAGGCCCATGTCTCCTTTAACGAGGATGGAAGCCTGAAAATTCTGAATGTCGCGGATATCCAGGACGGCCCGATTCTGACGAGCCTTTCCAAAAAATTTATCCGCGCTGCCATTGAAAAGGCGCAGCCGGATCTGATCGTGATGACCGGCGACAACATTGCCGGCTATCTCTCTCTGACCAAGTCTGCCGCCGAAACGGCGATCCGTAATGTTATGGATATTTTTGAAGAATACGCCATCCCCGTGGCGGGCGTATTCGGCAACCATGACGACGAGAGCACACCCCTGACCAAGGCGGAGCAGGTCGCGATCTATCAGGAGTACGACTGCTATATCGGCTGGGAAGGCGAGTCGATGGAAAAGAGCTGCGGCAACTATAACATTCCCGTGTATGCGTCCGAGGACAGCGACGAGGTTGTTTATAATATCTGGATGCTGGATTCCGGCAATTATTATGTAGACGAAAACGGCAACGAGAACGGCTACGGCTTTGTGTATCAGGAGGCGCTGGACTGGTATGTCGAGACCTCCAACGAGCTGAAGGCTGCCAACGGCGGCGAGCCGGTACCCTCGATGGTCTTCCAGCATATCGTCCCGGTGCAGATCTATGATGCGCTGGTCGAGGTGCCCGCCGGTACGCCCGGCGCCGTCGCCAAGTTCGGTACCTATTGGGCGCTGCCCGAGAACGCCGGTGAAGGCAGTTATCTGGGCGAGGGTCCCTGCCCGGCGGAGCTTGATATCCCCGAGGCGCGCTATGAGTTCGATACGATGAAGCAGCAGGGAGATGTGGTCGCCATCGTGTTTGGCCATGACCATATTAACTCCTTTGTGGTGCCCCATGAGGGGATCGACCTGATCTCCTGCCCCGGCTGTACCTTCCGTTCCTATAACGACGACAACCGCGGCTTCCGTACCTTTACGCTGAGCATGGATGATCTGTGGAGCTACGAGACCGACACCTTTAACTATACCGATGTTTTCGGCGAAGGGTCCACCGAGTCGCCGGAGTATCGGCTGGTGTCCCTGTGGTCGACGATTGAAGCCTTTGTGAGCAGCTTTGTCAGCAAGATCGAAGCGTTCTTCAAACAGCTGTTTCATATCCTGTAAAAAAACTACGACGGCAGCCGCTTCGGCGGCTGCCGTTTTTTTTGCACGGAAACAGCTTGTCCGCCGTCGCCCCCATGGTACGCACCGAAGGAGAAGAGCGCGGCAGGACAATTGTCAAAAGGAACCGGAAAGGGGCTGGCGGCTGCCCGCGTACTGCCTGTGGAACCCTTGACGGCGCGGCGCCTGCCGCAGAAACGGGAGAGGGCGGTTTTTGGTGACCCCCATAAAAGCCGGAAAATCGGGCGTTCTGACAAGAGGCGGGACGGTTTTCATGATAATGATGTATAATTTCATGTAATCTTCTAAAAAACTTGTTGATTTTATACAAAGCTTATGTTAGAATAGTTCCGAGCTAAATCCGCCTCCCGGCGGATTTAGCCCTGTTTTCCGGAAACGATCCCTGCGCGGCGGGCGCCACGCGGCGAAATTTGTCTTTTTTGCCTTTTTCTAAAAAACGAAGGGCGCGGCGGGTTCCGCCGGGGGCGATTGCCGGAAAAACCGAAAGAAAGCGCTGCCCATTCCGCTGTGCGGCGCGATTTTAACGGCAGGTGAGTGAGTTTGAAAAAGAAGCAGAAGGATCCAAACAAGCGCCCCTGGCGGCAGCGCTTGGCGGATTGGATCGTTTCTCCCGGCGGCAAGTGGCGGCAAAAAATCAAAGCCGAGCAAAAAGTGCAGCTGCGGGAGATTATTTTGAACCCGGTGGCGTGGTTCAGGGGCGTCGATCTGCCCGAGGGACACATCACCCCCTGGGAGCTGTTTTTGTACGGACTTTCGGCGGCGCTGAGCAATATCACCAGCGGCTTTGCCGGGCGGCAGGATTTCCTGTTTAAGGAATACTACAAAATCGCTCCGAACAAGATTTCGGTCGGCAGCATTATTTCCTCTCTCTGGGATGCGGCGAACGACCCCATCCTCGGTTCCTGGATGGACCGAAAACGCTGGGGCCCCCGGGAATGGCGCCGGTTTATGCGCATTTCCGCCATCACCGGTCATACGCTGAACGTCATCAAAATGCTGGATGGCGGCATGAGCGACTGGCAGCATATTGCCCTTCTGGTGTTCTGCAATTGTTTGCAGGATGTGATCGGTACCTTAAGCACGGTTTCCGACCAGAAGCTGCGCGCGGGGATCAGCCCCTATTCGCAGCAGCGCGGACGTATCCAGGTCTGGATCTCCGTCGGCAACAGCCTGGGGTATCCCTTCTCGACGGTGCCGATGCTTTTGATGGGGCTGAGAGATGTTTTCCATCTGAACGACTATCAGATTATCGTTATGGGCGCGGTGTTTATGCTGCCGTTCAATATTATTGCTTCTTATCTTGTGACCTTTGTCCGGCAGCGGGTCAATTTCCGTGCCGGCGCCCCCACCAACAGCCTGCCCGCCGATCCGGCGCATGATCCGCAGCCGGCAGAGCCGCTGAGCGAGGAGGATTTACAGCCGATCGAGGAGGAGATCCGTCATCGCGACGCCGTCAAAAAAGAACGACTGGCGAAGCTGGAGCGCAAGGAACGCCTGAAAGCCATGAGCCGTAAGGAGCGCAAGGCGTTCAAGGCGCAGGAGCGCAAAGATCACCGGGAGCGCCTGGCGCGCGGTGAGGTAGAGATCAATCCGGTGACCGGCGAGCCGAAGCTGACGTTGCTGGAGAGCTTCGCCATCACGCGATTTAATAAATATTTCATTGTCAACACCATCGCGGGCTTTATCACGGTATTTACGCCGTCAGTGGATCCGCTGCTGATCTATCGTTATCTGGTGCCGCGCTTTACCCTCTTCGGCAAGGAGATCAGCGGCGAAATGATGTGGCTGGCGCACGCGCAGGTTGCCGGCTTCCCGGTTACCTTCACCAAGCCCTTCTCCCGTCAGCTGGTCAATCTGGTCGGCGGTCCGCTCAAGACCAACAAGCTCTGCCATCTGGTCAATGCCGTGACCTATGTCATGCGCTTTTTGGTCGGATATAATAAATTCTGGAAGCTGTTTTTCAATATGATTGCCGAGGCGTGGACGTATGTCATTAACGATATGAATTCCGTCGCCGAAACCATGCTCAACTATGAGATGCTCGATTATGTAGAGCTGAAGACCGGGCTGCGCACCGAGGGCGTGACGATGTCCGTTTCCGCGCTGCTCTCAAAAATTGTGACCAACAACATCGGTACCGTGACCGGCAACGCCTTTTTGGAGTGGACCGGCTACGAGGGCGGATATCTGGACAGCGGCGGCGCGGTTCCTGAGCGCTTCCGCAAGTATATGTGGCCGATGTATACCCTTTCTGCGGTCTTTGACCAGACCGTGTATTTGCTCCTGCGTTCGCTGGTGAAATATACGCCGGAGGACCGCGAACGGGTCGAGGAGGAGCTGAAACGCCGCCGCGCCGCCGCCGAACAGGGCGCAGAAGCGCAGCCGGTTGCGGTTTCTTCCGCAGAGCAGCCATAAGCATTGCCAAAAATCACCGGGCGTTTTGTCCGGTGATTTTTTATACATTTGTTAAAAAAACAACCAATCGGCAAAAAGAAGTATAGTATTGATCAGATTCGATGAAAATAACTGTTGATTCTGACGAAGCGGCAGTGATAAAATAATACTAAGACAAAACACTGCCTTTCTCTGCGGCGCGGCTGCGGGGAGTGTCTTGACGGGTTCCCGTTGCCGTGGCGGTAAAAAAGAAAAGGAGGATGGTTTTGCTTGAGGAAGCGCGAAAAAAAGCCGAAAACAAAGCCTTCATGGCGCGACCGGCTTGCCGACTGGGTTATCTCACCGGGCGGCAAGTGGCGGCAGAAGCTGAAAATTGAGCACCGGCAGCAAATCAGGGAAATGATTCTGGATCCGGTCGCTTGGTTCAAGGGCGTAGATCTGCCGGAGGGTCATGTAACGCCGTGGGAGCTTTTTTTGTTTGCCCTTTCCGCCGCCCTGACCCATGTGACCAGCGGCTTTACCGGCAAACAGGACTTTTTATATAAGGAATATTATCGCATCGCTCCCAATAAAATTACCGTCGGCAGCGTGATTTCGTCTCTCTGGGACGCGGCGAATGACCCGGTCCTGGGGACTTATATGGACCGCAAGAGCTGGGGACCCCGGGAATGGCGCATTATCATGCGTATTTCCGCGGTGACCGGTCATACGCTCAATGTCATTAAGCTGCTGGACGGCGGGATGAACGATTGGCAGCATATTGCCGTTCTGGTGGTCTGCAACTGTGTGCAGGACATCATCGGTACGATGGATTCCGTCGCCGGACAGAAGATGCGCGCGGGCATCAGCCCCTATTCTCAGCAGCGCGCCCGTACCCAGGTCTGGAGCTCGGTCGGCAACAGCATCGGCTATCCGCTGTCGAGCATCCCGAATCTTTTAATGGGCTTGCGGGACATCGTCGGGCTGAATGATTATCAGATCATTGTGGTCGGCGCCATCTGCGTGCTGCCTCTGAATATCCTTTCGTCCTATATGCTTTCCTATATGCGCCAGCGGGTGACCTTCCGTCCCGGCGCTCCGGTCAACAGTCTGGCGGACGACCCAACCCACGTCCCGCCGCCGCCCAACGAACCGCCGCCGGCGCCGACCGAGTCGGTGGAAGAGGAACGAGAACGGGTGCGTAAGGCGCTGAGCGACAGGATCGATAAAAAAGAAGCCCGTCAGCAGAAAAAAGAATGGACCGCGAAGGAGCGCCGTGCGCAAAAGCGGGAGCAAAGACGCCTCCACCACGAGAAATTCAAACGGGGCGAATACGAGATTGATCCCGAAACCGGCGAGCCGAAGCTGACCATTTTGGAGAGCTTTTCCGTCACAAAATATAATAAGTATTTCATCGCCAATACCATTGCGGGCTTTATCACGGTGTTTACCCCCACGGTCGATGAGACATTGATCTACCGTTATCTGGTGCCGAAGCTGAAAATCTTCGGCAAGGAGATCGGCGGACAGGTGCTTTTGCAGCTGAAATGGCAGGTTGCCGGTACCTTTGTTACCTTCTCCAAGCCCTTCTCCCGTCAGATGGTCAACTGGCTCGGCGGGCCGCTGAAGACCCACCAGCTGTATCGGATTCTCGGTATTGTTTCTCAGCTTCTCTTCTTCTTTATCGGGTATAATAAAATCTGGAAGATTTTGCTGATTTCCGTCATCCAGGCGTTCGTCAACGTCGTCGGTGATATGGACTCTGTTGCCGGCTCGCTGTTGACCTACGAGATGCTGGACTATGTGGAGCTGAAGACCGGTCTTCGTACCGAGGGCGTCACCACGGCGGTTTCTGCCCTGATTACCAAGATCGTCTCCAATAACATCGGCACCATGACCGGCAACGCCTTCCTGGAGTGGACCGGCTATACCGGCGGCTATGAGGACACCGGCGAGGCGCTGCCGGAGCGGTTCGTCAAATATATGTGGCCCATGATGACGTTGGCGACGGCCTTTGACAGCCTGGTTTATCTGATTGCCCGCGCCTTCCTGAAATATTCCCCGGAGGACAGCGACAGGGTCGAGGCTTTGCTGAAAGAGCGGCGCGCCGAAAAGGAGAGAGCCGCCCGGGAGCGCGTCAGCGTTTCCGCCGGCGAAGAAGACAACACCAACGCCTGAGCGCGTACATAAAAAACACCGGAAGCGAGGCTCAACCGCTTCCGGTGTTTCCTTTGTTGTTATCGGACAAACCGTCCGGTCGCCGCGGCGACGCCCTTGCCGATGGCGGAGCCGAGAATGGTGCAGACCAGCGCTTCAATCGGAGCGTTGACGCCGGCAGCAATCAGGATGACGGCGCCCAGCACCGAATCCGCCCCCAGCACCTCCGCCTGCTCGGGCGTAAAGGTCAGGTTCATAAAAAGCAGCGCCAAAAAGCCCAGGAATAAGACGGTGTTCAGCAGCGAGCCGCACAGGCTCCCCACCAGATAGCTCCAGCCCTTTTTTGCGTCCTTTTTCAGGCAGGCACGAAAAATCAGCCCGCAGAACAGCCCAGCCAAAAGGCGGGGGACAAAGCAGACAAGAAAGGCACGGACGGCGCTTTCGCTTAATAAAATGCCCCCAAGAAAATCGCCGGTAAAGCACTGGATAAAGCTGGTCACGCCGAATACGCCGCCCAGGAAGGCGGATACAGCGGGACCTTCGGTCACCGCGCCGACGATGACCGGGATCATACACAGGGTCAAAGACAGCGCGCCGATGCGCAGGTACCCCAGCGGGGTGAATGCCATGACCAGCAGCAGCGCGGTCAGCATGGCGGTAACGGTCAGACGAACGGTGCGCGTCCTGCCTGCCGCCCTTTGTTTCGTTTCCATAAAAAATCCTCCTTGCTGCTGTTTCTTAAAAAGAATACAGCGCAAAATCTATAACAACGGCAATGCCGCTGATCTTCGTTTACAGGCGTTCCATGATTTTATCATACAGGGTCGGGATGGTGATTTGATGGTCGCCGGTGAAGTGCCAGCCCATCCCGCCGTTCTGCGTCGGGCGGTTGACGATATTTTTGCGCGGGCGGTAATAATAGTTTGGGTCGTCATAGCCGATTTTTTTACGGTAATCGCCCAGGGGGATCAGGTCAAAATTCGCGGTGGTGATATGAAAGGTGGGGTAACCGAGGTTGCGGACGATGGAAAGGGCTTTCAGAAAAACCTCGGGACCGATGACCGCAGAGCCGAAATTCAAAAACACGCCGCCCTCCAGTTCGGAAACGCTGCGGCACATTTTTTTGAAATCGATGCCGGAGCATTGGCCGATCACCGCCATATCACAGCTCGGGTGCTGGTGAATGATGTCCGTTCCCAGGGCGATGTGATAGCTCATCGGGATATTCAGCCGGTACCCCTGCCACAAAAGGCAGTCCTCCCGATGGGGAAATCGCTCCGGGCGTCGGTCGATGTATTCGCCCAGCGCCTCACCATATCCCAGGTCTTTTGCGGCGCCCAGCTGCAGCGCTTCGTTCATCCAACCGCCGGTTTCCTCCCACATGCCAAAGGATCCGTCTTCTATGGCGGTGGGCACATCCTCGCTGGTGCCGCCAAGATACGCCAGCTCAAAATCATGGATGCTGGTTGCGCCGTTGGCGGCGATGTGGGTGATGATCCCCCGCTTCATCAGCTCGATGACATAGCGGGAAAGCCGGTTCTTGATCACATGGGCGCCCATGCTCCAGATTACCGGGCGTCCGTTTTTTCGCGCCTGCACGATCCGCGCAGCCAGCTCGTCAAAACCCGGCGCGTCAAACACCGGATGCTCTGTTTTGCCCGGTGTCATCAATTGATCGATGGTCACCAGATTTTTCCGCTCTTTGGCGGAGTAGGTGTGAATGCCGCTGAGGTCCAAAAGCTCCTGTCGCCGCATATTATCCCTCCTGAAAAGACAGCAGCCGTAAAATCCCGCCGATGTCTTTAAAATTACAAATCAGCGCCTGCGCTCCCGCCTCCGTCAGGCGGGCGGTTTTTTTCGGATCCTCCGTCTGTCCCAGATCCGCTTCGCTGCCGACGACGCCAAGGGTCCGGCAGCCTTTTTCGCTGCCCAGCCGGATCTCCACCTTGCCATCGCCGCAAATCAGCACCCGCTGCGGCTGCAGCCCGTCCTCCGAAAGGAAATGCCGCAGCGCGGCTTCCTTGCTGCATTGCTCCGAGCGGGGCTGCGCGCCCTCGATTTTTTCAAAATAACCGGCAAGCCCCAAAAGCTCCGCTTCCTCCCGCACATCCGCCGTATCCGTTCCGCTGGCGGCAAAGAGCCGTACGCCCCGCTCCTTTAACACGCGCAAAAAAGCTTCGGCGCCGCCCATCCGATACCGCGCTGCCAGGGATGGCTCCTTTTTGATGGCGCTGCGTTTTTCTGTGATGCCCTGCATCAGCCGGTCGTTGTATTTTTCTTTGAAGAACCACGGGTCCAGCGGCGCGTTTTGGGGATTTCCGCGCAGGCGCACCTGCTTGCAGAGCCATTTCATCTGGTGAATGGTCTGCACGCCGGCGGATTCGTTGATATAGGCGCGGCAAAGGGATTCGCTGTCGCTGCCCAGATAAAACAGCATGGTTTGCAGCATGATTTCTTCCCAGCCGCAGCGCAGGGTCGAGAGCGTGCCGTCAAAATCAAAGATTGCCACGGTGGGCGCAAGGGTGCTTTCCTGGTTTTTGAGAATACGCATAAGAGCCTCCGTAAAAAAAGCGCGGTGTGCGCGAAGGATCGCAGGCACACCGCGTCGAAAAGCAAGGGAACGTTAAATCATGGAGATGGAGTAGGCAAAATCATGGAGATGGAGTAGGCAATCAGATACTGCGCGGCATAGTACAGGATATGATTCCACAGTACGTCCTTTTTACGGTTTCTGCCTTCGCCGAAGTAGGTTTTCATCAAAATCATATCGGAGAGCCACAGCAGCACTTCGCCGATTGCCATGACTTTTGCGCCGGAATTGCCCGAGTCGGCAATGGCGCAGCAGATCGTAAAGACCATCACAAAGCCCAGCGAGGCGGCATAAACGGCGCAGATGGGCTTATATTTGCCGAATTTAACCTTCAGCACCCGTCTCTCGCCGAAAACGGTGATCAGTGCAAAGATGGCGGCTACGGCAATGGCGACATAGATGTAGGTCGGGTTGCTGTTCCACTTGAAGCAGTTGAAGGCAGCGACAAAATACATGACCTGGGTCGCCAAAAAGAAGCTGATCCCCAGCGCGGTAAATTCGTTGCTGCTCTCGAGGTATGTATACTTCAGATCCAGCCACAGATCGCCGAACGCTGCGAGCACCAGACCGCCGACAATAAAGAACGACCAGGGGTTAAAGGTCGCGAAGCCGATCGTCAGCTCGTTATACGCGGGAATGGTGTCAAACACCGCCGCCAAACCGGTGAACACAAAGAAAATGCTCGCGCAGGTTTTCGCGACAGCGGCGGGCAAGCCGCCTTTTTTGACGCGCAGAATGAGGAACACTATGGTGGCAATCACGCCAAGTACCGTCAACTGTATGAGCATAAATTAACCTCCAATAAGTAGCTTACTTTGTATTATAAAGCCTTTTGAATGAAAATACAATATAATTATTAAAATAATTTGAAAAATTTTTCGGCTGATTCGGCGCTTTATTTGCTTTGCGGCATGGTAAGGTGCTTTGCGACAAAGGCGTCCGCCGTTTTCCAGTAAAGCTCCGGATGAATGTCCCACGAGTTGGCGTGGGCGGCGTCGGGGATCGAAAGCATTTCCTTTTCGCAGTGCTCCGCCGCGTCGTATACCTGCCGCAGCATCCGATAGGGGACAAAGCCGTCCTCTTCGCCGTGGATAAAAAGGATCGGCGTTTTGCACTTTTTCAGCTGTTCGAGAGAGGAGGCTTCCCTGATGTCATAACCGGCGCGGATTTTGGTGGTGACACGCATGGCGTCCAACAGCGGCCGGGAGGGCAGATGGAACATATCGTGGATGACGCTGTCCATCTGGTCCCAGACGGAGGTGTACCCACAGTCGGCGATCAGACATTTGACATTGGGCGGCAAATCTTCACCGGCGGTCATCATGACCGTGGCGCTGCCCATGGAAACGCCGATCAGGAAAATTTCCGCTTCGGGATCTTTGTCGAGAATAAACTGAATCCAGTCCAGCATATCAAAGCGATCCAGCCAGCCCATGGTGACGTTTTTCTGCTCGCTCTTGCCGTGGGCGCGCATATGGGGGATCAATACATGAAAGCCCTTTTCGTAAAAATGGCGGGCAGGCACGCCGACATTCTGCGGACAGCTGGTCCAGCCGTGAATGCAAAGGCACCAGGCGTGCGAATCCTGCTTTGCGATCAAATGCTCCGCGTACAGTGTTTCCCCGCTGCGGGAGGTGATGGTTTCCTCCGTCGGATCCATACAGGCGAACCAGGTGCGGTCGTCGTGAATAGTCGCCGGGTTTTTCAGATATTTTTCCTTTTCCGCCGGCTCCAGCACAAAGGTGCTTTTGCGGCGTGCCATGGATTTTGCGGTAAAGACCTGATCGTATACGATATTGCTGAACGCGAAGAGCAGCGCGCCGGCGCCGGCGGTGATCCCGGCGGCGGCTGCGGCGGCTTTCATGGCTTTTTTCTTATCCATGCAGTCAACTCCATCCCACAGTTTCTTTTGTCATTATAGACCAAAATCCCGAAAAAATCAAGAGATAAAATCGACAGTTTATTTTCCCCTCGCTCCGGGCGCCGGAGCTTGCGGCAAAATGCGCGCGGAATTTTGGTTTTGCTCGCGAAAAGGTTGTAATTTGACCGGCGGGATGGTATAATTATGGCAATCATGGCGAATTGACGCCTTTTCGGAAGGATGGTATCGGATGGACGATATGACCGGCGTCTTCAAAACGGCTGCCTTTGGCGGATTCCAAAAAGACGATGTGCTGAATTTTATCGAAATGCAGAAGCGGACGGAGGCGGATCTGCGCGCCTCCGTGACGGAGCTGGACAGCCGCCTGCGGGAGCTGACCGAGCGCTGCCGGATTCTGGAGGAGGAAAAAAAGTCGATCAGCCGCGAGCTGGACGAGAACCGCGACGCGCGGGAGGCAGCGTCCTCCTTGGCGATCCGCAACGCGGAATACCAGGCACTGGAGGCGAAGTTCCGCACACTGCAGGAGCAAAACCGGAGTATCGCGGAGGAGAACGATTCCCTGCGCCGGGCGCTGGAAGAAGCAAAGACGGCGCCGCAGAGCGCGCCCCGGGAGAGCGCCGGGGATAAGAGCATGGAGGAGAGGGTCGGCTCCGCCCTTGTGGACGCCCGCCGCTTTGCCGATCAGGTGATGGAGGAAGCGCGCCGGACTGCCGCCGACGCCAATGCGAGAACCGTTCGTTTTGCGGAGGATACGGAAAAAAAGGTGCAGATGCTTTCGGCGGAGCTGCGGCTGTGCGCCGAAAAATGCGAAAATCTTTTTGCCGGCGTCGCGGCGGACATTGAGCGGCTGCGGGATTCCTTGCGGCATATGACCGAGGGGATTGGCTGAAGCGGGGAAACGGAGTTTTATTTTTGAGCGATTTTTTTGAAAAACGGCGGCGGATCATTGAGCGGACCTTTCGCCGTATGAACGATAGACAGATGGAAGCCGTTGTCACCGTGTCGGGACCGGTTCTGGTCCTGGCGGGGGCGGGCAGCGGCAAAACGACGGTGATCGTCAACCGGATCGCCAACCTGATCCGCTTCGGCGACGCCTATTGTGTGGAAAAAACCTGGCGGCAGCCGACGGACGAGGATTTACAGGCGATGGACCGCTATCTTGCCGGCGACAACGCCGCCTATGGGCAGTTCGCCGACCTGATGGGATATAAGTCGGTCAGTCCCTGGCGGATCCTGGCGATCACCTTTACCAATAAGGCGGCGGGGGAGCTGAAAACCCGTCTGGAAATGATGCTGGGAGAGGAAGACGGAAGCGCGGTCTGGGCTTCCACCTTCCACTCCCTTTGTGTGCGTATTTTGCGCAGATACGGCGAGCGGGTCGGGTTTTCTCCCAATTTTACCATTTATGATACCGACGATTCCAAACGGGTCATGAAAGAGGCGCTGCGCCTTTTGGAAATCGATGAAAAGTTCCTGCCCTTAAAGTCCGTCCTGTCGGCGGTCAGCCGGGCGAAGGACGCGCTGATCTCGCCGGAAGACTACAAACGGCAGTGCGGCGAAGATGTTCGATTGCAAAAAATCGGCGCCGCCTATGAAAAATACGAGGAGCTTCTGAAAAAAACGGACGCGATGGATTTTGACGACCTGATCGTCAACGCCGTCCGTCTTCTTCAGACCTGCCCCGATGTCCTGGATTATTACAACGAGCGGTTTTCCCATGTGATGGTGGATGAATATCAGGATACCAACCATGCCCAGTATGTCCTGACGGAGCTTTTGGCGGGAAAACGGCAGAATATTTGCGTGGTTGGCGACGACGACCAGTCCATCTACCGCTTTCGGGGCGCGACGGTGGAAAATATCCTCGGGTTTGAAACCCATTATCCCAAGGCGAAGGTGATTCGTTTAGAGCAAAATTACCGTTCGACGCAGAATATTCTGGATGCCGCCAATGCGGTCATTCAGCACAACGAAGCGCGCAAAGGCAAGAACCTTTGGACCAATCAGGGCGCCGGGGATAAAATCACCGAGCATACCGCCGCGAACGACCGCGCGGAGGCGGATTATGTCGCAGATTCCATCACGGAGAGCGCCGCCGGCGGGAAAAAATGGAGCGATCATGCGATCCTCTACCGCATGAATGCTCTTTCCAATAACATAGAATCTTCGCTCATCCGCGCCGGGATCCCGTATCGGGTCATCGGCGGCAGACGTTTTTATGAGCGCAAGGAAATTCGCGACGCGATCGCCTATTTATCCCTGATTGCCAACCACGACGACGACGTTCGTCTGGCGCGGATTGTCAATGAGCCCAAGCGCGGCATCGGCGCGACATCGATGAATAACGCCGCCCAGATTGCCGCCGGGCTCGGCGTCAGTATCTATGAGGTTATGGCGCAAGCGAAAGAATATCCGGCGGTGACCCGCGCCGCCGCCAAAATGCAGGATTTTGTCGCCCTGATTGAGCGGTTCACGACCCTTTCCCGGTCGCTGCCGCCGGACGAGCTGCTGTCGGTTGTTTTGCAGGAAAGCGGCTATCTGGCTTCGCTCTCGGCGGATCCGGCGACGATGGAGGATCGCACGGCGAACCTGGATGAATTGAAATCCAACCTGACGCGCTTCCGTCAGGAAAATCCGGAGGGAACGCTGACGGATTTTTTGGAAGAAATCGCTCTGTTGACCGATTTGGACACCTATAACGCAGAGGCGGACGCCGTGGTTATGATGACCATCCATTCCGCCAAGGGCTTGGAATTTCCGGTGGTTTATCTGATTGGAATGGAGGAGGGGATCTTTCCCGGGATCCAGGCGCAGTTCGATCCGACGGAAATCGAGGAAGAGCGCCGCCTGGCGTATGTCGGCATTACCCGCGCCAAGGAAAAGCTCATCCTGACCGGCGCCGCCCGGCGGATGCTGCACGGCGCGACGATGTATCGCCTGCCTTCCCGTTTTTTGGGGGAAATCCCGAAAAAGCTGAAGGACGTCAGCCGGGAGGAGGAGCCTCTGTTTCATTCCGGCGCAGGCTATCGCGCGCCGCACGCCGGCGGCGATTCGGGCTCGCGATATGAACCGGCACGTTCCGAATTCAAACAAAAAAGCGGCGGCAGTGCGGCGGGCTTTGCCGGCGCGACGCTGTTTGCTTCGGCTGCCGCAGCCAAAAAATCCGCGCCGGCGCCCGCTTTGGTGTGCGGCGACGCGGTACGGCATAAAAAATTCGGCGAAGGCGTTGTCTTAAAAGCCGAAAAAATGGGCAACGATATGCTGCTGGAGGTTGCCTTTGCCGATTGCGGCACAAAAAAGCTGATGGCAAACAGCGCGAAGCTGGAAAAACTGAAAAAATAAAAGCTCCCAAACACGAGAGACTTTGTAAATAAGTTATTTTTCCTATGATTTTTTAACACTTTTGTTGCAGTAGATTGAAAGGCTAAATTAAAGATGATATACTGTAATATATAACAAATCTGCTGCATTACGGTGGATTCAGATGGACTGAATTGCAATGAATAATTTATGGAGCAAAGAAGGTAAAAAAGAATGAACGCAAATAAAAAGTATATAGATTCCGATATTCAGTTCAAGTATGAGTTTTTTGACTATGGACACGCTTTAGAAATACTGCATGAGAGTTTTCCGGAAGAATGGAGAGAAATACAAGCAGCTTTAAGGCGGCTAAGATTAAATATAGATGATATTTCTAAAGCAGGAGGTAATGAATCGCCGATTCCGAAGAAATTTGACGATGTTTTATATCCCTTCGGTTGGCGAGAAATTCGTATTTCCGGAGATTTGATTGTAAAAAAGTATCCTCGGCAGACAGCTCAACGCAGGGGACGCTTTGCAGATGAGCCGTTCGAGATAGAGACGATTAAAGGATATATTGATGGTCATAATATAGATTTTTTAAAAAATAAAGTTGCTTTTGACCTTGAATGGAACAGCAAGGATCAGACTTTTGATCGTGATTTACTCGCTATGCGAACATATTTTGATTGTGGTTTAATTGACGTTGGGGTTATTGTCACCAGAGCCGAAGAATTAAATGAGATCTTTAAAGATATAGGCATTATAGCAAAATACGGGGCATCAACCACTTGGATGGGCAAATTGTTGTCTCGTCTTGATAGCAGGCGAAATGGCGGTTGTCCTATTTTAGCAATCGGTATAAGAAAGGAGTGTGTCGAAGGGTATGAGGAGTAACTTAGAGCGTACAGTGAAAGACCTAATGACCTTTACAAATGGAAAGAAATATAATACCATCTATGCCGATCCTCCATGGCAGTTTCAAAATCGTACTGGCAAAGTGGCTCCTGAACACAAGAGACTGACAAGATATGAGACGATGACGATAGAGGATATTATGGCGCTTCCGGTTCCTGAAATAGCGGATGATAAGGCTCATCTATATCTTTGGATCCCAAATGCACTACTTCCGGACGGTTTAGCAGTTATGGATTCATGGGGGTTCGACTATAAGGGGAATATTGTTTGGGAAAAAGTTCGTAAAGACGGCTTGCCCGACGGAAGAGGAGTAGGTTTTTATTTCCGTAACGTTACAGAGCTTCTTCTTTTTGGCATAAAAAAGAAGAGCGAGCCAAATCGAACATTATCTCCGGCTCGTTCACAGGTTAATCTAATCAGAACGCAAAAGCGTGAACATAGCAGAAAACCGGACGAAATAATCCCGATTATTGAGGCTTGCAGTCTGCCGAATCGGATTGAATTATTTGCTCGCGGAGATCGTGAAGGATGGGATATGTGGGGAAATCAGGCAGATCCCACCTATGAACCTACTTGGAATACTTATAAAAACCACACAATTGCAAAAATCAAGTAACAGTCAATTCACATAATTGCGATATTTATTTGGCTAATTATAATATCCTCGTCTGCACTTTGAGCGAGCATCGGATCGGGACGTAACAATCCACAAAGAAGACAAATATAAATTCTTTTTGGGTGTCTTCCCTGCGGAGGGCGCTCTCCCCGGGGGGAGCCTGCGTATTTCGATTATTCTTCGGAGAAGGGCGTGTGGATGCGGGACAGGCGGAAATTGACCGTTTCGCCCTCCCGGTTGAATCGATAAATGCTCAGCGCCAGCCCGATGCCGACGTACAGGCACAGCGTGGAGGAGCCGCCCGCAGAGTAAAAGGGCAGGGTGATGCCGACCACCGGCAGGAGCATCAGACACATGCCGACGTTGATCACGACCTGCCCCGCCAGCATGGCGGCAAGCCCGTAGCACATCAGCGAGGTGGCGTTGTCTCGGGATTGATTGCCGGTGCTGACGATTTTGAGAATGATCATCGCCAGAATGAACAGGGCAAACAGACAGCCCAAAAAACCAAGCTCTTCGCCGGTCACGGCGAAAATCATGTCGTTTTGCCCTTCGGGAATGGCGTGGCTTTGGGTATACTGCCCCTGAAACAGCCCCTCGCCGGTCCAGCCGCCGGAGCCGAGGGCGGTCAGCCCCTGCTGCTGCTGGTAAATGATATCGGGGTAATCCTCCGGATAAATCAGCGCGAGAATGCGGCTTTTCTGGATATCGCCCAGGACGAACCGCCATGCAAAGGGGATGGCGAGCGCCACGACGGCGGCGCCAAGGGCAATATGCTTCGGCGCAATGCCGCCCATGAAAATCATCACGGCAAAAATAATCAAAAAGACCAGCGAGGTACCCATGTCGCCCGCCAGCATGACCAGCAGCGTCGGAATGGCGCCGTGAACGCAGAGCAGAAGAACGGTCTTGATATTTTTGATTTGATCCTTTACAATATCCAGATGGACGCCGAAGGTGACAATAAAGCCAATCTTGACCAGCTCAGAGGGCTGAAAATAATAGCCGCCGGGCAGCACCAGCCAGGAGCGCACGTCGCTTCTGCCCGAGGGACCTACGCCGATGGCAAGCGTCAGCAGCAGGAGAAAAACCGAGACGCCGGCAATCAGCGGCCATAGCCGGATGATGATTTCATAATCAATATAGGAAATGATCAGCGCGGCAACGACGCCGGCAGCCACCGCAATGAGCATGGCGCGCACATCGCGCGAGACGAGCGCGTCCGCTTCGCGGGAATATTCCGTCGCGCTGGTGACCATCAGACAGCCGAAGCAGGACGCCGCCATGCACAGCAAAAGCAGGGTGTGATCGGTCTCCCGCCATGCTTTTTTTAGAGTTGATAAGATCGGATTCAAAGCAAAGCCTCCGAAAAATAGCGTTCAGTCAATGGATGCCCCTGATGAAACTATTATAAAGGCAGACGGAAGGATTTTCAATAACTATTTTGTAAACCCGTAAGGAGTGGAACAGATGCGGACCTTTTTTTCCTATTCCCCGGCGCAGACAGAGCGCTTTGCCGCTTCCTTCGCCCGGTCCTTGTCCGGCGGCAGCGTCGTTGCTTTTACCGGCGGACTCGGCGCGGGAAAAACCACCTTCATTCGCGGTCTGATGCGCGGTCTGGGCAATCCGGCTGCCGTTTCCAGCCCGACCTATGCCATTGTCAATGATTACGGCGGCGACCCCCCTGTGTATCATTTTGATATGTACCGTGTGAGCTCTGCGGAGGATCTGCATTCGACCGGCTTTTATGATTATCTGGACGGCACCGCCATTCTGCTGATCGAGTGGAGCGAAAACATTCAGGATGAGCTGCCGGAAGATACGATTTATGTGGATCTTTTGCCCGGTGCGTCGGAAAACGCCCGGGTCATCCGGATCCGGAAAGGCGAAACAGCATGAATATTCTTGCGTTGGAAAGCAGCGCCGTCAGCGCGTCGGCGGCGATTTTGTCGGAGGATAAAATCCTTGCGGAGGAATTTCTGCATACCGGTCTGACCCATTCCGAAACGCTGGCGCCGATGATGGCGCGGGTGATCGAGCGCTCGGGGCTGCGGCTCTTTGATATGGATCTGGTTGCCGTGACCCATGGCCCCGGCTCTTTTACGGGGGTGCGCATCGGCGTTTCGCTGGCGAAGGGCGTCGCGCAGCCGATGGAGATTCCCTGTTTGGGGATTTCTACGCTGGAAGCCGCCGCCTTCGGGCAAAACCGCCGGGGGGAGCTGATCCTTGCCTGCATGGACGCCCGGCGGGACCAGCTGTACGCCGCTTTTTTTGAAGGGGGAAACGACGCGCCGCAGCGTTTGAGCGAGGATGCGGCAATATCCGCCGAGGAGGCGGCGCAGCGGCTGAAGGAGTATCAGCGTCCTGCCGTCGTTACCGGCGACGGTGCGCCGGTATTTCTTGCGTATTTGAAAAAAAACAACATCGAGCTTCCGGTGCGCCTGCCGGCGGGAGAGGATTTTTATCAGCGGGCTTCCTTTGTTGCGAAGGCGGCGGCGTATGAAATCCTTTTCACCGACCGCACGCCGGTCAGCCCGAAGCTTTTGTCTCCCGTTTATCTGCGGATGCCGCAGGCGGAACGGGAAAGAAAAAAAAGACTGGAAGGAAGGAATACAAAATGATTGCCATTGGTTCGGATCATGCCGGGTTTGCCCTGAAGGAGGCGATTCGCTGCCACCTGGAGGAGGCGGGGATCGCGTATACGGACTGCGGCTGCAATTCGCCGGAGTCGGTGGATTATCCCCTGCAGGCGAAAAAGGTCTGCGATGAAATTACCGGGGGCAGGGCTTCTCTGGGGATTCTCTGCTGCGGCACCGGTGTTGGGATTTCCATTGCGGCAAATAAAGTGAAGGGCATCCGCGCCGCCTGCTGCTCGGATTATTTCAGCGCCAAGTTCACCAGAATGCACAACGACGCCAACGTGCTTTGCCTGGGCGGCAGAGTGCTGGGCCCGGGGCTGGCAATGGAGCTGGTGGATGTCTTTTTGAATACGCCCTTTGAGGGCGGACGGCACCAGCGCCGCGTCGATCAGATCCATCAGTTGGAGGAGTAAGAATGGAGCCCCTGCGTTTTCATCATGGAAAATTTAAGCTGATGCAGATTGCGGATATCCAGGAGATCGCCGATTTCTCCGCCGATACCGAAGCGCTGCTGACGGCGGCGCTTTCCCGCGAAAAGCCCGACCTCGCCATCCTGACCGGCGATCAGATCAAGGGCTATGGCGTAACGATGCATACGGGCGATCCTGTCGCCAACGCCGAAACGGTGATCGGCAAAATCGTTGCCTGTCTGGAAAAGACCCAAACCCCCTTTACGGTGCTGTTCGGCAACCACGATGTCTTTTGCGGTATTGACAAAAAGCAGCAGTGGGAGATGTATCGCCGTTCGCCGCTGTTTTTGGATCAGACCGAAACCGGGCTGGACGGCTATGGCATTTTTTGTCTGCCGGTTTTCGGCAGGGACGGGAAGCCGGTCTTTGCGATTTACGGGCTGGACAGCGGCGGATATGACCGGAAGCTGGGCGGATACCGTGGCGTCGGCGAGGATCAGGTCGCCTTTTATCGAAAAACACGGGATGCATGGGAAGAAAAGGAAGGGCGCCTTTTGCCTGCCATGGTTTTTCAGCATATTCCCGTGCCTGAGGTCTATGAGCTGCTGGACGAAGTGCCGAAAAACCGCAAGGGTGCGCTGCGCGGCAGTGCGGAATATGCCGACCGGTATTTTGCGCTGGGCAGAAAAACGGAGCCCGGCGGTTTTATGCACGAAAACGCCGCGATCCCGGTAAAAAACAGCGGTGAATTTGACGCCCTTTGCGAAAAGGGCGATGTGATGGGTCTGTTTTTCGGACATGACCACATCAATTCCTTTTGCGGTACTTTGCGGGGGGTGCGCATGGGCTATACCCAGAGCTGCGGTTTTCATGTATACGGTCCCGGCTTGCAGCGGGGCGTGCGGGTCTTTACCTTCCGCGAGGAAGAGGTGCGCGGCTATGAGGACCGGACCCTGACGTACCGGGATCTGATCGGCACAGCGCTTGCCCATCCGGCGCAAAACCTGCTGTATACCTACGCGCCGTCTTCGGTCGGCGTCGCGTTGGATTGGGCGAAAAAAGCCGCCGCCGTCTCCCTTGCGGCAGGTGCGGCGGTCGGCGCCGCAGTTTTGCTCTATAAAAAAAGAAAGCGCTGATGCGCCTTCTCTTTTCCGCCGGGACATCCCGGCTTTTTTGTGGGGAAGGATCCGTTTCATCGGCGGAAAAACCTCGCAAAATCAGGAGCGGAGGCGCCCAGCCGTTTTTTCGCTTTGCCGTCCCGTCATCGTCTTTGCCCTTGTCCGCTGGCGTAGTGAATTTCCTTCAAAACAAAGCGAGCGCCCGTCGCCGGACGCTCGCTTTTTGCTTTATTTTTGAATGACAATATCGTATCCCTTTTTCTTCAGGAAATTGGCGATGCGGTCGTTGGGGTTCAACAGGTTGCTGATGGACTGATCCAGATTCAGCGTGTTGACCAGCAGGGAGATATATTTGCTCATGTCCACGCTGCGGTACCAGGGCTTATGCAGCAGCGTTTCCGGCTGATAAATCAGATTGGTGGTGAAAAGCAGATCGAAAAGCCCCTCGTTATAGGCGTCGTCGAACCGCTCAAAGCCGCTGCTGAACAAACCAAAGGCGGTGCAGATAAAAATGCGTCTGGCGTTGAGCTCTTTCAGCTTTTTGGCGACCTCCAGCATGGAATCCCCGGAAGAAATCATGTCGTCCACCACAATGACATCCATATCGGTCAGGTCCTTGCCCAGATATTCATGGGCGAGGATCGGGTTCCTGCCGCCGACAACGCGGCTGTAATCGCGGCGCTTGTAGAACATGCCCAGCTCCAGCCCCAGCACGGTAGCGTAATGGATGCAGCGGTTGACACCGCCCTCGTCCGGAGAAATGATGGTCAGGTGGTCCTTGTCGATGACCAGATCGGGCACATTGTTGACCAGCGCCTTGATCATCTGGTACATGGTGGTGACATTTTCAAAGCCGTTGAGCGGGATGGCGTTCTGCACGCGGGCGTCATGGGCGTCAAAGGTGATGATATTGTCAACGCCCATATGCAGGCATAGCTCCTGCAGGGCGATGGCGCAGTCCAGCGACTCGCGGCTGGTCCTCTTGTGCTGTCTGCCCTCGTACAGCATGGGCATGATCACGGTAATGCGGTGCGCCTTGCCCGCGATGGCGGAAATGGCGCGTTTGAGGTTGGCATAATGCTCATCCGGGCTCATGGGGATATCCTTGATGCCGAAGCGCTCACTCGTGAGTCCGTAATTGAACATATCACAGAGGATGTAAATATCATAGCCGCGGACCGATTCCAGAATGACCGCCTTGCCTTCGCCGGAGCTGAAACGCTCAAAATTGGTCTTGATGATATAGGTATCGCGTTTGAAGCCGTCAAAAAGAATGCCGTATTGGTGGGTGGATTCCACCTCTTCACGGTAACTGATGATGTACTTGTCGACCTTTTCCGCCAGTTTTTCGCAGCCGGGGGTGCAGATGATTCCGAGTTTTCCGACGGGCAAGGTGGTAATTTGTTCAGCCATGATACAACCTCCAAATCAAGCTCCTGTTTTCAGGGATAAATATATTGTACCTGTCCGGCGGCGCTTTTGCAAGAGAATCACGACAAAAAGAAGAAAAATGTAAAAAACAGAGGGCGTTTTGGCGTAAAAAATACGGTCGTTTTGTTGCCGGATTTTTGTTGAAAATATAAAAATTTTGTGGTTTGCCGGATTTTTTGCGGAATCCCATTGCAAGAGAACGAAAAAAAAGATACAATGGTAAAAGTTTTAGTTACCGCTTAGGAGATTGCTCAATGTTAAATTATACCGTAAAAGTACGGGTGACAAGAGCGATTGGATTTTTTGACCGGAAGCGGAATATAGAATATCGCCTGAATTTCGGCAGGGGGCTGATTGCCTCCGACCACGGAACCATTGAGGCGGATACCTATATTCTCGGCATCACCCATCCGGTCAAACGATTCGATGGGCGTGTCATTGCCGTCATTCGCCGCAGGGGCGGCGGACTGGCAGTGGTAGCCGCGTGTAAAAATTCGCGCTATGTGAATTTTGATATTGAGGACGCCATCGCTTTTGCCGAACCGAAGGGCTCGTATCGTCTGGATTGCCTGTATGAAAATTCCTGCGGCGCCGTTGTGTTCCGCTATATCAACGGATTTCCCCGGTTCCTTCTGATTAAGAATTGCCGCAGCACTCATTGGGGCTTCCCCAAAGGGCATATGGAGCGCGGCGAGACCCAATTACAGACGGCGTACCGCGAGGTGCTGGAGGAGACCGGCATCCACGCCGATTTCTACGAAGGCTTCCGCGCCGAGTCGGATTACAAAATCGGCGGCAAGGTCGATAAAAAGGTCCAGATTTTTTTGGCAACCACCAAGGACACCCAGACGGTGATCCAAAGGGAAGAGATCGAAGATTATATCTGGTTGGAATATTCCCGCGCCATCAAAACGCTGAAATTCGATAACGATAAGCTGATCCTGCGCAAGGCGAACCGTTATATGAACGAGACGCTCGGCATTGAAACGGTGCAGCAGGCGGCGGAATAAAAAGAAAAACAAAAAGGAAGCGCAGCGCCGCGATTCCTTTTTTTGTAAAGAGGTCGGAGAACCTCTTTTTGTTTTTTTGATAATAATTCCGGCAAAGGAACGGGAAATCCTCTGTGCGGCAAAGGGATGGAAATCCCCGCCCAGGCGCAGCAATCCGGCGCAAAGAAAGCCGGAGTCTTCCGCGTTTGTCAGCGAATGCCGGGCTCGCGGTCGGTTTCGCTGGTTTCGTCGTTTTGCAGAATGTAGGCGATAACCTCATCCACGGTGGTAAAGGCGAGGGCGACATAGCTGTCCGCCGCGCCGTAGTACAGGGCGATCCTGCCGGTATCGCCGTCGGCAATGGCGGCGCAGGGGAAGCAGACGTTCGGCACAAAACCGCGCTCTTCGTACTCTTTTTCCGGCGTCAGCAAAAAGGTTTTGCAGCGGTGCAGCACCCGGGACGGCTCCTCCCGGTCGAGGATGGCGCCGCCGATGCTGTAGATAAAGCCGTTGCAGGTTCCGGTGACGCCGTGGTAAAAGAGCAGCCAGCCCAGATCGGTTTCCAGCGGCGCCGCGCCGCCGCCGATCTTGACATTTTCCCACCAGTTGCCCGAGGGGCTCATCACATGGCGGTGCCGCCCCCAAAATTCCATATCCGGACTCTGGCTCAGGAAAATATCGCCGAAGGGCGTGTGTCCGCTGTCGCTGGGACGGGAGAGCATGGTATAGAGCCCGTCGATTTTGCGCGGGAACAGAACGGCGTTGCGGTTGAAGGGGATAAAGGGATTTTCCAGCTTTTCAAAGTGAATAAAATCCTCCGTTCTTGCCATGCCGATGGACGCGCCGTAAAAATCCTGGCACCAGATCAGATAGTAGGCGTCGTCCACCTTGACCAACCGGGGGTCATAGGCATAGCGCAGCGAAAGGGCTTTTCCGTCGCGGTCGGTCAGAGAAATGGGCTCTTCGTCGATCTGCCAATGGATGCCGTCGACGCTATGGGCTAAAAAAGTCAGCGGTACGCCGTTGGTGCGCTCGCCGCGAACCGACGCGATAAAGCCGTCCTTCCACGGTAGGGCGGCGCTGTTAAAAATGCGGGCAATGCCCTTTTGCGGATTGCGCCCGATGATGGGATTTTGATCATATCGCCACAAAGGCAGCTCGCCGGCGGTCGCCGGCTTGTCCTGCCAGGGCAGATGGGGAACGGACGGACAATGAAGAAGTTGGTGCATGGAAATTCTCCTTAGTGTATTATTTGAAAATGCCGTGGTCGGTCAGAAGCTGTACGCGCCGGATTAAGAACGCCGCTATCCCGTGCTGCCGCTCCAGCGCCTGGGCGAGCAGCATCGGGTTCACATTGTTTTTGCTGCCTGCCGGCAGGGTGATCCGCAAAAGCAGCCCGTCGTCCTGTTTTGTAAGAGTATAGGAAGGAATCTTCTCCAGCAGATTGACGGTTTTGATCACCTTTCTGCCGTGGGCTTTTCCGCTTTTTTCGCAGAGCAGCGACCCGCTTTGCAGGATCGACGCCAATTGGTCGCCGTCGGTTTCCTTTTCAAAGAAAAACAGATATTCCGCCGCCGTGATCGCGCCGAATTTATCGATCGGGTTATAGCACTCGGTGACGTGCAGACCCTCCGGCAGCACGGCGTTCAGCTTTTCCATAACCGCCGCGTTTTTGATGTCGCCGGTCACGCGGATGTCCATCCCGTCGTTTTCGCTTTCCGCGCCCAGCGGCAGCGGCAGGGCAAAGGCGGCGTAAGGGTGCGGGTTAAAGCCCTCGGTGTACCAGATCGGAATATCCGTCCGCCGCAGGGCGCGCAGCATGGTGCGGCTCAGGTCCAGATGAGAGATAAAGCGCAGTCTGCCGGTCTTTGAAAATTTAATCCTTACGTCTCGCATCGCAATGCCCTCCGTTCAAGCTGTCTGCGCCGCAGCCCGCGCAGCGCACGCGGCATTGGGGGGTGGTTTCGGCGTTCTTCGCTTTTTCCGCTTCCCGCTGCAGGAAGGATTTGCGGATGCCGTAATTCAGGTGATCCCAGGGCAGGATCTCATCATAGGCGCGGCGGCGGTTGGCGTAAAACGCCGGTGAAATGCCGCATTGGGCAAAGGAGTCACGCCAGGTGCCGGCGGAAAAATGATTTTCCCAGCTGTCAAAGCGGCAGCCGTTTTTCCACGCCTGCTCGATGACCTGCCCCAATCGCCGGTCGCCCCGCGCCATCACGCCCTCCAGCGCGCTGATTTCCGGATGGTGGCAGCTCAGCTGCACCTTGCGGGTCGTAATGCTTTCGCGCAGCAGCTTCTGCTTTTCGATCAGCTCTTCCTCGGTTGCCTGCGGCTCCCATTGGAAGGGCGTAAAGGGCTTGGGTACAAAATTGGAGGCGCTGACGCTGACCTGTACCGATTTCCCCCTGGGCTTGTTGGGGTTATGATAAAATTCATCGACCACCTTTTGCGCCAGCGCGGCGATGCCGCGCACATCCTCTTCGGTTTCGGTGGGCAGCCCCAGCATAAAGTAGAGCTTGACCGCCGTTCTTCCGCCTTCAAAGGCGCTGCGGGAGGTGCGCAGGATCTCCTCCTCGGTGATATTTTTATTGATGACATCGCGAAGGCGTTGGGTGCCCGCCTCGGCAGCAAAGGTCAGCCCGCTTTTTCGCACGGAGGAGAGCTTTTCCAAAAGCTCCCTGTCAAAGTTATCGATCCGCAAAGACGGCAGCGCGATATTGATTTTCATCGGCTCCGTCCACGAAAGCAGCTCTTCCAGCAGCTCTTTCAGACGGCTGTAGTCGCTGCTGGATAGAGAGCAGAGCGACAGCTCGTCATAGCCGGTAGCTTCACAAAGCAGGCGGCTTTGCCGGCTGATGGTCTGCGGCGATTTTTCCCGCACCGGACGATAGATAAAGCCCGCCTGACAAAAGCGGCAGCCGCGCACGCAGCCCCGGAAGATCTCATGAACCGCCCGGTCAAAGACCACCTCGGTATAGGGAACGACAAAATCGGTCGGATAAAAGACATGCTCCAGGTCGGAAACATTTCGCTTGTTGACAACAGGCGGCGCGGTTTTCAGCGGTGTGACCGCGCGGAGGGTGCCGTCCTCGTGATAGCTGACATCATAGAGCGAGGGCACATAAACCCCCTCGATATGAGACGCCGCCTCCAGAAAAGACGCCTTGTCGCCGCCCTTTTTCTTCCACGCCTTGTAAAGATCCAGCAGCTCCATCATGACCTCTTCGCCGTCGCCGAGCATAAACAGATCGATAAAATCCGCCATCGGCTCGGCGTTGCAGGCGCAGGGACCTCCGGCGACAATCAGCGGCGAAAGGGCGGGGCGGTCCTTTGCCCGCACCGGCAGCCCCGCGAGATCCAGCATGTTCAGCACATTGGTATAACTGAGCTCATACATCAGCGTAAAACCGATGATATCAAAATCCGAAAGAGGATCGCCGCTTTCCAGAGCGTAAAGAGGAATTTGGCGCTCGCGCATGGCGCTCTCCATATCGTCCGCCGGGGCAAAAACCCTCTCGCACCAGGCGTCCTTGCGGGAATTGATCAGACTGTATAAAATCTTCATCCCCAGGTGGGACATCCCGATTTCATAGGTGTCGGGAAAACAGAAGGCAAAGCGCAGGTCAACGTCTTCTCTTGCTTTTATCACGCTGCCCGGCTCGCCGCCGGCATACGCGGCAGGCTTCTGCACCGAGAGCAGCAGCTTTTCCAGTTCTTTTTTCATGCTATACTCCGTATCGGTTTTGATTTGGATGTATTGTATCATATCATCGGGGAAAACGCAAGAAGCGCCCGGCGAAAAAAAAGGCTGCCGCGCAGTGCGGCAGCCGGGGAAGGGCTCAGATGTCATACACATTGGAATAGGCGGTGCGGGGCGAAGAGGGAACCTTTTCCTGGGCGGTCAGCGTCACTTCTTTGGATTCGCCGTCCTGATAAACCGTCAGGGGGATGCGGTCGCCGGCGGAATATTGTTCTAACGCGCTTTTGCATTCCTGCACGGAGGCGACACTTTCTCCACCGACGGCGGTAATCACGGCGCCGTCGGAGAGCCCCGCCTGCTGCGCCGCGCTTCCGGCGCCCACTGCCACGATATATACCCCCTCGGGTAAATGATACCGGGCGGCGGAGGAGGCGCTCAAGGTCTGGACGGAAGTGCCCAGCAGGGGTCTGCCGCGCACATAGCCATAGGCAATGATGTCGGACACGGCAGCTTTTACATCGTTGATCGGGATGCAGAACGAAAGTCCCTCGATGGCGGAATCGGCGTATTTTGAGGTGGCGATGCCCACCACCTCGCCGTCCATATTAAAGGCGGGACCGCCGGAATTGCCGGAATTGATCGCCGCGTCGGTCTGGAACATGCGAATGGAGCTGTTGTCGTCGGTCAGCTCCCGGTCCAGCGCGCTGACCACGCCGCTGGTCAGCGTAAAGGAGAGCATACCCAGGGGATTGCCGATAATCAGCACCGTATCGCCGACCGAAAGCTCGTCGGAGTCGCCCAGGGTAACCGCATTCAGACGGGACGCCTCGGTTTTCAGCACGGCGATGTCGTTGTCCTGGTCAAAGCCGACCAGCTCCGCGTCCCGCTCGGAGCCGTCGAAGAAGGAAACGCGGATATTGCTGCCGCCTTCAACCACATGATAGTTGGTCAGAATATATCCGTCGTCGGATATGATAAAGCCCGAGCCGCTGGACTCGCCGACAAAGCTCTGTCCGAACAGAGTGTTGGACAGATTGATGCGCGCCGTAACGCCGACGACGCCGGAGGCGACTTCATTATAAATATCCCGGGCGGTCTTAGCGACGGCAGCGTCGGTGCTGGCGACCACGGTGGGCGCCTCGCTTTGCGCGGATTCTGATGCGGTAGAGGCGTCGGTATTGGCTTCGGTGCTTTCGGTTAAAGTACTTACCGCCGCGCCGGCACCGGTCAGCGACGGGCGGGTCGTCCGGATGGAATAAATGTCGGAAAGGGAGGCTTCCTCCGCCTTTTCTTCCTGCCGCGCTAAGGTGATACGCGCGGAAAGGGTCCCGCAGACCACGCTGATTACGACGGTTGCGGCGCAGAGCACGGCGGTGAACAGGATACGGCTTTTGTTTTCCTTTTGTTTCGCGGATTTTTGCTCGGAGGAAATCAGGACCGCCGAACGATAACGCTCCGCCGCGTCGGCGGGGGGATTTTTTTTGTTTTCCGATGGGGGCTGTGCGGTGTTCAACGGGCGGTAATGGGCGCTGAAATCCCGGACCGGCGGCTGCGGCTGCGCGGCGGGCTCCTCCGGGGGCAGTATGCGCACGCGCCGGCTGTCTGCGCCTCCCTCCGCGGTCTCTCCCTGTTTTGTCTTGTCGGAAAAAATGTCATCGTTCATCGGTCTCACCGCCTTTCCCGTAAGGGTTTTGTAAGCGTATTGTATCACAGCGAACCGGAAAATAGTGTTTATCATATGTAAACACATTATAAACATTGCCAAAAGGAAATAAATCAGTCATATTTTTGACAACCGAAGGACAAATTGCGGGATCTTGTCCCTGGATTCAGTAACACGAAAAACAAACGCGCGTATAATGTACCACAAAGAAGCGGAGGAAAGACGATGCGCAGACAAAGACCGGGCAGGGGAGCAATGATCGCGGCGTTCGGCGCCGGGCTGCTTTTGGCGATTTGCTTTCCGGAAAAAGCACTCATTGTGATACTTGCCGCGGCGCTGGTGCTGTGCGGGGGTTTTCTCTGCGCAAGATAAAGGGGTTTTGATGGATGAAGGTTGTTGTCTGGCGCAGTCCGAAGATGCTCAGCGCATTGCTTCGACTGGTTTTCGGGATTAAAAAAGAGCGGGAATAACCCGCGGTCTGACAATAAAAAACGACGCCCGGCGGCGTCGTTTTTGCTTTCAGCTGTTTTTGTCTGCCAGTGCCCGCTCCAGCCAGATGGAGCCGATGTCCATGGCGGCGTAAAGCCCCTTCTTTTCGCTTTTTTTTACGATGCGGTCCCTCGGGCGGACCGTTGGGTCGGTATTCAGAAGCTGGATGCTGACCCGGTCGGCGACCGTCAGATCCTCCACCTGTTTTGTGGTCAGGACGTTAATCATAATAACGAAAGGATCATAGCTGTTGCCGTAGTATAAGGTATTGCCCGAGCGAACCAACGGGCGCCCTTTATACATCAGGAACTTTTCTTTTTTCTTTTTATCTGCCAAAATGGATAGCCTCCCAACAAAGACCTCATTCAATCGCCAAAAAATCCTTCAGCATGACCTGCAGCAGCTCATCTCGGTCGATGCTGCTGATGATGTTGCGGGCGTTGTGGTGGGTCGTGATATAGGTGGGATCCTCCGACAAGATATAGCCTACCAATTGGTTGATGGGGTTATAGCCTTTCTCCGCCAGGGCTTCGTATACGGTCGCCACGGCTTTTTTGATTTCGGTTTCGCGGCTGTCCCGCAGGTCGAATTTGATGGTGCGTTCGTTCAAGGATGCCACCTCCTGTAATGTGTTTCTTTTATTATACCGGATTTGCGATAAAAATGCAAGCGGATTCTTATTTTTTTGCGCACTGCGGCGGAAAAGACGAAAAACGCCGCTGCCCGCAGCGGCGGCGCTTCTCGTATCACAAACTTTCCCCGTCAAAATGGATGAAAAACCAAGCTGAGGTGAAGGGAAAGGGTGACAGCATAATCAGCGACATAGAAGGTGAATTTTCAGTAAATATGTTGCCCGGTGCAATCGGAAAATCTGTTGAGAGGCTTTGGATAGTGTATCATTTTTTCAAAGAGAAGTCAATATGATAAGTTAAAGTAAATGTATTGATTTATGTATCGCGCCGACCATACTTGCTATGATAATATGGGGTGTTGAAATGACCGTAGATTTTCACGCAATCGGACAAAGGATTCGGCAGAAGCGCAGAGAAAAGCATATGACCCAGGAGGCATTGGCAGAAGCGCTTTCGGTTTCCGTCGGGTATGTCAGCAATATGGAGCGGGGTATCACCAAAATCAGCCTGACGACCTTAGCAAAAATTGCCGGGGCGGTTGACTGCGAGCTCGGCGAGCTGGTCAGCGGCACCGCCGCTATGGAAAAGGATTATCTGGACGCTGAATTTTCTGCTTTGCTCTCCCGCCTGAACCAGGAGGAAAAACGGATGCTTTTGCGGCTGCTGAAAACCTATCTGGACGAGAAGTAAATTCCGCGTCAACGGCTTCGCCAAAGGCGGGGCGTGTTTGATGCGGAATATTTTCACTTGTACAGCGGACAAAGCTATGATAAAATGAAGTCATTCTCATAGCGTAAGCGGGGGCGGGATATGAAAAAGCAGTCAAAACAGCCCGGGGGCAAGATCATTCTGTCGCTTTTTTTGACGTTTCTAAAAATCGGCGCCTTTACCTTCGGCGGCGGATATGCGATGATAGCCCTGTTGGAAAACGAGCTGGTTGCCAAAAAGGGCTGGATTGACCGGGAGGAATTTTTGAACGTGGCGGCGATTGCCGAGTCGACCCCCGGGCCGATGGCAATCAACAGCGCCACTTACGTCGGGTATCGCCTTGGCGGTTTTTTCGGCGCGCTGGCGTCGACCCTGGCGGTCAGCCTGCCGAGCTTTGTGATTATCTACCTGATCTCGCTGTTTTTTGACCGTTTCCTGTCTTTGACCTATGTCGGGTATGCCTTCCGGGGCATTCAGGCGGGCGTGATCTATCTGATTTTTTCCGCCGCCGTAAAAATGCTGAAAACCGTCGAGAAAAAGCCCCTTTCGGTGCTGCTTTTTCTGCTGCCCGCCCTTGCCTTGACGGTGCTGACGCTTTTCGCCGTGGACTTTTCCTCTGTATATTATATCCTGATCTGCGGCGCGGTCGGGCTGATGGCGCAGGGCGTCCGAGCCGCCGCCAAAAAAGCGAAAAAGGAGGAGCAGCCATGATCCTTTTGTCGCTTTTTTTGACGTTCCTGAAAATCGGCGCGGTATCCTTTGGCGGAGGCTACGGTATGATTTCCCTGATCCGCGAAGAGGTTCTCTCTCACGGCTGGCTGGCGGAGGATGAATTTCTCAATTTTATCGCAGTCTCCGAGTCCACGCCGGGACCGTTGGCGGTCAATATGGCGACTTTTATCGGCTCGTCCCAGGCGGGCATTTTGGGCAGCGCCGTAGCGACGCTGGGGGTGATTTTGCCTTCGTTTTTGATCATCCTGCTGATTGCTGCCATTTTGCAAAATTTATTGAAATACGCCGGCGTACAGGCGTTCCTCGGCGGCGTCAGACCCTGTGTGGTGGGGCTGATTTTCGGCACGGCAATCACCATGGCGCTCAGCTCTTTTCTGGGCCTGGCAACGGTAAACAGCCCCCTGCACGCCGATCTTTGGGGGATTGCGATTTTCCTGCTGCTGCTTCTTTTTGGCGCGGTCTATAAAAAAGTAAAAAAGAAAAGCCTCTCGCCGATTGTCATCATCCTGATCTCGGCAGGGCTGGGTGTTGTTTTTTACGGGATATAAATAAGTTCTTGTTCGTCTTTTTATGTTTTGTCGTTTTTTATCCCTAAAACATCAAAAAAACCGTGTCTCGCATCATCGCTTAACACGGTTTTTCGACAGTCTGAAACTGCCGCAGGGTCCTTCCCTGCGGCAGTTTTTTCGGCAGACTCAATCAATAACCACAGCGGTGCCGGAGGCGGTAACCATCAGCATTCCGTTCAGGTACTCATAATCGATGTCTACGCCGACTACGGCGTTGGCGCCCAGCTCACCGGCGCGCTGCTGCATCTCCGCCAGCGCTTCCTGCCGCGCCTGCATCAGCTCCTCCTCATAGCCGGAGCTTCTGCCGCCGAAGACGTTGCGCAGGCTCGCGCCGAAATCCTTGACAAAGTCTACGCCGGAAATCACCTCGCCGAAGGCAATGCCGCAGTATCCGCGAATGGCGTGCCCTTCGATGGAGTTGGTGGTGGTGATAATCATAAAAAGACCCCCTTGTATTGATTGATATCAGTGTAGCACATCTTTGCGCGCGGGGCAAGAAAAAAGTGGAATTCTTGACAGATGTTTTTCTTTGCGCTATGATGTGAAAAAGGAAAGGAGACGGTGCTATGCGTCTTGCCACGGTGGGCTCCTCCTGGATTACCGAGAGCTTTCTGGACAGCTTTTTGTCTTTGCCCGGCGCGTCCCTGGCGGCGGTCTATTCCCGCAGCCGGGAAAAGGCTGCCGCCTTTGCGAAAAAACACGGCGCGCCGGTTTTTTATGATTCTCTTGAGGAAATGGCGGTAAATCCGTCGATTGACGGGGTGTATCTTGCCAGCCCCAACGCCTGCCACGCGCCGCAGGCAAGACTTTTTCTGGAAAAAGGGAAGCATGTCCTTTGCGAAAAGCCCCTGACCCTGCGCTTGTCGGAGGCGGAGGAACTGTATTCTCTTGCAGAGAAAAAAGGCGTTGTGTTCTGCGAGGCGATGATGAGCGCCCATCATCCCGATTTGCCCCTGCTGCGGGAAAGTCTGGGCAGGATCGGCGCGATCCATTCCGCATCCCTTGATTTTTCCCAGCTCTCGTCCAAATATCCCGCTTACCTTGCCGGACAGCGACCCAATGTTTTCCTGCCGGAGACCGGCGGCGGCTGCCTGGAGGATCTGGGGGTGTATGCGGTCTATCTTGCCTATCTCCTGTTTGGCGAGCCGAAGGAGATTCGGGCGAGCGCGCTGTTTCTGGATACCGGCGCCGACGGCGCCGGCGGCGCGTTTTTGCAATATGAAAACCTGCTGGTCACGCTGACCTATTCCAAACTGGCACAGTCCCGCGCGCCCTCACAGATTTTGGGAGACGGCGGCGCCATTTTGCTCGAATCGGTCTCTCAGCTGGACCGGTGTGAGGCGGTTTTTCCGGACGGAAAAAGAGAGCCGCTGTTTCCGCCGCGCGGCAGATTTGAATTGATGCGCCGGGAGGCGGCGGACTTTGTCGCCTATTGCGAGGGCGGCGAAGCCCTGGTGCCCGCGCAAAAGGCGCAGCAAGCCAGTCTGGCGGTGCTGCGGATGACGGAGCGTATCCGCCGGTCGGCGGGAGGCTTTGCGTTCTGACCGGCGGACGGAGGAAAAAATTGTTTTTTTATCCAATGATAAAAAAATATCCTTATTTCTAAAAATATCACAGTTCTGCCCAAAAGAGCAGGAAAAGAACCGGTGATTTTCGGCGGAATACATAGGCAAAACCGTTGTAATCCTCGAAAAAAAAGAGTATAATACAAACCGAATCGGGGAATATTTGCCCGATTTCCTGTTTTCATTCTTGAAATTTTGCCGTCGGGAGGGATCGAAATGACCGATTTGCTGCAAAAAATCATCGAGGTGGACAAGGCTGCCCGGGCGCGGGTAAAGGAAGCGGAAAAGGCGCGGACAGACGCCTATGCCGGCGTCGAGGCAAAGAAGACGGAGCTGATCCGCGAGGAAAAGCAGAAGGCGATGAAAAAAACCGAGAAGCTGAGCGAGGAGCACAAAAAAACCGGTGAAAAGCAGCTTTCCGCCCTGCAGCAGCAGGACAAGACCGTGGAAGAGCGGATGAGACAGCGCTACGAAGAAAAAAAGGATGAATGGGTCCGTCAGATCACGGAAGCCGTTTTGTCCGGGCAGGAGGGGTAAGGATGCATTACGCTTCCAACGCCGTTCTGGCAAAGGCGCGCGCCATGTACGCCGGTCATATTACGCCCGCAGAATACGAGACGCTGATTTCCTGCCATACATTGAGCGAGCTTTTGTCTCAATTGCAGCGCCGCCGGCGGTATGCCGCCGCGCTGAGCAAGGCGACCGCCCAGATAACGCCCATACAGGCGGAGGAGCTGCTGCGCCTGAGCGTTTACGAGCAGCTGGCGACCCTGAGCCGCTATGAGATTTCCGAGCGCAATGAGTTTTTCCGTTTTTATATTGTCAAACGGGAGATTGCGCAGATTCTGCGCTGCCTCCGTCTTTTAAGCAGCGGCAGAGCCGGGGAGTACCTTGCCGAGCTGCCGCCCTTCTTTAACCACCTGACGGAGTTGGACCTGATCCGTTTGGCGGAGGCAAAGAGCTTTTCCGATGTCCTGCAGGTGCTGGACGGCACGCCGTACCGGCAGATCCTGAGGCCTTTTGAACCGGTGTTCGGTGAAAAAGGGGTGTATCTTCGCATCGAAGCGGCGTTTCATGAATATCTGCACAATTACCTTTTTTCCTGCGCAAAACACGATAAAGCCAATGAAAAGCAGATGAAGGAGGCGCTGAGCCTGTATCTGGACTCCGCCTATATGACCGCCATGTACCGTATGAAGAAAATGCGTGTCGGCGATGAAAATGTATACCGATGTTATCTGTTTGAGAAATATACCGCCTTTACCAGACCGCAGCTTACCCGGCTTGCCGGCGCAAAGGACGAAAAGGAATTTATGCGCGCGCTGCGGGACACGACCTATGGCGAGGCGCTGAAATCACTGGATTACGGCGAAAGCGAGCAGGTCGTGGAGGAATATGTCTGCGGAAAATTCCGCAAAGGGCTGCGGTTTTATACCGACCCCGCCGCCGTGATGCTCTGCTATATGTATTTGTGCGAGAATGAAACGCGGAATATTATCCGCGTAATCGAGGGGATCCGCTACGGCATCTCCCCCGATAAAATCCGAGGCGTTTTGACGGGGCTTCGTTCCTGAGCGCCGCCTCGGAGACGATCCCGGGCGTTTGCCCGCGTAAGGGAGTTGATTGTTTTTGGCAATAGCAAAGATGAAATTCGTCCGTGTCATGGGGCCGGTTTCTAAAATCGATGATTTTATTTCCGCCTGCTGCCTTTCCGGAGAGCTTCATCCGGAAAACGCGCTGGATTATGTCTCCGCCAGTATGGGCTTTACCCGCCTGGGCGGCGACAATACCTACGCGGCAAAAATGCAGCGCATGGAGGAATTGGCGTCCGTCGCGGGGTCTTCGCTGAACGATGACGCAGATGTCTCCGATTTTAAGCCGACCGCGCTGGACGAAAGCATGATCGAGGAAAGTCTGGAAAAAATGAAGGGCTTTCACAAGCTGCGCGCCGAGCTTCTGGAGGAGCTGGACTTCTGCGCCAGGGAAAAGGAGCAGTTTCAGCATTTTGTCGGCTTGTCCGCGTCCATTCGGGAACTGCTGGACTGCGATTTTGTTCGGGTGCGCTTCGGCTGCCTGCCGGTGGAGTGCCTGGAAAAGCTGGACGCCTACCAGGGCAAGGAAGACTTTATTTTTGTCGTCTGTGAAAAAACCCCGGAAAAGGTCTGGGGCGTTTATGTTGCGCCGAAGGGCATGACCGACCGCATTGACCGGATCTTTGCCAGCCTGTATTTTGAGCGCATCCGGGTGGAAAAGGAATCCGGTACGCCGGAGGATGTGCTGAAAATGGTCGCCGAGGAGGAAAAGCTCGTCCTTCACGCAAAAGAGGAGCTGGACGGCGAGATCGCGTCTTATTGGAAAGAGCGCGCCGACCGCTTCAGCGAGCTGTATACCTATCTGAAGCGCGGCAGCATGGCGTTTGAGGTGCGCAAATACGCCGTCACCGACCGCAGCGGCAAATCCTTTGTTTTTACCGGCTGGATCCCGGTGAAGAGCCAGAAGCGGTTTGAAAAGCGCATAGACGCGGTGCCCGAGATCAGCTATGAGCTTTCCGACCCGTCGGAGGATATCCATGCAAAGCCCCCGATCAAACTGGAAAACAAGCGCCTGTTCCGTCCTTTTGAAATGTATGTGAGTATGTACGGCTTGCCGTCTTACGGCGGCGTGGATGTGACGCCCTTTGTCGCGATCACCTATTCCATTCTCTTCGGCATCATGTTCGCTGATTTCGGTCAGGGCTTGCTTTTGATGCTCGGCGCGTATATCCTCTATAAAAAGAAAGGCTACGGCATCGCCAAAATCATGGTGCCCTGCGGGTTCTGTTCGACGATTTTCGGATTTGTGTTCGGCTCGGTTTTCGGCTTTGAGCATTTGCTGGACCCGATCTATCAAAAGGTTTTCGGTCTGCCGGGCAAGCCCATCGAGGTGATGGATTCGATCAACGGCGTGCTTTTGATGGCGATTACCATCGGTATCGTGCTGGTCGCTGTCGCGATGATGATGAATATCTTCATCCGCCTGCGCTCGGGGGAGTACGGCGAGGCGCTGTTCAGCGAAAACGGGCTGGCGGGGCTGCTGCTTTACGCGGCGCTGGTTTCCTTCATCGTCAAGTTTATGGGGAATATCACCGTCATCCCCACGCCGGTCGGCATTGTGATGATCGTCTGTACCGTGCCGCTGCTGTTCTGCAAGGAGCCGCTGATCGCGAAAATGCAGCATAAAAAGGTCGAAAAAACCGGCGCGATGGATTTCATTTTGCAGAATTTTTTCGAGCTGATCGAATATATCCTTTCCTATTTCAGCAATACGGTTTCCTTTTTGCGAATCGGCGCCTTTGTCCTGGTGCATTCGGGCATGATGATGGTGTTTTTCTCTTTGGCAGGGAACCCGGAAAGCCCCGCCGAGGTCTCTCCGGTGGGCTGGCTTGCCATCATTCTCGGCAATGTGCTGGTTATGGCGCTGGAGGGACTGTTGACCGGGATCCAGGCGCTGCGTCTGGAATATTACGAGATGTTCTCCCGCTTCTACGACGGTGACGGCAGACCCTTTGCCGGCATCGGGCGTCCGGGCGGCAAGCATCCGATGATTACCACCATCAAAAAAATCAGCAAACGCGCCCGGCGGCGCGCTTCTGCGGAAAAAGCCGGTTGACGGCGCTGTATATATAAAGAATTTTCTTTTCGGAGGAATTGAATCAATGAATACAATCATCAATCTTTTCATCGCCCTGATTCCCATTGCCGGTCTGATCGGCATTACCGCTTCTTCGGTGAAGCAGTCCCGTCGCGGCATCCCCGGCAAAAAGATTTTAACGCGCAATCTGGTCGGTTTTATGGCGGTGCTGGTGGTCTGCGGCAGCCTGACCTTCGCGGTCAGCGCGGCGGATACCGCATCCGCGCAGGATGTGCAGCCTGTCGCCCAGGCGGAGGAGCCGGCGCCGGAAGAGGAGGAGCCCGCCGCGCAGTCGAACGGGCTGGGGCTTTTGGCAGCCGCTCTGGTTACCGGTCTTGCCGGCATCGGCGGTGGTATCGCCGTTGCCGCCGGCGCGCCCGCAGCCATTGCCGCCACCAGCGAGGATCCCAAATCTTTCGGTAAATCGCTGATCTTCGTGGCGTTGGGCGAATCCATCGCGCTGTACGGCGTCGTTATTTCCATCCTGATCCTGAACCGGGTCTGAGGAAAAACAGATGCGTCTTTATGTAGTGAGCAGCTGTGAGGATACCGTCACCGGGCTTCGTCTGGCGGGCATTGACGGCGTCTTTGTTGCGGACGCGAAGCAGGCACAGGAGCAAATCGACCGTCTGCGTCAGGACGCCGGCATCGGCGTCGTGCTGATCAACCGCGAATTGATGAAGCGGATGGACGATTTTGTGCGGGAGTTTCGCAAAAAATACACGCTGCCGCTGATTACGGAGATCCCCGACACCTTCCGCGGAACGGGCAGTGACTCCATTGCCCGGTATGTCCGCGAAGCCGTCGGCATCAGAGAATAAGGCAGTCAGGAGGAATCCTATGATTTCCGATACCGAAAATCTGGAGCGATTCATCGCCCGGATTAACGAGACCGCCGATCGCGCGGTGGAAGCAATTCGCCGGGATACGGAAAAATATGTAGCCGGCGAGCTGGAAAAAGCAAAAAAGCAGGCAAGCCGGGAAATTCACGATTCCCAGTTTACGGAATTGGATAAATTGAATGAAAAAAACAATACGGACATTTTTGCCGCCCAGCGCCGGGAAACCATCCGTTTGATTGAAGTGCGCCGCGCGCTGACCGATCAGATCTTTGACGAAGCGCGCCGCCGCATCGGGGCGTTTACCCGGACTGCGGATTATGCCGGTTTTTTGACCGCATCGGCAAGACGGCTGGCGGACGTGGTCGGGGCGGACAGTGTGTTTTATCTGCGCGAAGAGGATATGAAATACCGCAGCGACTTGCAGCCCTATTGTCGGGAAATCAAAATCGACAGCGAGCTTTGTCTGGGCGGCATTCGTGCTGTCAGCCGGACAAAGGGACTGTCGGCGGACGATACGCTGGACGCCCGACTGCGGGAGCAGCGCGAGGCGTTTTATGAAAACTCCGGTCTATCCGTGACTCTGTAAGGTGATACTATGACAAATAACAGCTTGATTTACGGCGTCAACGGTCCGGTCGTTACCGTTCGGGGCAAGACAAAGCTTGCCATGAACGAGATGGTGTTCGTCGGCGAAAAAAAGCTGCTCGGCGAGGTCATCAAAATCGAAGACGAGAGAACCGTGATCCAGGTGTATGAAGAAACCTCGGGAGTAAAGCCCGGGGAGCCGGTCCATGCGACCGGCGCGCCGATGAGCATTACCCTGGGTCCCGGTCTGCTGACCAATATTTTTGACGGCGTGGCGAACCCGCTGAACGCCATCCGGGACCAGAGGGGGTCCTTTATCCCGGCAGGCGTTCGGGCGGACAGTCTGGACGGCGCCATCCGCCGTGGGGTGCATCTTTTGATTTCGGAAGGCGAGCGGGTCGAGGGCGGCAGGATTTTTGCCGAGTGTCGCGAGACCGCTTCCATCCTTCATCGCTCCATGGTGCCGCCCAATCTTCGCGGTGAGGTTGTCCGCGTTGCGCCGGATGGCGAGTATACGGTCCATGATACCCTCGCCGTGGTGCGCGACGAGACGGGCAGGGAGCATGAGCTGAGCCTTTGCCAGGTCTGGCCGATCCGCACGCCCCGCCCGATGAAAAAGAGATTGGCGCTCAGCCGCCCCCTGATCACCGGTCAGCGGGTCATTGATACGCTGTTTCCCATCGCCAAGGGCGGCGCGGCTGCCATTCCCGGCGGCTTCGGCACCGGCAAGACCATGACCCAACACCAGCTTGCCAAATGGTGCGACGCGGATATTATTATTTATATCGGCTGCGGTGAGCGCGGCAATGAAATGACCGATGCGCTGACGGAATTCCGCGAGCTGACCGACCCGCGCAGCGGACGCCCCCTGATGGATCGTACGGTGCTGATCGCCAATACCTCCAATATGCCCGTTGCCGCCCGCGAAGCGTCGATTTATACCGGGATCACCATGGCGGAGTATTACCGTGACATGGGCTATCATGTGGCGATGATGGCGGATTCCACCTCCCGCTGGGCGGAAGCCATGCGCGAGATTTCCGGACGGCTGGAGGAAATGCCCGCCGACGAGGGCTTCCCGGCGTATCTGCCGTCCCGGCTGTCCGAGTTTTACGAAAGAGCCGGCTATACCGAAAATCTCAACGGCACCGAGGGCTCGGTCACCGTCATCGGCGCGGTGTCGCCCCAGGGCTCTGATTTTTCCGAGCCGGTCACCCAGAATACCAAGCGGTTTACCCGCTGTTTCTGGGCGCTGGATAAGTCGTTGGCGTATGCCCGTCATTATCCTGCCATCAACTGGACCGACAGCTACAGTGAATATCTCGGCGATCTTGCCGACTGGTATAAAGAAGAGGTCGGCGAAGATTTCATGGCGTGCCGCAGTGAGCTCAGCGAGCTGCTTGCCACCGAAAGCAGCCTGATGGAGATCGTAAAGCTGATCGGCTCCGATGTGCTGCCCGACGATCAGAAGCTGGTCATCGAGACCGCCCGGGTGATTCGCGTCGGCTTTTTACAACAGAACGCCTTCCACGCCGACGATACCTTTGTATCGCCGGAAAAACAGTTGAAAATGATGCAGGTCATTTTGTATCTTTATCATAAATGCCGGGAGATCCTGATGCGTCAGGTGCCCATTTCGGCGATTTTGAGCAAGGGGCTTTTCGATAAGCTGGTACAGATGAAATACGATATCCCCAACGATCAGCTTTCCAAATTTGACGAATATTACCATATGATCGACAACGCGCTGGCGGAGCCGATGGCAACGGAGGCGGCAAAATGATTATTGAATATCTCGGTCTGTCCAGAATTGACGGCTCTCTGGTCATGCTGGACGGCGTAAAGGGCGCTTCCTATGATGAAATGGTGGAGCTGAAAATGCAGGACGGCTCCCGCCGTACCGGTCGTATCGTGCAGATCGAGGGCGAGCGGGTGGTCATTCAGGTTTTTGAAGGCACCAAGGGACTTTCGCTGGTCAACACCAGCACCAGAATGACCGGGCATCCGATCCGCTTCGGGCTGTCGCCGGAAATCATCGGCAGGGTGTTTGACGGCTTGGGCAGACCCGCTGACGGACTGGGCGAAATCTATCCGCTGTTAAAGCGGGACATCAACGGCTCCCCCATCAATCCGGTGGCGCGCGTTTATCCAAAAAACTATATTCGCACCGGCATATCCTCCATCGATTGCCTGACCACCCTGATTCGTGGTCAAAAGCTGCCGATTTTCAGCGGCTCCGGCATGAAGCACAATGAGCTGGCGGTGCAGATCGTCCGACAGGCGTCCATTTCCGACAGTGAGAATTTTGCCATTGTCTTTGCTGCCATGGGCGTAAAGAACGATGTGGCGGATTATTTCCGCCGCTCCTTTGAAAAAGCCAATGTGATGAATCAGGTTGTCATGTTCCTCAATCACGCCAACGACCCGATCGTCGAGCGCATTATGACACCCCGCTTTGCCCTGACGGCGGCGGAGTATCTGGCGTTTGATCTGGATTATAATGTCCTGGTTATTTTAACGGATATGACCTCCTACGCCGAAGCGCTGCGGGAATTCAGCTCCTCCAAAGGGGAAATCCCCGGCAGAAAGGGTTTCCCCGGGTATCTGTATTCCGATTTTGCTTCCATCTACGAGCGGGCGGGCATCATTGAGGGCGCAAAGGGCTCCGTGACCCAGATCCCGATTCTGACCATGCCCAACGATGATATTACCCACCCGATCCCCGACCTGACCGGTTATATCACCGAGGGGCAGATCGTTTTGGACCGGACGCTGGACACCATCGGCGTATACCCGCCGGTCAGCGTGCTGCCGTCGCTGTCGCGCTTGATGAAGGACGGCATCGGCGCGGGGTATACCCGGGAGGACCACAGTATGCTTGCCAACCAGCTCTTTTCCGCCTATGCCCGCGTGCAGGACGCAAAGTCGCTGGCGGGCGTTATCGGCGAAGACGAGCTGCCGGATTCGGATAAGCGGCTTTTGGAATTTGGCAAAGCCTTTGAGGCGCGCTTCATCAATCAGGGTCCCAGTGAAAACCGAACGATTGAGCAAACGCTGGACCTGGGATGGGAGCTTTTGTCGATGCTGCCGCGCGAAGAGCTGGACCGCGTAGATGACGAAACCATCCGCAAATATTATAAAGGGCAGCAGGAGATGTCCGCCGTTACCGCATAAAACGCAAAAAGGAAAGAGAGGCGATGCGCCGTGGCGAATCAGATCGCGCCGACCAAAAACAATTTGATGGCAGCGAAAAAATCACTGAAGCTCGCGCGCATGGGATATGACCTTTTGGGCAGAAAAAAGAATATTCTGGTCCGGGAGATCATGGAGCGTATGCAGGAAGCCTCCGATATCCAGGAAAAGGTCGAGCAAGCCTATGCCGAAGCCTATGAAGCGCTGCAAAAAGCCCATTTGTTTATGGGCGCGTGTATGGATTATGCCCGGTCGGTGCCGCTGGACGACAGCATGGAGCTGGTCGTCCGCAGCGTGATGGGCGTAGAGCTGCCGGTCATTACCATGGAGGAAGACAAAAAGCCCGAGCTGTATTACGGCATCGGCGATACCTCCTCGCAGCTGGACGAAGCCTACCTTGCCTTTGAAAAGGTAAAATATCTGACCGTGCGCCTGGCGGAGATCGAAAGCAATGTGCTTCGCCTGGCGGAAGCGATCAGCAAAACGCAGAAGCGCACCAATGCGCTGAATAATATCATGATTCCCCGCCTTTCCGATAACATTAAATTTATTTCGGATGCGCTGGATGAAAAAGACCGGGAGGATTTTTCCCGCTTGAAGGTCCTGAAATCCGCCAGGGAAGACGAATGAAAAAAGCCGGAATCCGATGGAGAAAATACTTGAATACCCTGCGTGAGGGCGTCGCGGTGTTTTTGTTTCCCCATCACTGCGTCTTCTGTGGCGAAGTGGTGACGGTGGGGCGGTATGTTTGCGAGAACTGCGAGCCGATATTGATCGATGATGACGCCTGTCCGTATTGCGCCTTGCCGAAAATCTACTGCCGCTGCCGCAAAAGAGCGCATTTTTTTGATGAAATTACCGCCGTGTATATGTATGACGATATGGTGCGGTATGGCATTTTGCGTTACAAATCCGGCGCAGATCGGCGAATGGCGGGGTATATGGCGAAAAAAATGGCTGAAACTGCCAAAAAGAAGGGCTATTCCATAGACGCCGTTGCCTATGTGCCGCAGACCAGACGGGAGCGCTGGCACCGCGGCTTTTATCTGAATCGGGAAATTGCCGGGCAGCTGGCGCAGGAATTGGAGCTGCCCCTTTATGACGGACTGGTAAAAATCTTTGATGCGCCCGCGCAAAAGGAAATGGGATTTTTATTCCGGCGCGGCAATATCGCCGGTGCTTTTGACGTCAGGGATCCCGAAGAGGTCAAGGGCAAAAGGTTCCTGCTGGCGGATGATATCAAAACCACCGGCGAAACGCTGGATGAATGCGCCAAAATGCTCAAGCTCTATGACGCAGACGCGGTTTATGCTCTGACTTTTGCCGTTGCTCACCTGAAAAGGAAAGAGAAGGAAAAAGAGAACGCTGTGGAAAAAAAGAAGGAATAACAAACCATTCTGCGCGCAGCGGGAAAAATATCCCCGGATTTCCTTGACAAGGTTTTCCGGTTGTGGTAAAATACTACCGTTCTGCGGGTGTAGTTCAATGGCAGAATCCCAGCCTTCCAAGCTGGTCGTGTGGGTTCGATTCCCATCACCCGCTCCAGATATGCGCTTGTAGCTCAACTGGATAGAGCAACTGCCTTCTAAGCAGTAGGTCGGGGGTTCGAGTCCCTCCAAGCGCGCCAAAAGGGAATGGCACCCGCAAGGGTGCCATTCCCTTTTGGTTTGTGCGCGGAGGGACTCAAACCCTTTTTTGTCAGTGCAGAAAAATCTTTCCGCTGCTGCGGTCGAACCGCTTGTTTTTAGCGCAAGACTATGGTAAAATCATTTCAGGTGCTGCCCTGCGCTGCGGCGATGACCGCTTCATGATCGCCCGAAGAACAGGGAAGCATAAAAACAACGGAAGCAATACAGGGAGGGAGCCCGATGCTGAAAAAGTACAAATGGAGCCTGCTGTTTTCTTCGCTCTGGCTTCTTTTGCCGCCGGCGGCGGGACTGCTTTTGGACGACCGGTTGTCAGAAAATGCTTCTGCTCGATGGGGGCTTGCGGTCGGATTGCCGCTGTTTCTTCTGATCAGTCAGTGGCTTTGCGTTTTGCTGGTGTGGAAGGATCCGAAAAACCGGGGTCAGGACCCAAGGGTGCTGCGCCTTGCTATCTGGAGCTTGCCGACCGTGTCGGTCGGGATTCAGGCGATGGTCTGGTATGCGCCTGAGGACCCGATGGGAGCGGAGCGGCTGATGATTGCCGCAATGGGGCTTCTGTTTGCCGTTTTCGGACTTCTTTTCCCCTTCTGCCGCCCCAATCATACGATCGGCGTGCGGCTTCCCTGGACGCTGCAAAGCGAAGAGAACTGGAAAGCGACCCATGCCTTCAGCGGGAGGGTCTGGCTCATTGGCGGTATTTTGATCCTGCTGTCGGCGGCGCTGCCCTGGAAGCTCACAGCGGCAGTATCTTTGCTTGGTCTGATGGCACTGCTGGTTTTGCCCATTGCATATTCCTGTCGTTTTGCAAAAAAACATCCGCAGACTGTGCCGCAGGCAGTCTCGGACCGGGAGAAAAAATCCACCCGGTTCGCGGCGTGGCTTACGGCTGCCCTCCTGGTGGTAACGGCGGTTCTGGTCGGCGTAATGATGGCTTCCGGGGATATTACACTGTGTTATGGTACGGAAGCCCTGACCATTGACGCCAATGTCTGGTCGGATCTGACCCTTGCCTATGAAGATATTTATACCGTCGAATATCGTCAGACCGACGAGCCCGGCGTGCGAACCTTTGGATTCGGCAACGCCCGCCTGCTTGCCGGCTCCTTCCGAAATGAAGAGTTTGGGGATTATACGCGTTACAGCTACCCTTCCTGCGCGGCGTGTGTGGTGCTGACCACCGCGGACGGCGTGGTGGTTTTGAATGGAACCGACGGGGAAAGTACAGAAAGAATTTACGAAACGCTCCGCGCCAGAGGGGTTGCTGTTGAAAAAAACTGACACCAGAAAGGATTTTAGAGAAAAAATAAAAAAATCCCGTTGCAACGGATTTCTCCTCCCGTTATAATAAAAACGATTCAAAGAAATCGCTTGCGAAAAACCAATTCGCAGAGGAGGAGAGAAGGATGCAGGGAAAATCGGAAGGCAAGGAGCGCATTCTGTATGTGATGAAAATCCTGCTGGAACATACGGATGAGGAGCATCCGCTTTCAACCAATGAAATTTTGACGCTTTTGTCTCAGGAATACGGGGTCGCCGCCCATCGCACGACGCTGGTAAAGGATATTGACGCGCTGAAAACCTTTGGGCTGGATGTGGTGACCATCCATTCGACCCAGAATAAATTTTTCATCGGCGAGCGTTTTTTTGAATTGCCGGAATTAAAGCTGCTGATCGACGCCGTGGAATCCTCTAAATTTATTACCGTCAAAAAGACCCGTACCCTGATTGACAAAATTTACCGGCTGACCAGCAAAGAGCAGGCGGCGCTGCTGCAGCAGAGCGCCGCCGCTGCACAGGAGCGGATCAAGCCGGATAACGAACAGATTTATTATATCGTTGACGGGATCAACGATGCGATTCATCGGAACAGGCAGATCTCTTTTTTGTATTATGAGTATAATACAGGGAAGAAAAAGGTGCTGAAAAACAACGGAGAGCCTTATGTCCTCAGCCCGTATCATCTGGTCTGGAGCGGCGATTATTATTATCTGATCGGTTATTCGGAGCGCCGCAGCAAGGTCGTGACCTTCCGGGTCGACCGCATCGCACGGACCCCGGAGATTCTGGAAAAAGCCGCGCTGCCCAAGCCGCCCGGCTATGATTTGACCGACTTTATCAAAGAGGTTTTTCAGATGTACAGCGGTGAGAGCACGGCGGTGGAGCTGCAATGTAAAAATGAATTGATGAAGGTTATGATCGACCGGTTCGGCGAGTCGGTCACCACTCTGCCCGGGGATCGGGAGTCCTTCCGGCTGGTTACCGAGGTCGCCGCCAGTCCGACCTTTTTCGGCTGGGTGTTTTCTTTTGGCGGCGATGTAAAAATCCTGTCGCCGAAAAGCCTGCGCGACCAATATCAGGAAAAGGTTCTCCAGGCGGCAAAACAGCTTACGCATAGTTGATCAGGCTTGCTTTTTCAAAATAACCAGCGCCTTTTCGCCCTGGGCGCGGTAGGCTTTGGCGGCTGCGTTTTTGTCATAGGCGGTTACGCCGTTGACCAGCGGGTCCTGAAACAGATAGTCGTCCTCTGTGTAGCCCACCAGCAAAAGACAGTGCATCGGGGCGCGCCACCAATAGGTTTTATCGGAGCCGGAGACGGAAATCAGTTTTTCGTCTTCCGGCTCTTTCATACCGGCGGTTGCCCAAAACAGTACCGGAATTCCGTTGTCAATATAATCCCGGCAAAGCTGCTCCGGCGAAACACCGGACAGGCTCTGCGACGTCAATTGCCCCGGCGCAAAGGCTTCGACGGCGTTTTCGATGACCGGCGGGAAGCAGCCCCAGCCGGAGGGCGAGGATGGATCGCCCAAAAAGTATTCGTCCGGATCGGCGCTTTGCCAGCCGGCTTCGGTCTCCGCCGGCGCGTCAGCACACAGAAGACAGCGCTCGATAAAGGTTTTCGGCGAAAGATTATAGCCGTAGTACCGCAGCACCATCACCGCCGAAACGCTTTCGCATCCGGTGGGGTAATCCGGCAGTTGGGAGAGATAGGGAACGGACAAAAGCACTTGTTTTTCGCTCATGGAAATCTCCTTTCGGGTATATGCGATCGGCGCGACCGTTTCCCGGAACAGATACGGCTCGGTCCAATAGGTAATAAAGACCGTGAAAAGGAAAACGGCGACGGCATAGCAGCGTGTGATTTTCAAGGGGATACCTTCTTTGGAATATGCGGCAAAAGCAGCCGGAATAAAAAAAGTATACCATGCTTTATCGCTCTTCACAAGATAAAATAAGAAAAAGCCCCCGCCGGAGCTTTTCTTTTTTTATCAGAGCCTGTATTCCATTTGCCGGTCAAAGGGCTCGCTTTCCACATGGTCTTTTTGCGGTTCTTTTGCGTCGGTGCAGCCCATGGCGGCGTAAAAATATTGGGTCTGTACGGCGGAATGGGTGGACAGGTAAAGCTTTTTTGTGTTTTTCTTCCGGGCGAAGGCTTTGGCTGCCTCGAACAATCGCGTGCCGATGCCCTGTCGCCGCCGATCTTCCGAAACATGCAGACTGGTCAGATCCAGATATTGCTTTTGGCTGCCGACCGGCTGTCCCTCCACCGAGACAAAGCCCTTCAGCCTGCCCTCGTCAAAGGCGCCGAATACCAGACCGCCGCCCGCCAGCGTCCGGCGAAGACACCGGCAGAGCCAGGCGATTTCCTCCCTCGACCAGTCGTCGATAAAGGGGGCGCTTTTTTCGACCCATTGTCCGTTTTCCCGCCGAAGACAGCGATCGACAACCTGATGTCGGTGAAACGAGGCAAATAGGGAGTCGGTCAGCTCTTCGGCGCGGATATTGCGATATTCCATAAAATATAAACTCCTGTTGCTTTCAGTTTCCCTTAGCTTAGCATAAAAACGACCGGGGCGCAAGATGCTACAGAAACAGCAGCAGGCTGATTGCCATCACAGCCATGCCGGCGATGAGTCCGGAAAGGGTAAGCGGATGTCCGCCCTCCCGCGCGGCGGCAGGTAAGAGCTCGTCAAAGGCAAGAAATACCATGATCCCTGCGATGACGCCGTAGAGCAGCCCGAAAATCAGCTCGTTCATGATCGGACGCAGCAGCAGATACCCCAAAAGCGCGCCCGCCGGTTCCGCCAGCCCGGAGAGCAGGGCGATGCCCACCGCTTTGCGCCTGCTGCCGGTGGCGGCAAGGAGCGGGACGGCGACCGCCAGCCCTTCCGGAATATTGTGAATGGCGATGGCGGCGACTACCGGGATAGCGACCCCCGGCTCCTGCATGGCGGAAATAAAGGTCGCCAGCCCCTCGGGAAAATTATGCACGGCGATGGCAAGGGCGGTGAGCAGCCCGGTGCGCGTCCATTGCCGGCGATCTTTCGTCTCTTGCCGGTCCGGCTCCGGTAAGATGCGGCTGATCAGGGCGATCAGCAGCATACCGCCGAACAGCGCCGCCGCCGCGCACCATCCGCCCGCCCTCTCGCCGAGAAAGGCAGTCAGCGCGTCCTTTGCCTGAAAAAACAGCTCGATCAGAGAAACATAAATCATTACACCGGCAGAGAAGCTAAGACTTGCCGCCAGAAATTTATGGTTGGCGGCGCGTTTCGGCAAGGCAGCCAATCCGCCGATGCCGGTGCTGAGCCCCGCCAAAAGGGTCAGCAAAAATGCCGTACCCGTTCCCATAAAACCGCCTCCCTTGTTTTGATGCTTCAATGTCAGCATATTCTGCGCTGCGGCAATGGTGAAAGGGAATCGCGGCGCAAAAAATCCGGCGGTTTTGGACAGAAGGACGGAGGGTATCGCAGAAAGCCGGCGGTTTTTTTGGTCGGGCGTCTTTCCGGCGGAAGGAATTTTGCAAAAAAAGCCCAACGCCGCAGGGCGTCAGGCTTTTTGTAAACATCGCTCAGATCAGATCAAATTCGTAGCTGTCCATCCATTCGCTGCCATAGAAATTGCGTTCGCGGATGATCACCTGATCCTCATAGATTTCCACGTGCAGTCCCTGTCCGGTGACATCAAAGACCTCGTCGTTTTCATTCAGCTCGGTGACGCGGGGCAGGTTGAAAAAGTGAACGCTGTCGGTCAGTTCTTCCTCCACGATATCGTACCGATGGGTGTGACCGGTAAAGAAGAAGATATTATCATAAGCGGTCAGAATGTCTAACAGCGCGTCGGGATCTTCAAAATTCCCGTAAGGATGATGGGCAAAGACAAACGCCGGTGCGCCGTCCGCCGTCGCGTCGGCAAGCTGCTGATCCAACCATTGCAGCTGCGTTTCGGAAATCACGGGGGAGTTGACATCGTCCATTTCGGAGCCAAGGAAGATAAAGGCATAGCCGTTGACTTCTTCGGTATAGTAGGGCGTCGTAACATCCAGTCCGTAAAAATCGTTGTAATAGCTGTAATACCGGCGAATCAAGAAGTCATAGCGCCCCTCGCCGTTGCCGGTGTCATGGTTGCCCAGTGTCAGCAGCACCCGGTCCGCCGGGTCGATCTGATCCAAAAAGCCGAACAGGAACATACTTTCAATATGCTGCCCGTTCATGGTATTGTCCCCCAGAAGGACCAGAGCGTCATTCCCAAAGGCGTTGTTGCGGATGTCGTAGAGCTCCCGGATAAAGGCGTCGCGGCTGGCTTTGTTATTGCCCTCCATGTGTACGTCGGAAATCACGGTGAAGTTGGTCAGACAGGCGTCCTCGTTTGTCACCGTATAGCTGACGCCGGGGTTCTGTACGCCGAGCATGAGTAGGGAAGCCAGCAAAAGGGCGAAAAATCTGCGCAGAATAGTAAATAATGACAACATATCAGTCCCTCGCTTCTGTTTGGTGTAGTTTCAGTATACCATTCTTTTTGTAAAAGTACAACCAAAAAACGAAAGTCCGATGCTCAAAAAACAGGGATAATTTTGGTTATTTTGCCGATAGCAGGAAGAAAATAAAGCGTTTCTTTATGATGACGGCAACAAGCAAGCCGAAATAAAAAAATCGGAGTCCTGTCCGGAAAATTATCCTGTGGGCGAAGAAAATCGGGTTATGTTGTGTTAAGTTTTCAAGCCGGCAAAAAAATTTTATCAACATATGATTTTTTTATTATATTAACTTTTCTTCTCACTTGCCTTGTGGTACAATATCCGCAGGCACAAATCCGCCCGACGGGGGCTATCCGAATATCCGGGCGGTTCGCGTGCCGGCGGATCCCGTAAATCCGCGAATGCGGGGTTTCCCCGATCGCGGGATGCCCTTGAAAACATGGCTTCATAAATCCTTTTTGTCTGCGGCAAAGCACGGTCGCCGATTCCCCCGCCGGAGCGGATTTATGCTGTAAGCTGCCTGTGCGATCGGAAAGGAGCGGCCCCTTTCGATTGCACCCGCGCCCCTTTTTTGCATGATGAAATTGCAAGTTCTGGAGGAATGAAAATGAATTGGAAAAAACGAGACTGGTTGAAGCGAAAGACCGCATGGGTTTTGCTGACCGCCCTTTTGTTTGCCTTTTGCTGTCCCGCGACCGGATTTGCCGCTGCTTCGGGCGATGTTAATTTTGACGGAGCGCTGACCAGCGAGGACGCCCGTTCCATTCTGCGCATGTCCGTGAGCGCCATGGCGAAGCCGGACAGCGAGGAGGGATTTGCGGCGGCGGATTGTGACGGAAACGGGAAGATTTCCGTGTTGGACGCACGGGAAACACTGTCGATGGCGGCGGGTCTGTCGCCGTCTGAGGTCACGGTGACTTTGCCGGCAGCCATGCCGGAGCAGGCGGTTGCGGCGGACGATGAAAGCGCTTTGTATCTTACGGCGCAAGCCGGCGATCATGAAGATGAAGTAGATTTGACCTTTGGTCTGCGCGGTACCGTCGGGTTGGAAAGTGCCATTTTCCTTTTGCAGTACGATCCGGCGCAGGCGGATTTCGTGGAGGCGCTGTACGGCAACGGTAATACGGCTTGCTGCGGATCGCCGAAGGACGGCTATGTAACCGCCGGCTATATGAATCAAAACGCCAGCGAGCAGCCGTCCCTGGCGATATGCCGGGTTACGCTGCGCCAGCTCGGCGATACGCCGGTCAAGGTCTTTGTTTCGATTTTGAACCATGATATCCATGGTGTTGCGGAGCCGGCGCCGGTTTACGCCGTGCTTCCGGAAGGGGCGGAGCCGTCGGTTTCCGATTTGTTTACTTATGAATTATGGAGCGATAAAGCGGTTATCACCGGGTATATCGGCGACGGGACAGCGGTAACGATCCCCTCGCAGATCGAAGGATATGCCGTGACGGAGATTTCCGGCGAGCTGCATGGATTGCGGGATAATGATTCCTTAACAAGCGTTTCCCTGCCTGCCGGTGTAACGCAAATAGATTCGGCGGCGTTTGACGATTGTCCGCAGCTGAAAACATTTTTTGTAGAAAGCACAAACCCGGCGTTCAAGGCGGAAAACGGTGTATTGATGAGCGCGGACGGAAAAACGCTGATTCAATATCCGGCAGGGCTTCCGGCGGCGTCCTATCGGATTCCGGAGGGTGTCAATCGCATAGAAGCCGGTGCGTTCAGCGCAGCGCCGATGACGCAGCTGACCATCCCGGCCGGTGTGACCCGGCTTGCGGCGGGCTTTGCCGACGGATGGGAACGGCTTGCCGAGGTGGTTTATGAGGGCAACGAAAAGCAATGGCGGCAGATCGGTGGAACCGTGCCGCAAGACGTCGCTCTGACCTTCACAGGAGAAGCAGCCGGTCCGGAGGAAAAAAATACCGGTGATATTGTTTTGTTCGGTTCTTATCCGCAAAGTGTGGTCGCGGATGAAAGTCTTATCGAAGCTTTGAACGGCTTGGAGCACCAATGGGAGTCCTATGGGTATTTTTCAGGCAGCGGGACCAACCAGGATGACCGCGCGCCGGGAACGATGCAGCCGGGAGATTGGGCAAAATACTGTGATGTTGCTTATGAGGGCGAGCGCTATCGGGGGGTTGTTTTTACGGCATACCGTCCGACGCTGACCAGCGGAGCTGCTTCCCGGGAAGTAACGGGAGACTGGACCGATTTTTCCCAGCCGGCGTATGAGCTTGACAAAGTATATTGGTTCCGTTATGAGCCGCTGCGCTGGCGCGTTCTGGACGGACATGCCGGGCTTTTGCTGAGTGAGTCGATTCTGGATGCCGTGGCTTTTTCCGATGCAATTTATCAATCGGAGGACGGACGGTTCTTTCAGGATGAGGATCTGACGGTTTTGGGAAATGAGTATTCTTCCTCATCCGTTCGCGAATGGCTGAATCAGAATTTTTATCAAACGGCGTTTTCAGCGGAGGAAAGGGAAGCATTGCAGGTCGTTACCTCTCAAAACGACGATCGTGTATCCCTGCTTGCCATGGATGACGCCTCCAATCCGATGTATGGCTTTTCCTGGGATTTTGCGGGGGATGCCGGGGCTTCGGGTACGATTTATGCGCGCGCGCTGGGGCTGGATTGGCAGCGTCCCGACCGTGCGGTTTGGCTTTTGCAAAACGCGGGCGCAGATTCGCTGTCGGTTTCGGTGATTGATGAAAACGGTAGGGCGGACAGCTTTGCCGTGGACGATACCCGCGCCGGTATCCGCCCCGCGATCCGCCTGCCCGCCGATTTGCTGAAGGAGCTGTCGGAAGAGCTGCCCACCGACCCGGACGAGCCGGCGGAGCCGGTTATCGTGCCCGGCGATGCGGATCAGGACGGGAAAATTACTACGGCGGACGCGCGGCTGGTGCTGCGGGTGGCAGTGCAGCTGGAGGTGCCGGCAGAATGGATAATCGCAAATTGCGATGTGGACAATAGCGGAGAAATTACAACATCGGACGCGCGCATGATTTTGCGTGCCGCAGTGCTTTTGGAAGAGCTGCCGTCGGCGCAATAAGACCTTTTGCCGGAGAAGCAGCCAGCTTTTCGGAACGGCAATATTGCCGCGCGTAGAAAACCTAAGAAGAGAAAAAGCCTGCCGCGCAAAAACCTTTGTTTTTCCGCGCGGCAGGCTCTTTCCTTTGCCTGTTTGTTTTGCGAAGGGGTATGGCATTGTGATTTTGCGGGGAAATGTTCCGTTTGCAGCGGAACCGAATGTTTTGTCGCAGGACACCATCGGAAACGAGAATGCCATGGCATGAGGATTCGACGGTACATCTTAAGAGAAAAAGAAGTCCCGGTTTTCACCGGAACTTCTTCCTCGCAAATGGAACGATCACCGCAACCGCTTTATCAATACTATACAGCGTTTGCTGATGAAAGTTCAAATTTGCGCCGTTTGGTGGAGATGGCGGGATTCGACCGTCTGCGGCGCTGCCGCATACTGTTCGCTCGGGACACCCCACGCTTCGCGTGCGGTACCGCCCTCGCGCTTCCGGCAAAGCGAGCGAAGCTCGTTTTTCATCCTGCAAAAATGTTTTTTTGCAGGATGGCAGACAGCGGGAAAGGCGGGTGAATAAAGACTTTGGCGATTTGAGCTGTACAAGGGTACTGCCATGTCGCCAAAGTCTTCAAGCCAAAAGGGCAGAAAACAAATTGGCGGTTCAGCCCCTTTCCCGACTGTCTGAAAAAATGTGCCGCCAGCACATTTTCTTAACGCCGAAACCCTCCCGGGTTCAAGTCCCGTGTATGGAAAGAGACAGGACACACAAAATGTGTATCCTGTCTCTTTGGTGCGAGAGACGGGACTTGACTGCGCCGGCTTCTCCTCTCCGCTCGGTCACCCAAATGCTTCGCATTTCGGTACCGCCCTCGCGCTTTCGGCTAAAAATGTGCCGCTGGCACATTTTCTATACGCCGAAACCCTCTCGGGTTCAAGTCCCTTATGGATAACAAAAAAACAGCCCACACAGATGTGTGAGCTGTTTTTGTGGTACGAATGGCGATACAGAACTTTTCAAAAAATC
>CASFQZ010000004.1 GCA_949296825.1 uncultured Eubacteriales bacterium
TTGGGGGGTCGGTTTTCCGCCCATGGAAGGTCGGTTTTCCGCCCATGGAAGGTTTGTTTTCCGCCCGTGGTTTTGCCGCCGGGTGCGGCTTGTTTTTATGGACGGGCAATAAAAAATTGCCGCCTCGTGATGGGGCGGCAAGGGGGTTATTTTGGGCTTATACCTCGGCGATGACTTCTACCTCGACCAGCGCCCCTTTGGGCAGCTGCAAGCCGCCAACACAGCTTCTGGCGGGCTTTTCGGTAAAGTATTGGGCGTAGACCTCGTTAAAGGCGTCGAAATCGCCGATGTCCTTTAAGAAGCAGGTGGTTTTGACGACCTTGTCCAGCGACGAGCCGGCAGCCTCCAGCACTGCCTTCAGGTTTTCGCAGACCTGCGCCGCCTGGGCTTTGATGTCCGCCGCCTCAATTTTGCCGGTGGCGGGGTCGATGGGAATCTGCCCGGAGGTCAGCAGCCGCTGGCCGATTTTGACCGCCTGCGAATAAGGTCCGATGGCGGCGGGGGCTTTGTCGGTGTGAATTTTTTCGCTCATAAAAAAGACTCCTTTTGTTGATGGCTTAAACCAGATGGTATCCGGCTTCGGTCAGCGCGTCGTTGATTTTGCGAATATGGTCAAAATCTCTGGTTTCCAGAACGATGCGCAGATAGCAGCCGTTGATGTCCTTGGATTCGCCGGCGCGCTCGTGGTGGACCGAGATAACGTTCGCGCCGTATCTCGCGATGATGGCGGAGACGTCCATCAGCTGCCCCGGTTTGTCCAAAAGCTCGATGCAAAGGCTGCTGGAGCGTCCGGTCATCAGAAGACCGCGCTTGATCACCCGCGAGAGGATGGTCACGTCGATATTGCCGCCGGAGACCACGCAGACGGTTTTTTTGCCCCGGATCGGTACTTTGTGGAACAGCGCCGCCGCGACAGACACCGCGCCCGCCCCCTCGGCAATCATCTTATGCTGCTCGATCAGGGTCAGGATGGCGGTGGAGATCTCGTCCTCGGAGACCGTGACAATCTCGTCCACATAATCGCGGCAGATGCGGAAGGTGGTTTCGCCGGGCTGCTTGACGGCGATGCCGTCGGCGATGGTGGAGACCGATGAGAGCGTTTCGATCCTGCCGTCGCGGATGGATCGGAACATACTGGGCGCGCCCTGCGCCTGGACGCCGTAGACCTTGATGCCGGGCTTTAAGGACTTCGCCGCAAAAGCGATGCCGGAGCAAAGCCCGCCGCCGCCGATGGGCACGATGATGGCGTCGGCGTCGTCCAGCTCCTGTAAAATTTCCAGCCCGATGGTGCCCTGCCCGGCGATGACGTTCTCATCGTCAAAGGGGTGGACAAAGGTATAGCCCTTCTCGTCGCGCAGCTGCAGCGCCTTCTGATAGGCGTCGTCGTACACGCCCTTGACCCTGCAGACCTCGGCGCCGTAGGACTTGGTCGCCTCCACCTTGGAGATCGGCGCGCCGTCGGGCAGGCAGATCAGCGATTTGATATGGTACTTGGTCGCCGCCAGCGCCACACCCTGGGCATGGTTGCCCGCCGAGCAGGCGATGACGCCCCGCTGCTTTTCCTCGTCGGACAGGCAGGAAATCATATAACCCGCCCCGCGCAGCTTAAAGGAGCCGGTCAGCTGTAAATTTTCCGGTTTTAAGTAAATATCCGCCTCGGGGCAGATGCCCGGCGCATGAATCAGCGGCGTTTTGTGGATCACGTCCCTGAGCACATAGGCGGCATGATAAAATTTGTCCAGTGTCAGCATACAAGCGCCTCTTTCTTTCCGTTTCCCATCTATTTTATTCCTCCGCCGCCTTCTTGTCAAGAACGGAGCGGGAGGGCAGGTTTTTTTGCGTTTTTGCACAGATTTTTGCAAAAAAGCCGACGGAAATTTTCCCGTCAAAATCCGTTTTTTTTGAAAAAAAGCCGTTGCGGGACTGGAATATTTTTGCAGAAAGTGGTATAATACAAGCAAAACAAAGATGAAAAGAGGAAATGTACCCATGACTTTCCGTGAAAAATTTGACGAACTCAAAGCGAAATACGGAACGGTTGACGAATCCAAATTGACCGAGCCCTTTGCGATTCAGGTCAATATGACGGAAGATGAAAGCGCGGGCACCTTCTATGTTGCCTACGTGAACGGTGTGTTTTCCGTTGAGCCCTATGATTACCGCGACCACACCTCCATGATCACCCTTTCGGTGGCGAATCTGGAGGCGGTTCTTGCCAAAAAGGCAGATCCGGTCGGTCTGTTCCTGGGCGGCGAGCTGCAGGTCGAGGGCAGCGTGGACCATGCGCTGATGCTGGTTGAGCTGATGGCGAAGGAAGAGAAAAAGCCCGCCAGAAAAGCGCCCGCCAAAAAAGCCGCCGCAAAGAAGGCTCCCGCCAAGAAAGCGGAAGCGAAAAAAGAAGAAAAGCCCGCTGTCAAAAAAGCGGAGGAAGCGAAGGCTGAAAAGCCTGCCGCCAAAAAAGCGGAGGAAGTGAAGGCTGAAAAGCCCGCCGCCAAAAAAGCGAAGGAAGCGAAGGCTGAAAAGTCCGCCGCCAAAAAAGCGGAGGAAGCGAAGGCAGAAAAGCCCGCCGCCAAAAAAGCGGAGGAAGTGAAGGCTGAAAAGCCCGCCGCCAAAAAAGCGGAGGAAGTGAAGGCAGAAAAGCCCGCCGCCAAAAAAGCGGAGGCGCCGAAGAAGGCTAAGACCGCCGCGAAAGAGAGCAAGTAATTCCCGCGCGACAAGGGCAGATTCCGCCACGGACGGCGGAATTGCCCTTTTTGTTTTAGCGTCGGCTCTTTACTTTTTCGCCGGCAGTTGCTATACTGTTCGGGAAGACCGTTGGAAAGGACGAAATTATGCTTTATACATCCACAAGAAATCAAAAGGTCGGCATCAGCGCCGCCGAGGCGATCACCCGGGGGATTTCCGAGGACGGCGGACTGTTTGTACCGGTGGCGATTCCCCGTATCGACCGCGGGTTTTTGGAAGCGCTGCAGCCGATGGATTACATCGAGCGCGCCGTTTCGGTGCTTGGTCTGTTCCTGGAGGGTTTCTCCGAGGAAGAGCTGCGCACCTACGCCAAGGGCGCCTATGGCGGCGGCAAATTCAGCGGCGTCTCGCCCGCGCCGGTGGTCCGGGCGGGGGAGCATCTGAATATTCTGGAGCTGTGGCACGGTCCCACCTGCGCCTTCAAGGATATGGCGCTGCAAATTCTGCCCTATCTGCTGACCGGCAGCGCAAAGAAGATTAACAACCACAATAAGATCATCATCCTCGTCGCCACCTCCGGTGATACGGGCAAGGCGGCGCTGGAGGGCTTTTGCGACGTTGCGGGCACCGGCATCCTGGTGTTTTATCCGGTGGACGGCGTCAGCCCGATGCAAAAGCTGCAAATGACCACCCAGAAGGGCGAAAATGTCGGCGTCTGCGCCATTCGCGGCAATTTCGACGACGCCCAGAGCGGCGTGAAAGCCATCTTTACCGATCCCGCCGTCAAGGAAAAGCTGCGGGAAAACGGCTATGTTTTCTCCTCGGCAAACTCCATCAACTGGGGACGGCTGGCGCCGCAGATCGTCTATTATTTCTCCGCCTATGTCGATATGGTCTCCCAGGGCAGCATCGCCATGGGCGAGCCGATCAACATTGTCGTGCCCACCGGCAATTTCGGCAATATCCTCGCCGCCTATTATGCCCGCAGGATGGGGCTGCCGGTCAAAAAGCTGGTCTGCGCCTCCAACGCCAACAACGTGCTGACCGAGTTCATCGAGACCGGTCATTATGACCGCAATCGGAAATTTTATACGACCATTTCTCCGTCGATGGATATCCTGATTTCCAGCAACCTCGAGCGGTTGTTGTATATGCTTTCGGAGGGCGACGACGGGGAGATCCGCCGTCTGTACGCCTCCCTTGCCGAAACGGGGACCTTCCGGGTCAGTGAAACCGTGGCGCGGCAGGTGCGGGAGATCTTCGCCGCCGGCTGCTGTGACGACGACGCGACGAAGGCGACCATCGCCCGTCTGTTCCGCGAGGAGGGCTATCTCTGTGATACCCACACCGCCGTGGCGGTGAAAGTCTATGAGGACTATCGGCGGAAGACCGGCGATACGACCCCCGCCGTCATCGCCTCCACCGCCAGCCCCTATAAGTTCTCCGCCAGCGTGCTGGACGCGCTGACCGGCGGCAGCATCCGCGCGCAGGATGAGTTCGCGATGGTCCATGAGCTGGAAGAAAAGACCGGCATCCCCGCGCCGCAGCAGCTGCGCTCGTTAAGCGGCAAAACGCCCCGCTTTACCGACGTCTGCGACAAGGCGCAGATGTGCGAAAAGGTCTATCAGATGCTCGGTTTGAAATAAATGAAGGCACAGGCGGTACGGGAGGAATTACATGGCTGTTTTTGCGATCGGTGACACCCATCTGTCCCTTTCCTGTGACAAGCCAATGGATGTTTTTCCCGGATGGCAGGATCATGCCGCGCGATTGGAAGCCAACTGGCGGCGCCTGGTGAAGCCGGAGGATACCGTCGTCATCCCCGGCGATATTTCCTGGGGCATGGACCTTGCCGAGGCGGCGGCGGATCTGCGGTTTCTGGATTCGCTGCCCGGCAAAAAGATCCTGCTCAAGGGCAACCACGACTATTGGTGGGTCACCATGAAAAAATTACAGGAGGCGAAGGAGCGGCTGCGCCTGTCCTCGCTGACCTTCCTGTTCAACAGCGCCGCGGCGGCGGAGGATGTCGCCGTCTGCGGCACCCGCGGCTGGGGCGCCGAGGAGAAAGCCGACGGCGGCAAGGTTATCCGTCGGGAAGCAGGCAGGCTGCGCCTCTCCATTGAGCAGGCGCTGATGACCGGACTGGAGCCGGTGGTTTTCCTGCATTATCCGCCCTTCTACGACGACGGCGGCAGCGTTTGCGAGGAAATCTATTCCGTGCTGCTGGACTATCCGATCCGCCGCTGCTATTTCGGACACCTGCACGGCGAAAAAAGCGGCAGGTACCGGAAATTCACCCGCGACGGCATTACCTTTTCTCTGGTTTCGGCGGATTTTCTCTCCTTTTGCCCCAAGCGGATTGAAAAATCCGAGGGAATCCCGAAAAACTTCAAAAAACAGTAGATATTTCCAAAAGAATCTGCTATAATATCACGGTTATATCCTAACAATGATCGCAAGATCAATCCCGGAGGTTGTAAATAATGGCTCTGAAAGTATCCGAAAAGACCGGCGAGAACGAGTATACCCTTACCGTTACCGTGGACGGCGCGACATTTGAGGCGGCTGTCAATAAGGTTTATCTCAAACAGAAAAATAAGATCAATGTGCCCGGCTTCCGCAAGGGCAAGGCACCCCGTCATTTTATCGAGAAGCTCTACGGCGAAGGCGTGTTTTATGAGGACGCGCTGGATGAGGTGTTCCCCGCCGCTTACAGCGCCGCGCTGGAAGAATCCGGCGTAGAGGCGGTTTCTTCCCCCTTTGATTTGGACATTGTTTCCATCGGCAAGGACGGGGTTGAGCTGAAGGTGAAGGTGTCTTCCAAGCCGGAAATCAAGCTCGGCGAATATAAGGGCATGGAAGTGGAATGCGAAGCTGCCGCGCCGGTCACCGACGAGGACGTGGCGCATGAGCTTTCCCATATGCAGGAGGAAAACGCCCGCATGATCGATGTAGACGGCAGAAACGCCGAAAACGGCGACATTGCCACCATCGACTTTGAGGGCTTTACGGATGGCGTCGCCTTTGACGGCGGCAAGGGTGAGGACTATGACCTGACCCTGGGCAGCGGGACCTTTATCCCCGGCTTTGAGGAGCAGATCGTCGGTCATGCCATCGGCGAGAGCTTTGATGTGAACGTGACCTTCCCCGAGCAGTATACCGAAGCGCTGGCGGGCAAGGAAGCGGTGTTTAAGGTGACGCTCAAGGGACTGAAAATCAAGGAGCTGCCCGCGCTGGACGACGAATTTGCCAAGGATGTCAGCGAGTTTGACACCATGGATGCGCTGAAAGAAGACACCAGAGCAAAGCTGGAAAAGGATCGCGCCGGCAATGCGGACCGCCTTTTGGAGAACCATGCGCTGGAGGCGCTGGCGGAAAAGGTAGAGGCGTCCATTCCCGAAGCCATGATTGAAAGCGCCATCGACCGCAATCTGCGGGAGCTGGAGTATCGTTTGCAGATGCAGGGCTACAGCCTTCAGGCGTATGCCGAGATGTTCGGCTCGGATGTCAACGCCCTGCGCGACCAGTACCGCCCCAGAGCCGAGGTAGATGTCAAGGTGCAGCTGGCGCTGGAGAAAATCGCCGCCGACGAGGGCATTGCCGTTTCCGAGGAGGAAATTGCCGCCGAGTACGAAAAATTGGCGGAGCAGTATCATATGGAGGCGGATGAGATCAAAAAGGCGGTCAGCGAGGATGCGCTGAAAGAAGATATCCTTGCGCGCAAAACGGCGGAATTTGTGAAGAGCAGCGTCAAACGCGTAGATCCCAAGCCCGCCGAGGAGGAGAAGCCCGCCGCAGAGGAAAAAGCGGAGGAAAAGCCCGCCGAAAAGCCGAAGCGCACCAGAAAGCCCGCCGCCAAAAAAACGACGAAAAAAGCCAATGAGGCTGAGGAAAAGAAAGATTCCGAGGAATGATCCCGCGCGGTGTATAAGCGCCGCCGAAGGGAACGATACTAAAAACAGTCCGGCGGCTCTGCCGCCGGTTTGTCCGTACCGGAATTTTTTCAAGCAGAAATGAATAAAACAGAAAGAGTTGATGCATGATGGCATTGGTACCTACCGTCATAGAACAGTCCAACCATGGCGAAAGAGCCTATGATATTTTTTCGCGGCTGCTGAACGACCGGATCATTGTGCTCTCCGATGAGGTCAATGACGCGACCGCCAGCGTAGTGGTTGCCCAGCTGCTTTATCTGGAAGCGCGGGATCCCGACAAAGACATCAGTCTGTATATCAACAGCCCCGGCGGCAGCGTAACGGCAGGCTTTGCGATTTACGACACAATGAATTATATCAAATGCGACGTTTCCACCATCTGTATGGGAATGGCGGCTTCCATGGGGGCGTTTTTGCTGTCTGCCGGCGCAAAGGGCAAGCGCTATGGCTTGCCCAATTGTGAGGTCATGATCCATCAGCCCTCCGGCGGGTCCCGGGGGCAGGCGACCGATATGAAAATCGTCGCCGACCAGATCCTGAAGGTCAGAGACCGGCTCAATCGCATCCTTGCCGAAAACACCGGCAAGTCCGTTGAGCAGATCGCCATCGACACTGAGCGCGACAACTATATGACCGCTGAGGAAGCGCTGGCGTACGGACTGATTGACAAGGTTCTGTGATGGAATTTTGATTACCAAAGCATAGGAGGATGAGTCCCTTGGCGAAACAAGACGAGGGGAAAGAGAAGACCATTCGCTGTTCCTTCTGCGGTAAAACGCAGGATCAGGTCATGCGGATGATCGCCGGTCCAAATGTGTATATCTGCGATGAGTGTATCGATTTGTGCTGCTCCATCATTGACGGAGACTCTGAGTACCGTCCGCGCCACCGCCCGAGCACCGTCAGCGTGCCGGCGGCGAAGCGCAGTCTGCCCAAGCCCCATGAGATCAAGCAGATGCTGGACGAATATGTTATCGGGCAGGACGAGGCGAAGCGAATCCTTGCCGTCTCGGTCTACAATCACTATAAGCGAATCACCTACGGTCTAAAATCCGATGTGGAGATTCAGAAAAGCAACGTGCTGCTGCTGGGTCCCACCGGCGTGGGCAAAACCATGCTGGCGCAGACCCTTGCCAAAATTCTGGATGTGCCCTTTGCCATTGCCGACGCCACGACTTTAACCGAGGCGGGGTATGTCGGCGAGGACGTGGAAAACATTCTTCTGCGCCTGATCCAGGCTGCCGATTTTGACCTGGAGCGGGCGGAAAAGGGGATCATCTATGTGGACGAGATTGATAAGATCGCCCGCAAGAGCGAAAACCCCTCCATCACCCGCGACGTCAGCGGCGAGGGCGTGCAGCAGGCGCTTTTGAAAATCCTGGAGGGCACCGTCGCCAACGTTCCGCCCACCGGCGGCAGAAAGCACCCGCAGCAGGAGTTTTTGCAGGTTGACACCACCAATATCCTCTTTATCTGCGGCGGCGCCTTTGACGGCATTGATAAAATCGTCGAGAAGCGAAAGAATATCTCTTCCATCGGCTTTGGCGCCGAGGTGAAGAGCAAGGCGCAGATCGACGCCGGGAATGTAATGGCGGAGGTGATCCCGCAGGATCTGGTGCGCTACGGGCTGATCCCCGAGATCGTCGGCAGAATCCCCGTTATCGCCCCGCTGCAGGGGCTGGACCGCGAAGCGCTGGTGCGCATCCTCTCCGAGCCGAAGAACGCGCTGGCGAAGCAATATCAGAGCCTCTTTGCGATGGACGATATTGCGCTGGAATTTGCCGACGGCGCCCTGGAGGCGATCGCCGATCTGGCGCTGGAAAAAAAGACCGGCGCCCGGGGACTTCGCTCGATTACCGAAAATATCCTGATCCCCATCATGTATGACGCGCCCGCCAACCGCGCCATTGAAAAGGTGATCATCACCCCCGCCTGCGCCCGCGGTGAGGAAGCGCCTCAGCTGCTTCTGAACCCCGAACGAGAAGCTGCCGAGCCTGCGCCGAAGCAGGAGGCAATCTGAACCCGATTTCCAAAACAAAGACAGACTGCCACGCCGTTTTACGGGCGCCGGCAGTCTTTTTTTGTCCTTTTGCTTAAAATCCATAATATGTATTGACTTTTTTGATAAAAATTGATAGAATGTTACCAAAAGTGAGAAGGAGCGGATGGTATGACTGCCAAAAAGGAAATCCGACCTTTCGGAATGCGCGACAAGATCGGGTATGGGCTCGGGGATTTCGGCTGCAATATGAGTTTTGCCTTTGCCAATAACTATATGCAGCTATTTTTTGTTACCTGTATGCATATCGATCCGGTCCATTACGCGGTCATTATTTTTATTTCCAAGATTTTGGACGCGATGAATGACATTGTCATCGGGCGGCTCTGCGACCGAGCCAAAAACCGCAAGGGCGGCAAGTTTCTGCCCTGGATCCGCTGGGGCTGTATCCCGCTGCTGGTGACCAGCGTGCTGCTGTTTGTGGATATTTCCGCCACCGCCTACTGGTTCCGCGTGGTTTACTGTCTTATCGTCTATTTCTTCTGGGGCATTGCCTATACGGCGGTCAACGTCCCTTACGGCTCGCTGCAATCGGTCATCACCAAGGACGGCGGTGAGCGCGCGTCCCTCTCCACCTACCGCAGCGTCGGCGCCATGCTCGCGCAGATCCCGCTGATGATCTTTGTGCCGAAATTGATCTATGATCAGAACGATGATCCCATCGGCAGCCGCTTTGTCTGGATTGTGCTGGTGATGGGCGTGCTGGGACTGGCGGCGTTCACCGCCCTGTCCAGACTGGTGACCGAGCGCGTCCATGAGGAAAAGGATCTGGCGCCGGAATTGCAGAACACCAATATCTTCTTCACCCTGCGCGCCTTTTTCCGCAACCGACCGCTGTTGGGGCTGTGCTTCGCAACCATCGCGCAGATTTCCTGTCTGAATACGCTGACCAGCTATCTGCATTATATTTTTATGCTGTATTACAAAAATACAGATCTGATTTCCATCGCGGTCATCATCTGCGGCTTGCCGATGGTGGTGGGTATCTTCCTCTCCAAGCCCCTGCTGCGGCGTTATACAAAAAAGCAGGTCTGCACCTATCCGTTTATTCTCTCCATTTTCTGCTCCGCCGTCATTACCTTTATCCCGCTCCCCAATCCCTATGTGTGGATGGCGTTCGCCGGCATCGCCATGATGGGCACCAGCTGCTTTATGGTGCTGATTTGGGCGATGGTCTCCGACTGCATCGATTATCAGCAGGAGCTGTCCGGCAAGCGGGAGGAGGGTACGATCTATGCGATTTATTCCTTCTGCCGCAACGCCTCTCAGGGCGTCGGACAGGGCATCACGGCGCTGGCGCTGGCATGGACCGGCTATGACGAAAATCTGGATGTTGCCCAGCAGGCAGCCACGGTCGCCGACCGGGTGCGCTTTACCACCGGTCTGATCCCCTTTGTGGGCTGTGTGCTTTGCTTTGTCTTCCTGCTGGTATTGTATAACCTGGGCGATAAAAAGGGCGACGAGACCTTTACCGAACAGCTGAATCAGAGAAAGAAAGGTAAGAGAAAATGAGAACGATCACCACTGTCAATGAGGGCTGGTCCTTTCATAAAGGACCGATGAAACGGGGCAAAACGCCCACCCGCCCCAAAAAGGACTGGCAGCAGGTCAACCTGCCCCATACCTGGAACGCCCAGGACGGGCAGGACGGCGGCATGGATTATTATCGCGACGTTTGCTGGTACATGAAGACCATCCAGGTCTCTCCCGGGGCGGACGAGGATGTCTATCTGGAATTTGAAGGGGTCAGCCTGTGCTGCGAGGTCTACGCCAACGGCGTATTCGTGGCGCGGCACACCGGCGGGTTCTCGACCTTCCGGGTCTTCCTGACGCCCTATATTCGCCGCGGCAAGGTCAAAATCGCCGTGATGGCGGACAATCGGGACCATGCCGATGTTTATCCCCGCACGGCGGATTTTACGTTCTACGGCGGCATTTACCGCAATGTCAATCTGATTGTTGTCCCCAAGCGGCATTTTGATTTGGACTATTACGGCAATCAGGGCTTTTATGTCAAGCCGGTTCTTCAGGAGGACGGTACGGCGACCGTCAGCCTCAAAGCCTACTGCACCGGTACGACGATCATCGACACGGTGCGCTTTTGGGTAAACGGCGAGGTGAAGGAGGTCAGCCACCGCAACGCCGAGGCGGTCTTCCGCATCGAAAAGCCCCACCTGTGGGACGGCAGGAACGATCCCTATTTATACACCGCCCAGGCGCAGCTGGTCAGCGCCGGGATGGTCATTGACGAGGTCAGCGCCCGCTTCGGCATCCGCTCCTTCCGCGTGGATCCGGAGAAGGGCTTTTTCCTCAACGGCAAGCCCTATCCCCTCCATGGCGTGGCGCGCCATCAGGACCGCGAAAATATGGGCTGGGCGATCACCGAGAAAGAGCAGCGGGAGGATATGGAGCTGATCGCCGAGGTCGGCGCCAATACCATCCGCCTGGCGCATTATCAGCACGCCAGAGCGTTTTATGACCTCTGCGACGAGTATGGTATGATCGTCTGGGCGGAGATCCCCTTTATTTCCACCTTTTCCGATACCCCCGGCGCCCGCGCCAATACGGTGATGCAGATGAAAGAGCTGGTGGTGCAGAATTATAACCATCCCTCCATCGTCTGCTGGGGCATTGCCAACGAGATCACCATCGGCGGCGCTTCCGAGGCGCTGATGGATAATCTTGTGGCGCTCAATGACCTGTGCCACCATCTGGACGATACGCGCCTGACCACCATGGCGAATCTGAGCATGGTCGAGCCGGACAGCCCGCTGAACCGTCTGACCGATATCGTCTCCTATAACCATTATTTCGGCTGGTATATGGGCTCGGTCGAGGACAACGGTCCCTGGCTCGATGATTTCCATCGGCAGAACCCCGACATCTGCCTCGGCGTTTCCGAATACGGCGCCGAGGGCATCCCCGCCTATCACAACGAGGAGCCAAAGATGCAGGATTATTCCGAGGACTATCAGGCGTATTACCATGAAGAGATGGTCAAAACCTTTGCCTCGCGCCCCTATCTTTGGAGCACCCATGTGTGGAATATGTTTGATTTCGGCAGCGATATGCGCGACGAGGGCGGCGTAAAGGGCAGGAACAATAAAGGGCTGGTCTCCTATGACCGCAAGCTGAAAAAGGATTCCTTCTACCTGTATAAGGCGGCATGGACCCGGGAGCCCTTCGTCCACCTCTGCGGCAAGCGTTACCATGACCGGCCGGTGGAAAAAACCACCGTCAAGGTCTATTCCACCCTGCCCCAGGTCTCCCTCTGGGTGGATGGGAAGGAGTTCGCCACCCTGAAGGGCGAAACCGTGTTCCGCTTTGCGGAGGTCCCGCTGAACCCGAAGGGGGAGACCCTGATCGAAGCGAAAGCCGGTGAATACACCGATATGATGCGAGTGCAGCGGGTCGATGAGCCGAACCCGGCGTACCGGGTGCCCGAGGGCGGCGGTAAGAATGACGGCAAAAACTGGTTCGACGATTTGAAGACCGAGGGCAATGAAATCATTGTGCGCGAAGGGTATTTTACGCTGGATGATAAAATCGGCGATCTGATGAAAACGCCGGAGGGCGAGAAATTTGTCAGCGATATGATCGCTATGGCGGGTAAGGCGCTGAATATGAACATCAATAAAGGAATGCTCAATATGGCGAAGAATTTCACGGTGTCCAAGATCTTCGACATGGCGGGCAGCCGGCTGCCGGCGAATGCCAAGGTCTGGGTCAGCGAGCAGCTCTCCCAAATCAAAAAACCGTAAAATATCTCCCAACATAAGAACACCGGAGGCGGTCGATCCCGCTTCCGGTGTTCGCTCTTGTGGAAAAACCCTGAATCTTTTCCGGATTCAGGGCTGATTTTTTTCTGTTTATTTTTCCTTTGTTTCCTTCGGCGCTTCTTCGGCTGCGGTCTGCGAGGCTTTGTCCGCTTCCTCGATGCGCTTGATTTCCAGCCGCGACATGAAGTACAGCGCCGCGAAGCCCGCCGCAACGGCGATAACGCTTAAAATCCAGGAGAGGATCGTCCCGGCGGAAAAATCCACCCCGGTCAGAAGCTCCGGCAGGGAGCCGAGCAGGAAGCCGAAAATGATCAGATAAGTCGCCTGGGGGAATTTCTCGATGGCAGGCTCCAAAATTTTTGCAATCACAAAGGTGCCGACCACACCGCCGACGGCGAGGGGGATGTATTTGAGCAGCCCCATGATGTCCCGGGCGTCGATCACCGCGTACAGCTCATCCATAATGCCCAGCATATTGAGCATCTGTGAAGTGCTGATGCCCGGCAGTACCAGCGCAAAGGCGACGATGAACCCGCCGAACAGCTGCAAAAGAATAAACTTGACCATCCCGTCGGAGGAATTGACCGAGAACAGCCCCTCCGGCAAAAAGGAGATCAGCACCACACAGATGATGCCGATGATAGGATATAAGATGCACCCGGCGGAAAACTTTTTGACCTTGGCGCTCTTGAAGATGATCGGGATGCCGCCCGCCACCGCGCCGAGGAAAAAGAAATGCAGGGGGATGCTCAGGGTCGGATTTTCCAGCAGGCGGGAAATAAAGCCGGCGAACAGGAAAAAGCCCAGCACGCCGCCCAGACCGAACTGCAAAAGGAAGAGAAAGCTCTTTTTGAAATCCTTGAAGATATGACTGACCGAATAAACCAGCCGGTCATACACGCCTAAAATCATCGCCATGGAACCGCCGCTGACGCCGGGCACGGTCATGGTGCCGCCGGTCCACAGTCCTTTGAAGAAATTGATCAAAATCTCTTTCATTCGCTCACCTTATCCATATAGAACCAATTCGCCATCGTCCGCTTCGTCGGAGCTGTAAGCGGCAAAGGCTTCGCTTTTCTCCTGTTGAAAGAATACGTCCAGATAGGTCTCAAAATGAGAAGAAAGGGGAAGCAGCGCACGCTTTTCCCTGTCCTTCAGCTCGTCGACCGGCAGCCAGAAGACTTCGCCCTCCTCGGTTTGGGGCAGAAGCTCGCCGGAAAAATCCGGCGTCCGGTACAAAAAAACCAGATACCGCGAGGATTTGGCGCGGTCAAACCAGTGGATAACGCCGCAAAGGTGAAGGTTTCGGACCGTCAGCCCGGTTTCCTCCTTCACCTCCCGCAGGGCGGAATCGTAAAAGCTCTCGCCCGGCTCCACATGACCGCCGGGGAAGGAAAGTCCCGTCCAGGACAGGCGGCGGCGCTGCAGGAGCACCTTGCCGTTTTCCCTGTCCTCGATCATAACCATATTGGTCAGTTCTGCGGGAAGATTCATGCTGCTTTATGCTTCCTTCGCTGCGACCGCTTCCTCGGTCAGAACAGAGGTGCAGTGCGGGCAGCGGGTCGCGTCGTCGGCGATTTCGCTCTTGCAGTAGGGGCAAAGGCGCGGCGCTTTCGGGGCTTCTTCCTCTTTTTCGCCGAGCTTGGTGTGCTTTTTCAGCTCGCCGGTCAGCGAATTGAGTACCTTGACGATGATAAAGATGACAATCGCCATGATAAAGAAGTTGATGGCGGCAGAAATAAAGGAGCCGACATTCAGCGTCGCCACGCCGGCGGCTTTCGCCTGGTCAATGGTGGTATAGGCGTCGAATTGTCCATCCAGCGGGATGAACAGCTTGTTGACAAAATCAAAGCCGCTGGTGAACAGACTGACCACCGGCATAATGATGTCGTTGACCAGAGAATTGACAATCGCCTGGAAGGCGCCGCCGATGATAACGCCGACCGCCAGGTTCATGGCGTTGCCCTTGGAAATGAACTCTTTGAACTCGCCGAGCAGTTTTTTGCCTTTTTTCAAGATAAAACTCCCATCCATATTTTTTGTATCGCCCTATTGTAAAACAAAATATAATTTTCGTCAACCGTTGAATTATACGATAGCGCACCGCTTTCGGGAGAATATACTGTTAAGGAATGCTATATTCGGGAGGGAGCAGGATGTCTGGATTTCGGCTTGACCAATTGAAAAACGGCGAAAATGCGGTGATTTTATCCGTAAAATATAAAAACAGAAAAAACAAGTGGAGGAGAAAGGGCTTGCTGCCCGGTGCAGCCGTCACCTGTCTTGGGGGCGGCACACCGACGTCCCCCGCCGCCTATCGGCTGGCAGGAGGCACGGTCGTCCTCACCCGCAAGGACGCCCGCCGGGTGCGGTGCCGAAGGAAAAAAACAATGAATAGGTAGATGTATAAAATCGGAAAAACATGTACGGAATCATTCATGCTTCGGAATTTTCTGTAAGATTTGGTGCGGACTATCTATTGATTTTTGACGGTGTCTATGGTAAAATATGAAAAAATTCTGTTAGCCTTGCCGAGCGGCAGAAGAGAAGGGAGGCAGCGTCGTGCCGGAAATTTCCGTTTTGATGGGGATTTATAACTGCGCCGATACGCTGGAGGAAGCCGTCGGCTGCCTTCTGCGCCAAAGCGCTGCCGATTGGGAGCTTCTGCTTTGCGACGACGGCTCGACGGACGGCACCTATGCGCTGGCGCAGAAGCTGGCGCGGTCGGACGAGCGAATCCGTCTTTTGAAAAACGAAAAAAATCTCGGCTTGCCCAAAACACTGAACCGCTGCGCCGCGCTGGCAAAGGCGCCCTATCTCGCCCGCATGGACGGGGACGACCGGTGCAGCCCGACCCGGCTGGAAAAGGAGCTGGCGGTGATTCGCCGGGGCGAATACGCCGTGGTCAGCTGCGGCATGGCGTTTTTTGATCAGGATGGCGTCTGGGGACAGAAGCTCTATCGCGAAACGCCGCAAAAGGCGGATTTCGCGGGCAATTCCCCCTTCTGCCACGCCGGGGCGATGATACGCAGGGACGCCTTCGAGGCGGTCGGCGGTTACAGCGAAGCGGCAGACCGCCTGCGCGTCGAGGATTTTGACCTCTGGTTCCGCCTGTACCGGGCGGGGTATCGCGGGTATAATATTCCGGAGATTTTGTATGAAATGCGCGACGACCGCAGCGCCGTTGCCCGTAAAAAATTCCGTTACCGTGTCAACGAGTACCGGCTGAAGCGGCAAATCGCCGAGGATTTTTCGCTGGGCGTCAAGGCAAAAATCGCCGCCCTTCGTCCGCTGCTTCTGGGGCTCTGCCCCGCCTTTCTGTATCGGGCGCTGCACCGGGCAAAAATGGGGAGGGGACAATGAAAAAAATTCTGTTTGTGATCCCCGACCTGCGCGGCGGCGGCGCGGAACGGGTGCTGGTGTATCTGCTTTCCGCGCTGGACCCTTCGCTGTTTTCCGTGTCGCTGCTGACTCTTTTTGACTGCGGTGAAAACAAAAAATACCTGCCGCCCGCCGTGTCTTACCGCAGCGTGTTCCAAAAACAGTTCCGGGGCAACAGTCATCTGTTTAAGCTCCTTTCCCCCGAAGCGCTTTATCGCCGCTGGATTCCGGAGGACTATGATATTGTGGTTTCCTTTTTGGAGGGGACTGCGGCACGGCTGGTCAGCGGCTGCCCTTCGCCCAAAACGAAAAAGGTCTGCTGGATCCACACCTCCCTGCGCGAGCCGTCGGTATTTTCCCTCGGGTTCCGCAATGAGGAGGAGGCAAAGCGCTGTTACTTCTCCTTTGATCGGCTGATCTGCGTGTCCGAACGCGTGCGGCAGGACCTGCCCGTCGCCCGGGAAAAAGCCGTTGTCTGCCATAATCCGCTCGACGCGGCGCGCATCCGCCGTCTGGCGGCACAGGCGCCGCCCTTCCCCCTGTCTGAGGGGGAGATCAGGCTTTGCTGTATCGGACGGCTGACCGAGGTCAAGGGATATTCCCGCCTGATTCCGATCCTGCGCCGCCTGGCGGACGGGGGATTGCCGGTGCGCTGTTATCTGTTGGGCGAGGGCAGAGAGCGCGAGCGGTTACTGCGGGAGGCGAAGGAAGCGGGCGTTGCCGACCGGCTGATTTTGACCGGTTATCTGGAGAACCCTTACGCCGTATTGGCGCGGTGCGACTGGTTCGTCTGCTGTTCCTACCGCGAGGGCTACAGCTCTGCGGCGGTCGAGGCGCTGATCTGCGGCGTGCCGGTGGTAACCGTCGAGCTGCCCGGGATGCGCGAAATCCTGGGTGAGGAAGCCTTGGGCGGCGTAATTTGCGAAAATACCGACCGGGCGCTGGAGCAGACGCTGTTTTCCGTCCTGCGTCATCCCGACCCTGCTTTGCGGGAAAATGCGAAGCGGCGCGCCGCCTCTTTTGACGGCTGTCGGGCTGTGAGGAAGATTGAATCGTGTCTTTTGTCTTTGTGAGGAAATACGATGGGTATACGAACCGAAAAATGGAACATCGCCTTCCGTGAGGCGGTCGGCTTCCGCGATACGCAAACGCCGTACCGGAAGGTTCCCGGCGATGCCGGCGGCTGGTACGCCGACCCCTTCCTGCTGGAGAGGGACGGCGAAACCTGGCTTTTTGCCGAATATTTTTCCTACCGCGCCGCCCGGGGCGTGATTTCCTGCTGCCGCTTCAAGCCGGACAGCCATCGCTTCGGCGACTGGCGGGAGGTGCTGCGCGAGCCCTTCCATCTTTCCTATCCGCAGCTGATCCCCCATGGGGGCGAGATATATATGATTCCGGAAACGGAGGAGGCGGAGCAGCTTCTGGTGTACCGGGCGTCCTCCTTTCCCGACCGCTGGGAGCGTTTTGCCGTGCTGCGGCGGGACTGCCGCTGGGTCGATACCACCCTGCTGCCGGACCAAAAGCGCATGATTGCCTATGCGCTGGATGCCGGGACGCCCCAGGCCTGCCTTTTGGTGTCCGCCGAGACCGGCGAGACGCTGCGGGATCTTACCGAACGGCGTCCGCTGCTGTTGTCCCGCCCCGGCGGCGCGATCCTGACCGAGGGGGAAAGCTGGATTCTGCCATGCCAGAACGGCGAGAAAACCTACGGCGGCGCGCTGACCTTTTATCAGACCGACCCATCCCTTAAGGTGTTTTCCTCCGTTTTTACCCTTTCACCGGAAAATTTATTGATAGAGAACGAAGCCGCGCCGGTTTCCGGCGTACATACCTATAACCGGATGGGCGGGCTGGAAGTGGTGGACTATAAGACCGAAACGGTCAGCGCCGTGCGCATCTGGCACCGGCTCTTGCAAAAAGCGGGGGTGGAGAAATGAAAGTTCTGGTTGTTATCGGCGACTGTCTGACCGTCAATTCCTCCGCCAATCTCTGCCATCTGGCGTATCTGCGCGGACTGTTGGCGCTGGGCGCCGAGGTCGAGCTGCTCTGCGCCCGGGACGAGGGCGCACGGCTGGATAAATCCCTGACCATCCCTCCGCAGATCGCCTGTCATTCCTATGGGGTTTCTCTTTACGAAAAATTATCGCACCTCAAGCACCATGCCGAGCAGAGCGCGTCCGCCCGGGAGGCGGCGGAGCCCTCCGCCCAGCCGGAGCATGAATCGCTGCTTCATGGGGTTAAGGAGTCGGTGCGCTCTCTGTATGGTGTATACGGCCCCTCCAAGGCGTGGTTCGCCAGAGCGAAGCATTTTACCTCCGGCGTCGAATACGACGCGGTGCTGTCGATTTCCTGTCCCTTTATCAGCCATTACGCCGCCTATATGCTTTTGAAAAATCATCATATCCGCAGCAAAAAATGGATCCAGATCTGGGAGGACCCCTGGTTTTCCGATATTGCCTATGCTTCTGATACCGAAAGCTGCAAAAAGGAGGAGGAATTTCTCTGCTCTGTTGCCGAGGACATTGTCTATGTCAGCCCGGTGACGCTGTCTTATCAGAAAAAGCTCTTTCCCGCCTCTGCCGGAAAAATGCGCTTTGTGCCTCTGCCGGCGTACTATACCGACGACGGCGTCACGCCGTCCTTTTCCTCCTTGCATTACGGCTATTTCGGCGATTATGTCCCCGAGGTGCGCGACCTTATGCCCTTTTATCGGGCGGCGCGGCAGCGGGACGTGCCGGTTACGATTTGCGGCAACCCCGCGGGACTTTTGGAGAGCGCCGGTCATATCGAAGTCCACGGCAGAATGGACCGGGACCGGCTGCGCGGCTATGAGCAAAAAGCCAATGTGCTGGTCTTTCTGTGTAACCGCCGCGGCGGACAGATCCCCGGTAAAATCTATCAATATTCCTCGACGGATAAATTGATCCTGTTTATCCTCGACGGCGCCGAAGAGGAGCAGGATGCCATCCGTTCTTTCTTCGCGTCTTTCGGTCGTTATGTGTTCTGTCGGAACTCTGAGGCGGATATTTTGCGCGCCATGGATGAATTGGCGGCGGGGCAGCACCGGGAAACGGCGCGCCCGCTGAACGATTTCTCCGAGGCGGGAATCATGCGGAAAATTTTGCAAAAGGAGAATATATGATGATTTCCCTGATTGTGCCGGTCTACGGCGTGCAGACCTATCTGCCCCGATGCCTGGGCAGCATTCTGGCACAGAAATATGCCGACTGGGAGGCGATTCTGGTAGATGACGGGTCGCCGGATCGCTGCGGCGAGATTTGCGATAGCTATGCCGCCCGTGACCGGCGGTTTCGCGTGATTCATCAGAAAAACGAAGGGCTTTCCGCGGCGCGCAACCGGGGGCTTGCGGCGGCGGCGGGCGCGTATATTGCTTTTGTGGACAGCGATGACGTCCTGTCGGAAAATTACCTGGACGGATTGTACGCGGCGCTGACGGAAACAGACGGCGACATTGCCGAATGCTGTTTTTTGTCTTTTTCAGATCAGCTTCCGACCGACGCATTTTCGCCCCGGTGCAGGGTATATGAAAAAGAAGATGCCATGCGCGAGCTGATTTGGGAAGGAGCCTTTCATCAGGTTGTCTGGAACAAGCTGTACCGCCGCCGGGTTCTGGAGGGGCTGACCTTTCCGGTCGGAAAATACCATGAGGACGAGTATTTTACCTGGCAGGCTTTTTACCGGGCGCAGCGGGTTGTCAAAGCCGACTTCTGCGGGTATTATTATTTCCGCCGCGCCGGCAGCATTTCCGGCGCCGGATTCTCAAGCAGGCGGCTGGACGCGCTGTATGCCATCCAGGAGCGAACAGAGTTTCTTAAAAAGAATATGCCGTCCGTATATGCGGACAGCAGCTATGCGCTTTTGCAGAACGCCATGTACCAGTATCAGCAGTTTCTTCTGACCAAACCGCCGGCGGAAAGGAAAAAATGCCTGAAAGAAATTCAGAATATCACCTGGATGATCGACGGCAGCGCGGTGCTTTCCGTGGCAGATGAGAAGCAGAAGGGCTGGATCCTCGGTTTTTTGCATTTTTCGCATCTGACCGCCTGTGTTCGCAATATGCTGCGCATCGGGCTGTGAGGAAACGGTGAAGGAGGTTATTTCGGTGAAAACGGTGCTTTTGGTTTTCGGCACCCGCCCGGAGGGCATCAAGATGTGCCCGCTGGTGAAGGAACTAAAACGACGCAGCGGCATACAGGTCAAGGTCTGCGTTACCGGGCAGCACCGGGAAATGCTGCGCAGTGTCCTGAATGCCTTTGGCGTTGTACCGGATTTTGATTTGGATATCATGAAAGAAAAGCAGACGCTTTTTGATATCACCTCCGCCATCCTTCTGACGATGGACGAGGTTTTCACCAGGGCTGCGCCCGATGTGGTGCTGGTCCACGGCGACACCACCACCGCCTTTACCGCCTCTCTCGCTGCCTTTTACCGGCAGATCCCGGTGGGGCACGTGGAGGCGGGGCTGCGGACCTATGATCTGAAATCGCCGTATCCGGAGGAGTTCAACCGACAGGCGATTTCTCTGACGGCGGCGCTGCATTTCGCGCCCACCGAAAAGGCGAAGCGGAACCTCCTGCGGGAGGGCAGGGACGAAAAAACCATTTTCGTCACCGGAAATACCGCCATCGATGCGCTGCAAACCACCGTTCGCGAGGATTTTGCCCATCCTGTTCTTGATTGGGCAAGGGGCAGCCGCCTGATCCTCATCACCGCCCATCGGCGGGAAAATCTTGGCGAGCCGATGCGCCGCCTGTTCCGGGCGATCCGCCGCACGGTGGACGAGCATCCCGACGTCAAAGCGGTCTACCCGATTCATCTGAACCCTGCCGTCCGGCAGATTGCTGACGAGATTCTGACGGACGACGCGCGTATTCGCCTGATCGAGCCACTGGATGTGCTGGATTTTCATAATATTCTGGCGCGCAGCTTTCTGGTGCTGACCGACAGCGGCGGCATTCAGGAGGAAGCGCCTGCCCTGGGTAAGCCGGTGCTGGTGATGCGCGACACCACCGAGCGCCCCGAGGGCGTCGAGGCGGGGACGCTGCGGCTGGTGGGCACCGGCGAGGAAAGTCTCTATCTTGCCTGCCGTGAGCTGTTGGAGAATCCAGCCGCTTATGAAAAAATGGCGAAGGCGGTCAATCCATACGGCGACGGCACCGCCTGCCGCCGGATCGCCGATATTCTGGAAGCCGTGGATTGATTTTTTTTGATCAACAAATTTTTTATAATAAAGGAGAATCCATATGAACAGAAAGGTATCTGTTATCCTGCCGACCTACAACGGTGAAAAGTATTTGGCGCAAAGCATTGAAAGTGTCATCGCCCAGACCTACCCCGATTGGGAGCTGATCATTGTGGACGACGGCTCCACCGACCGCACCGAGCAGATTGCCTGCGCCTACGCCGAAAAGGATGAGAGAATCACCTATTACCGCAACCCGGAAAACATCCAGCTGCCCCGCAGTCTGAACCGCGGCTTTGCCATGTCCGTCGGAGAGTACCTGACCTGGACCTCCGATGATAACGTCTATTATCCCGACGCCTTTGAGACAATGGTCAAAACGCTGGACGCCGATGATGAGCTGGGCTTTGTTTTTGCGTCCTGCGATGTGATCGATGCCGACGGCAAAAAGGTAGACCAGTGGTTCATGCCGGAAAATATGGAGCTGCGCCAGATCATGGGGACCAACATCGTCGGCGCGTGCTTTATGTATACGCGGCGGGTCTATGCGATCGTCGGCGATTATAACCCGGCGCTGTTTTTGGCGGAGGATTTTGACTATTGGCAGCGCGTGTTCGCCAATTTCAAGGTAAAGCCCATTGAAAAGACCCTGTACGCCTACCGCCGCCATGCCGAGAACCTGACCAGCACCCGCAGCCAGGATGAGATCAGCCACATCTGCGAGCGCGCCATTCTCAAAAACGCCAATCTGTACACCAAGCTGGACTGGGTGCAGAAATATTTCCTGCACGAGGGGCTGAACCGCAACCGCCAGACCTCCTCCAAAGAGCCGGATTTTTATTTGGAGGATTATAAGGTTTATAAAAATCTGCATATGCTGACCTATCGTATTCCCCGTAAAATCAAGCGAATGCTGAAAAAGTCAAAATAAAAGCGAAAAAGAATTTTTCAAGGAGGCGCCCGAGCCGTTGAGTCGTTCCCGCACCGAAAATTCCATGCGCAATATCGCTGTCGGCATCGGCGGCTATATTGTCAATACGCTTCTGGGCTTTGTGTGCCGGATCGTATTTGTTCGCTTTTTGCCCGATGATTATCTGGGCGTCAGCGGCTTTTTTTCCAATATTTTATCCATGCTGACCATTGCGGAGCTGGGCATCGGTATCGCCATTGTTTACGCCCTCTATGGTCCCATTGCCGAAAACGACAAGGCAAAAATCGCCTCCCTCATGGGCTTTTTTGGCAGAGCCTACCGGCTGATCGGCGTGGCTACGGCGGTGCTGGGAATCGCCGTAGCGCCGTTTTTGAAATATCTGGTGGAAATGCCCGCCTCCATCACCGAAAGCGTCTATTTTCTTTACGGCGTTTTTCTGTTTAATCAGGTCATCGCCTATTTTTTCAGCTATCGCGGCTCCTTCCTTTTGGCGTCGCAGCAGAATTATATCGTCACGGGGCTAAGCTATGTGACGACGATCCTACAAAGCATTCTGCAAATGGTCTTTCTGGCGCTGACGCGCAATTACATCAGCTATCTTGCCATCCAGACCGCCGGCACGGTGCTGTATAACATCGCGGTCTATCTCATCGCCCGCAAAAAATACCCCTATATCGCCGATAAAAACGCCGCGCCGCTGGATAAAAGGACCCGCCGCCAGCTGTTCTGCAACACCCGGGACCTGCTGTTGACCCGGATCTCCGGACTGTTTGTCAACAATACCGACAATATCATCATCACCTATTTTCGCGGGCTGCTGACCACGGGCATCACCTCCAACTACACCCTGTTTATCAGCACTCTGACCACGCTGTTTTCCCAGGTCTTTGACGGAATGACCGCCAGCATCGGCAACCATAACGCGCTGGAGGACAACGAAAAACGGTATGAAATGTTCCGTTTTATTAACCTGAGTAATTTCTGGCTGTACAGCTGGGGCGCCGTCGGCATTATTTTTGTTTCCTCCGATCTGGTGCGCGTCTGCTTCGGAGAGAAATTTGTAATGGACGCCGCCATCCCGGTGGCGCTGGCGATCAATTTTTATCTGGTCGGAATGCAGAGCGCGGTCTGGACCTATATGCAGACGCTGGGGATTTTTCACTATGGGCGGCTGATCTCCTTTGTCACCGCCGGCATCAAAATCGCTCTGTCGATCCTCCTAGGCGCGGATTACGGCGTCTTCGGCATCCAGATTTCCACCGCGCTGGCGCGGATGGTCACCGACGTCTGGTACAGCCCCTGGGCGCTGTATAAGCATGGCTTCCATAAGAGCAGCGCGCCGTTTTTCGGGCGGTATTTTCTGTATCTGCTGATCCTCTGCGGCGAGTGCGGCATTTGCTATCTTCTCTGCGCGGCGATTCATATCCAGCCCTTTGTGGATCTGCTTTTGAAATTCCTTATTTGCAGCATTGTACCGAACCTGGTTTTTGTGCTGGTTTTTCTGCGCACCAAAGAATTTGCGATGTTTAAAAGCGCGGCGGGCAATATGCTCCATATTATCAGGGATAAATTGCCGGGGAAGGGGGCGCGCTCATGAAAAACCGGCTCTGTACCGTGATCATCCCCTATTATAATACCGATGCGGATATTTTTGAGCGCTGCATGGCTTCCCTGGGCGAGGTGCCGCCGGAGGTTCTGGTGCTGATTGTGGACGATGGCTCCGACGATGTGCACCGGCAGATCCCTTTATTGTATCAAAAAGAAAATATCAGAGTGATCCGGCAGGAGAATCGCGGTGTTTCCGCTGCCCGCAACGCCGGTCTGGACCGGGCAGAGGGAGCGTATGTCCTTTTTTTGGACAGCGACGATCGGGCGGGGGAGGGCTTCCCGCTGATTTTTTGTCAAAGGGCAGAGGAATGGCGGACGCAGGTGCTGTTTTCCGATATTACCCTCATGCCGGGCAACCGCCGGGAGGAAAACGGCTTGCCCGCCGGTCAGGTGCTGTCGGGCAAGGCGCTGGCGGCAGCGGACCGCGCGCCGTTTTTTTCCTTTGATCTTTGCTACAGCGTCCGCGTCTGTTTTTCTCTTCCTTTTTTGCAAAAACACCGGCTCCGTTTCCGGGAGGATATGACGATCAGCGAGGATATGGTCTTTAATATCGAAGCGCTTTGCCGGGCGGACCGCGCGGCGGCGGTGCGCGAAAGCTTTTACGAATACTGGCTTGATACCGCCGGTTCCGCTACCCGAGCCCCTTATAAAAAGGGCTATGCTGAAAGTCTGGCGACGCAGTACGAAAGCTGTCGGGCGCTGGTTTCGGGCGCGCCGGAAAAGGAGCGGCAGCTGGCAGCCTTTTATATGGATTTTTTGTTTTATGAACTGATTCGCAGTGAAAAGGCAGGCGGACGGCTGACCTACCGCCGGTACCGCGCCCTTTGCCGGCAGCCGATGTTCCGGGAAAGTATCCGCCTGCTGGGTGTCGCGCACCCCTGCGAAAATCCGAAGGCGAAGCTGCTCTATTTGCTGCGGTACTTTCACCTGTATTTTTTGCCCTACGTCATGACCCGACGCTGAAGGCGCCTGCCGCGCCTTTGGCGGCGGGCTTTTTTCCGAACAGATTTTGATATTTTGTGGGTATTATCCAAAAAGGCTTTACAATTTTTGGTTTTATGATAAGATAAAGAGCAAGAAGCGCAACGCGCAAGGAGGTTTTTCCATGTCACGGTATGAAGAAGCAAAAAAACTGTACGCCCGCCTGGGGGGCGACTGTGAACAGGCACTGCAGACGCTGGCTGCGGTGCCGGTGTCGATCCACTGCTGGCAGGGGGACGATGTCATCGGTTTTGACGGCAGCGATTCTCTCAGCGGCGGTATCCAGACCACCGGCGATTATCCCGGCCGCGCCCGCAATCCCGAGGAGCTGATGGCGGATCTGGATAAAGCCTTTTCCCTGATTCCCGGCAAAAAGAAGCTGAATCTGCACGCCAGCTATGCCGTGACGGCGCCCGGCGAGCGGGTGGATCGGGATCAAATCGCGCCGAAGCATTTTGAGCCCTGGGTCGATTTCGCCAAAGCGCGGGGCATGGGGCTGGATTTTAATCCCACCTTTTTCGCCCATCCGATGGTGAAGGACAATCTGACCCTCTCTTCACCGGATGAAACAGTGCGCCGGTTCTGGATCGAGCACGGCAAGCGCTGCCTTGCCATCGCCCGGTATTTTGCCGAAAGCACCGGCGAGCCCTGCGTAATGAATATCTGGATCCCCGACGGCATGAAGGATATTCCCGGCGACCGGCTGGCGCCTCGCCGCCGTTTTATGGAGTCACTGGACGAAATCCTTGCCGAGCCCTTTGACCGCACAAAGGTCTATGTGACGCTGGAATCCAAGGTTTTCGGTATCGGGCTGGAAGCCTATACCGTCGGCTCTGCCGAGTTCGCGCTCAGTTACGCCGCCAGCCGGGGGATTACGCCGCTGATGGACAACGGGCATTATCACCCCACCGAGCTGGTTTCCGATAAAATTTCCTCGCTGCTGCTGTTCCACGATAAAATCGCATTGCATATCACCCGCCCGATGCGCTGGGACTCCGACCATGTGGTGCTTTATGACGACGAGACCCGCGAGATTGCCCGGGAGATTGTCCGCGCCGACGCCCTTTCCCGCGTTTTTCTGGCGACGGATTATTTCGACGCGTCGATCAATCGGGTGTCCGCCTGGGTCACCGGCGTCAGAAGCGTCCAGAAAGCCCTGCTCTTTGCTTTGCTGCAGCCCAATGAAAAGCTGCGCGATCTGCAGGAGCGCAGCGATATGACCGCGCTGATGGTCTGGCAGGAGGAGCTGAAAACCGCCCCCTTCGGCGATGTCTGGGCGGAATATCTCAAACGGCAGGGGGTGCCCGCTTCCTATCTGGAGGAAGTACGGGCGTATGAAAAAAGCTTGCGCCGCTGATGGTTTCGGGAAACGGTTTTTTGCCGTTTCCCTTTTTCATTGCCGCTTTTCACCCTTGCAATGGCTTCGGTTTCATGATATACTATATCAGTTGACAGATTCGCTGCGGGAGGGGATTTTTGTGAACATCGGCGTTATTCTCGCCGCCGGACACGGCAGCCGGATGGGTACGGCGCTGCCCAAGCAGTTTCTGCCCCTGCACGGGGCGCCGATTCTGGTGCACAGCGTCCGCCGTTTTGCCGAGTGCCGTGCCGTGGACAAGCTCCTGATTGCCCTGCCGCCGGAGTATCTGGCGTATGGCAGGGATCTTCTGGCGCAGTATTTTCCGGGCAATTCCTTTTTTTTGACCGCCGGCGGCGCGGACCGCAGCGCGACGCTGCGTCTGCTGGTCGATTTTGTGTTCGAGAGCATGGGCGCGGACGAAACGACGATACTGATCACCCACGACGGCGTGCGTCCCTATGTGAGTGAGCAGATGATCCTGGACAATATCCGCGCGGCGCGGGAATGCGGGGCGTGCAATACGGTGGTTCCCGCCGTGGATACCATTTTGGTCAGCCTCGACGGGACATATATCTCTTCGGTGCCCGACCGCGCCACCCTTTACCATGCCCAGACGCCCCAGAGCTTTTCCGCCGTCAAATTAAAGCGACTGCTGGACCGCATGAGCGATGAGGAGCTGTCCCGCCTGACGGACGGCTGCTCCGTTTTCGTGGTCAACGGCGAGCCGGTCAAGCTGGTGCCCGGCAGCCGGGAAAATATTAAGATTACGGTTCCCTCTGATTTGGATCCTTCGTGAAAGGACGGTTCGTTTTGCCGAAATTCTCCGTTATTCTTCCTGTTTTGAATGAAAAAGAATATCTGCCCAAGGCGCTGGACGCGCTGATCCACCAGTCGGACGAAAATTTTGAGCTGGTGATTGTAGATGGCGGCTCCACCGACGGTTCGCTGAAAATCGCCGCCGAGGCGTGTGAAAAATATGCGGGCTTTTACCTGATCAAGGGGAAGTTCGACACTGCCTTTGAGGCGATGAACCGGGGGCTGAAGGCAGCCGAGGGGGATTATGTCCTCTTTTTATCCGCCAAGGATTTTATTACCGACGAGTCAATCGAAAAATTGCACGAGACCATTGACGAAAGCGAAAAAAAGCCGGATGTGGTCGTGTTCCGCAATTTCCTGTTTGGCGAGGGGATGCTGCCGCATTTTGATGAATATGAAGATAAGCTTGCCCCCCTGCCGGAAGCGCCGAAGTATGAGCATCTGTTCCTGCGGGCGTTTACCCTGGGCAATAAATGCTACCGCAAGGCGTTTCTGGAAAACCGCCGCCTGCATTTCGGCACGGAAAATCCGTATGCGGATTATTTTTTCATCTTTCGTGCCTTTCTGTTTGCCCGCCATGTGATGGGCTGCCCCTATGCGTTCCATGAGCGGCAGATCATGCCGCTGGACGATACCCCGCGGGACAAACCGACCAGGGCGCATCTTTTGGCGTTCTGCGAGATGTTTTCCGACATTTATGCGCTGGCGGCGCAGACCATTGCCGAGGACAGCGAAGCGCCCATCGACGGGGACGAATCCTATTTGCAGGAAGTGCTGTATCGCTGGATCTGCAATCTGTACGAAAAATTTTATCGCTATTTCTGGCTGATGGACGACGAGACTTACGCCCTGTTTGTGGAAAAATATCAGGAGCTGATGCAGCGTTTGCAGCCGGAAAAGCAGAAAAAGCTGAACGAATATTACTCCTATATCGGCGCGCCTCATATTTTTGAGAGCCGCCATGACGGGGAGTATCTCTGTATGCTGGCGCTGTCCTTTGGGCAGAGGGAGCAGTACGCGCCCTTTCTGGAGTCGCTGTATCACCAGACCTTCCCGTTCTTTGAGGTCGCCGTCCGCGAGAGCTTTGCCGACGAGATTCCCAGCCGCTATCGCAAAATGCCCAACCTTTGCGTTTTGCCGGACAATAACTTTTTCCCGACGGCGCGGCAAAAGGCGCAGTCGCACATGGTGCTGGTGGTCAAGGATGGGACGCCGCTGCATCTGGACGCGCTGAAAGAGCTGAGCGAATCCCACGCGCCGATGTTCCTGCGCCAGTCCGTCTTTGCCAAAATTCGCAAAAGCGCCCAGGTGAAGATATCGCTGAAGGAAAAGGGATTGGATTTTTAACCGCGTTCTCACGGGGGAGAGACAGAATGTTTGAACGAATGAAAGAGGATATCGCCTGCGTGAAGCAGCGCGACCCCGCCGCCTCCTCGGCGCTGGAGATCATGCTGCTGTATCCCGGCTATAAAGCTGTCCGCGCCCATCGCAAAGCCCACTGGTGCTACGAGCATCGTCTGCGCTTTCTGGCACGATGGATCTCGCAGCGATCTTCCCGCAAAACCGGCATTGAGATTCACCCCGGCGCAAAGATCGGCAGGCGGTTCTTCATTGACCACGGGACCGGTGTGGTCATCGGCGAAACGGCGGAGATCGGCGATGACGTGACGATCTATCAGGGCGTGACCCTCGGCGGTACCGGTAAGGATGTCGGCAAGCGCCATCCCACCGTCGGCAACCATGTGATGATCGGTTCCGGCGCAAAGGTGCTCGGTCCCTTTCGCATCGGCGACAATTCCCGCATCGCTGCCGGCGCGGTGGTGCTGGAGGAGATTCCGCCCAATGCCACGGCGGTAGGCGTGCCCGCCCGGGTGGTCAAAATTGAGGGTAAACGGGTCGATGATCTGGATCAGATCCATATTCCCGACCCCGTCGCCCAGGAGCTGGCGCGGCTGAACGCCCGCATCGATGCGCTTCTCGCCATGGTTGAGGAGCCGAAAGGAGAAAAAGAGGATGAAGATTTATAACACCCTGACCCGTAAAAAAGAAGAACTGACCCCGCTGCATGATGGAGAGGTCCGCATCTATGCCTGCGGACCGACGGTCTATAATTATATCCATATCGGCAACGCCCGTCCGATCTGCGTCTTTGACGTGCTGCGCCGGTATCTGGAATACCGCGGCTATCGGGTGACTTTTGTGCAGAATTTTACCGATATTGACGATAAGATCATCAACCGCGCCAATGAGGAAGGCGTTTCTTATAAAGAAATTTCTGAAAAATACATTGCCGAGTACAAGGTGGACGCCGCCGGACTGAACGTCCGGGAGGCGACGGTTCACCCCAAGGCGACTGAGAACATTGACGAGATTCTCGCTATTGTTTCTGCCCTGATCGAAAAGGGCTATGCCTATGAATCCCAGGGCGATGTATATTTCAGCCCCAAAAAATTCTCCGAATACGGTAAGCTGTCGCACCAGCCGCTGGAGGAGCTGGAGGCGGGTGCGCGCATCAATATCGGCGAGACCAAGCGCGACGCGATGGATTTTGCCCTATGGAAAGCCGCCAAGCCCGGCGAGCCCTATTGGGAGTCTCCCTGGGGCAGAGGCAGACCCGGCTGGCATATTGAATGCTCCGCCATGAGCCGCCGTTTTCTGGGCAATACCATTGACATTCATTGCGGCGGGCAGGATTTGATTTTTCCCCATCATGAGAATGAAATCGCCCAGAGCGAGTGCTGCAACGGCGTTCCTTTTGCCCGCTACTGGATGCATAATGGCTTTATCACGGTGGATAACCAGAAAATGTCCAAATCCCTCGGCAATTTCTTTACCGTTCGCGATGTCTCCGAGCAGTTCGGCTATGAGCCGATCCGCTATTTGATGATTTCCTGCCAGTATCGCAGCCCCATCAATTACAGCTATGATTCCCTGAAACAGTGCAAAGCATCGCTGGAGCGGTTGTATACCTGCCGTGATTCGCTGGATTTTGCCGCGCAGAATGCGGCAAACGTCCCGATGGACCCACAGGTCAAAGCGGCGCTGGAGCGCCATGTCGCCGCCTTCTGCGCGGCGATGGACGACGATCTGAATACCGCCGATGCCATCGCTTCGGTCTTTGAGCTGGTACGCGATATCAATAAGCTGGTGTTGACCGAGGTGCCGTCAAAGGAAGCTGTCACCTGTGCCGCAGAAATCTTCGACGAGCTGACCGGCGTACTTGGGCTGGTTTATAACCGCAAATCGGATGCTTCGCTGGACGATGAGATCAACGGGCTGGTGGCGCAGCGAACAAAAGCCCGCCAGGAGAAAAACTGGGCGGAGGCGGACCGTATCCGCGATCAGCTCAAGGAAATGGGCATTGTGCTGGAGGATACACCCCAGGGTGTCAAATGGCGCCGCGCCTAAGTCAAGCGCGAATCACCGAGCCGTCGGAGCTTCCGGCGGCTTTTTGCTGAAAGAGAAGTGTAAACATGGAAGAAAAAACCAATGTCATGCGGATTTTGGAACAGAAAAAAATCCCATATACCGCCCATTGCTATGCGGATACCGACGCGCTCAGTGGCGTTGAGGTCGCTTCGGCGCTGGGGCAAAATCCCGCCCAGGTGTTCAAAACCCTGGTCACCAAAGGCAAAAGCGGAAAATATTTTGTTTTTATGGTGCCGGTGGCGCGGGAGTTGAACCTGAAAAAAGCTGCTGCCGCCGTGGGAGAAAAGAGTGTGGAAATGATCCCCCAGAAAGAGCTGCTGCCGCTGACCGGCTACGTTCACGGCGGTTGTTCGCCCATCGGGCTGAAAAAGCCCTTCCCGGTGACAATTGACCAAAGCGCCGAAAGCTTTGATACCATTTTTTTCAGCGCCGGTAAAATCGGATACCAGGTACAGACCTCCCCGGCGTCACTGGCTAAGGCGGTCCGGCTGAAAACGGCGCCGCTGGTGGATTGACGGCTGCGCCCCGACGCTGCGCCAAAAATGCCGCAAGAAGAGCCTCCTGCGATCGCGCGCTGCATTGGCGACAGCAAGCGGATTATTTAACATTTTACAGGGATTTGTCTGAGATAGTCTTGACTTTTCTGAACAAATTTGTTATAATATCTTCATTGCTCCCTGTGGAAAGAAAAGACTGTTATCTGAATAACAACGCGCTTGTGTTACGGATGGTGAAAAGAAAATGGAAGGCAAAATCGATAAACGGGTGCAAAAGACCAAAGAGCGTCTGTATAAGGTGCTGGTTACGCTTTTAACAGAGCGACCGATTAAGGACATTACCGTGAAAGAATTGTCTGAACGGGCGGACATCAATCGCGCGACGTTTTATTTGCATTATACCGATGTATTTGACCTGCTGGATCAAATGGAGTGGGATCTTGTTCATAAATTTGAGGGTATTTGCGACGGATTAAACGTCAATTTCAGCGACAAACAGTTCCTACAGGCATTCAATCAGCTTTTAATGTTGATTCAGGAAAATAAAGATCTCTGCCTTGCGCTCTTCGGTCCCAACGGCGACCGGAAGTTCTTTACCAAGCTGGTTCGGGTCGTCATGGATAAATGCTTTGATCAGAAATATTATTCCGATTATGGCTTCGCTTTTGTGCTGGCAGGCTGCGTCGGTATCATTCTTCACTGGCTTGCCGGCGGCATGAGGGAATCAATTTCTGCGGTGTCGGAAACCGCACTGGTGATGGTCAATCGAGTCAAGGTTGTCGGCTGAACGGAACCTTTGCCGTAAAAGCTCCCCTGCGGGGGAGTTTTTTGTATAAAAAACGAGAATCCGCTTTTTTCGCTTTACTTTTACCGGCGGATGTGATAAAATGACGGATGAACATTTGTTTTATTTGTCCGGGAGGAAGGGGAGCGAAGAGATGGACCGATTTGTGCTGCATTCCGATTATCAGCCGATGGGCGATCAGCCCGAAGCCATTGACGAGCTGTGCCGCAGCATTCAGGCGGGCAACAGCGAGCAGACCCTCCTGGGCGTAACCGGCTCCGGCAAAACCTTTACCATGGCGAATATCATCGCGCGTCTCAATCGCCCGACGCTGGTGCTGGCGCATAATAAGACGCTGGCGGCGCAGCTTTGCAGCGAGCTGCGGGAGTTTTTCCCCGAGAACGCCGTCGAATATTTTGTCTCCTATTACGACTATTACCAGCCCGAAGCCTATATCCCCACCACCGATACCTATATCGAAAAGGATTCGGCGATCAATGATGAGATCGACCGGCTGCGCCACTCGGCAACCTCCGCGCTGTCCGAGCGGCGGGACGTGATTATCGTTGCCAGCGTCTCCTGTATTTATTCTCTGGGCGACCCCATCGATTACCGCAGCATGGTCATTTCCCTTCGTCCGGGAATGGTGAAGGAGCGGGACGAGCTGCTTAAAAAGCTGGTGGAAATCCAGTACGAGCGCAACGACATTGATTTTTCCCGCAATAAGTTCCGTGTGCGGGGCGATACGGTGGAAATTTTTCCGGTTTATACCGACGAATTTGCCATCCGCGTGGAATTTTTCGGCGATGAGATTGACCGCATCAGCGAGATCAACCCGCTGACCGGTCAGGTGCGGCGGGTGCTGAACCATGTGGCGATCTATCCCGCATCCCATTATGTGGTCGGGCGCGAAAAGCTGGAGCTTGCCATCGCGTCAATCTATCAGGAAATGCTGGAGAGCGAAGCGCAGTTTCAGAAGGAAGGCAAGCTGATCGAGGCGCAGCGCATCCGCCAGCGCACGGAATACGATATTGAGATGCTGCGGGAGACCGGCTTCTGCAAGGGCATCGAAAATTATTCCCGGGTCATGAGCGGCAGGGCGCCCGGCTCCCCGCCCTTTACCCTCCTTCATTATTTTCCGAAGGATTTTCTTTTGTTTGTGGACGAAAGTCATGTGACCTTGCCGCAGGTGCGCGCCATGTACGGCGGCGACCGCTCCCGCAAGGAAAATCTGGTGCAGTACGGCTTCCGTCTGCCCTCCGCTTTTGACAATCGTCCGCTGACCTTTGACGAATTTTACGCCGCCACCGGGCAGAAAATATTCATCAGCGCCACGCCCGGCGATTTTGAGAGGTCCTGCAGCGCCGTTGTTGCCGAGCAGGTGATCCGCCCGACCGGGCTTTTGGACCCGGCGGTCAGCGTCCGCGCCACCGAGGGGCAGATGGACGATCTGATTGGCGAGATCCGCCTGCGTATCGAAAAAAACGAGCGGGTCCTGGTTACGACTTTGACGCGCAATATGGCGGAAAGCCTGACCGAATATCTGGGAACCTTTGGCATTAAAGTGCGGTATCTGCATTATGATGTCGATACCATCGAGCGCATGGAGATTCTTCGCGATCTAAGGTTGGGCGAATTTGACGTGCTGGTCGGCATCAACCTGCTGCGCGAGGGGCTGGATCTTCCCGAGGTTTCGCTGGTTGCCATTCTCGACGCCGACAAAGAGGGCTTTTTGCGGTCGGAAACCGCGTTGATCCAGACCATCGGCAGAGCGGCGCGCAACGCCAACGGCACGGTCATTATGTATGCCGATACGGTCACGCCCTCGATGGAGCGGGCGATCCGTGAAACGCTGCGCCGCCGGGAAAAGCAGGAGGCGTATAATCAGGCGCACGGTATTGTTCCCCGGACCATCCATAAGGGCGTGCGCGACATCATTGAAATTTCCTCCAAAGCCGATGCCGATAAGAAAGCAAGCAAAAAGCTCTCGCGCCGCGAGCGGGAAGAGCTGATAGAAAAATTGACGAAGGAAATGCGGGCGGCGGCGAAAATCCTGGAATTTGAGCACGCCGCGTATCTGCGCGACCGCATTGAAAAATTAAGGCAGGGAAAATAAGTGGCACAAAAAAATTTAGTCGTTCAGGGCGCGCGGGAGCATAACCTGAAAAATATCGACGTAACCATCCCGCGGGATAAGCTGGTGGTCTTTACGGGGCTGTCCGGTTCGGGCAAATCCTCTCTGGCGTTTGATACCATTTACGCCGAGGGACAGCGGCGCTATGTGGAATCGCTCTCTTCCTATGCCCGTCAGTTTTTGGGACAGATGGAAAAGCCCAATGTGGATTCCATTGAGGGACTGTCTCCCGCCATTTCCATTGATCAGAAAACCACCTCCAAAAATCCCCGCTCCACCGTCGGTACGGTGACGGAGATTTATGACTACCTGCGCCTTTTGTACGCGCGCATCGGCATTCCCCACTGTCCGGTCTGCGGGCGCGAAATCAAACAGCAAACCGTGGATCAGATCGTCGATCAGATTCTTGCGCTGCCCGAGGGTACCCGCTTTCAGGTGCTGGCGCGGACGGTCAACGGGCGAAAGGGCGAGCATATCAAAGAGCTGGACGCCGCCCGTCGTTCCGGCTATGCCCGTGTGCGCGTAGACGGAAATATGTACGATTTATCCGAGGATATTTTTCTGGATAAAAATAAAAAGCATACCATCGATGTGGTGGTTGACCGATTGGTGGTCAGGGAAGCCGTCCGCTCGCGGCTGACCGATTCCATTGAAATCGCCTCCAAGCTTACCGGCGGCACCGTGCTGATTGACGTGATCGGCGGGGAAGAGATGCTGTTTTCTCAGAACTGGTCCTGCCCCGAGCATAATTTCAGCATGGAAGAGCTGACGCCTCGGATGTTTTCCTTCAACAATCCCGCCGGCGCCTGTCCGACCTGCACCGGCTTGAGCTTCTTTATGAAGGTCAACCCCGATCTGGTGATTCCCAACCGCCGTCTTTCCATTGCCGAGGGCGCGATTCGCGCGCCGGGCTGGACGGTGATGGATAAGGGCACCGTTGCGCGGATGTATATGGACGCGCTGGCGAAGCAGTATGACTTTTCCCTGAGCACGCCGGTCAAGGACCTGCCGCAGAGCGTGGTGGATAAGATTTTGTTCGGCACGGGCAGAGAAAAGCTGAAGCTGACCCGCAGCGGCGGGTACGGCAGCGGTACCTATCAGCATGAATTTGAGGGGATTGTCAACAATCTGGACCGCCGTTACCGCGAATCCACCAGCGAATGGGCGCGGTATGAGATTGAGCAGTTTATGTCCACCGAAACCTGCCCGGACTGTGGCGGTGCGCGGCTGAAAAAGGAAATCCTTGCCGTTACCGTCGCGGGAAAAAATATCGATGAATTTACCCATCTTTCGGTCAGAAAAGCGCTGGAATTTATTGAAAAGATTGAGCTGACCGAGCGGGAGCATATGATTGCAGATCAGATTCTGAAGGAGATCCGCTCCCGGCTGCATTTTCTGGTCAGCGTCGGGCTGGATTACCTGACCCTGGCGCGGGCTTCGGCGACGCTCTCCGGCGGCGAGAGTCAGCGCATCCGTCTGGCGACGCAGATCGGCTCCTCGCTGATGGGGGTTTTGTATATTCTGGACGAGCCGAGCATCGGGCTGCACCAGCGCGACAACGCCAAATTGCTGCAAACCTTGAAGGAGCTGCGGGATCTGGGCAATACCCTGATCGTGGTCGAGCACGACGCGGAAACCATGTTTGCCGCCGACTATATTGTGGACATTGGTCCCGGCGCCGGCATCCATGGCGGGGAGGTGGTCTGCGCAGGGACGCTCAAGCAGCTGCTGAAGTGCAAAAAATCCATCACCGGTCAATATTTAAGCGGAGAAAAGCAAATTCCGATTCCCGAAAAGAGAAGGGCAGGCAACGGGCAGTTTTTGGAGATCCGCGGCGCCCGGGAGAACAACTTAAAAGATATTGATGTGCGCATTCCGCTGGGCGCGTTTGTCTGCGTGACCGGTGTGTCCGGCTCGGGAAAATCCTCCCTGATCAACGAAATATTGTATAAGCGCCTTGCCAATGAGCTGAACGGCGCGAAAAAAGCGCCGGGAATGTGCGATGAAATTCTCGGCGTATCGCAGCTGGATAAAATCATCAATATCGACCAGTCGCCCATCGGCAGAACGCCCCGCTCCAACCCTGCCACCTATACCGGCGTATTTACCGACATTCGCCAGCTTTTCGCCATGACCCAGGACGCGAAAATGCGCGGCTATTCGCCGGGGCGCTTTTCCTTCAACGTCCCCGGCGGTCGCTGCGAGGCGTGCCAGGGGGACGGTATTGTGAAAATCGAAATGCACTTTTTGGCGGATGTTTACGTTCCCTGCGAGGTCTGTAAGGGCGCGCGTTTCAATCGCGAAACGCTGGAAGTGAAATATAAGGGGAAAAATATTTACGATGTGCTGGAAATGACCATCGAGGAAGGAATGAACTTTTTCTCCGGCATCCCGAAGATCGAGCGCAAGCTGCGTACCCTCTATGATGTGGGGCTGGGGTATGTAAAGATCGGGCAGCCCGCCACGACCCTTTCCGGCGGCGAGGCGCAGCGCGTCAAGCTGGCGACGGAGCTGTCCAAGCGCTCCACCGGAAGGACGATTTATATTCTGGATGAGCCGACCACCGGTCTTCACACGGCGGACGTCCATAAGCTGATCGATGTTTTGCAGCAGCTGGTGGATGGCGGCAATTCCATCGTGGTCATCGAGCATAATCTGGATGTAATTAAAACCGCCGATTATATCATTGATATGGGACCCGAGGGCGGCGACGGCGGCGGGACCGTGATTGCGGAAGGGACGCCAGAGCAGGTCGCCGGGATCCCCCAAAGCTACACCGGGCAGTATCTGAAACGAATTTTTCAAGGGGAACGGTTTTGAAAATTGCGGCAAAATCCCGTATTTATCTTGCAAAATCGACGGCGAGATAGTATAATCGATGTGAAATAAACTGTCGGAGGTTTTGTGTCGATGTATCAGCAGGTTACCGTTACCAACCATCCCCTGATCCAGCATAAGCTGGCGATTTTGCGGGATAAAAACACCAGTTCCAAGGATTTCCGCGATTTGGTCCGTGAGATTTCCATGCTTATGTGCTACGAGGCAACCAGAGATCTGCCTCTGGAGGAAATCGAAGTCGAAACGCCAGTGGCAGTCGCCAAGGCAAAGGTTATTTCCGGCAAAAAGCTGGCGTTTGTGCCGATTCTGCGCGCCGGTATCGGCATGGTGGATGGTATGCTCGCCCTGCTGCCCTCCGCCCGGGTGGGGCATATCGGTATGTATCGCGATCCCGATACCCATATGCCGGTGGAATATTATTGCAAGCTGCCGGCAGATGTCAACGAGCGGGACGTGATTTTGCTGGACCCGATGCTGGCTACCGGCGGCTCCGCCATCGACGCAATCAACCAGATCAAAAAACGTCATCCCCATTCGATCAAATTTATCGGCATCATCGGCGCGCCGGAGGGCTTGAAGGCGCTGACCGAGGCCCATCCGGACGTACAGGTCTATCTTGCCGCGCTGGACGAAAAGCTCAATGAGCATGCCTATATCGTCCCCGGACTGGGCGATGCGGGCGATCGGATTTTCGGGACCAAATAAAACAGGCAGCAAAGAATCCTTTTGCTGAAAACAGGACGGTCGGTCCTGCATGGCGGAAAGACGCCGTTTGACCGACTGTCCTGTTCTTTTGTAAAAATAGAAGGAGCTCGGGCGGAATATGGAATTTTATGAGCTGTTGGAAGAAATTACCGAGGCGGTGCCTGCCGGGTATGAAAACATTGCGGCGCTCCTGACGGCGGCGCTGCCCTGGGTGATGGGCATCTGCGCTTTGGCGACCTGCTTTTTCGGACATAAGGTCCATAAAATCTGGAATGCCTTTTTCTTTTTCTGGATTGGCTTTTTGACGCCGGTTTTTGTGATTGGCTTGCTGGCAAGCCCGGAAGGCTTCTGGATGGAGCTGGTAATCCTGCTCGGCGTTGTTACCGGCGGTGTCTGTGCCTTTTTTTCCAAAAAGCTGCTCAAGCTGCAATTGTTTGTTACGACCTTCTTTCTGACCTTTGCCGCTTTGCCCTCCTATTTGCTCTTTCTGGGCGAAATCGGCAGCGTGGCGGTCGGTTTCCTCGGCGCCGTCGCCGCCGGGGTGCTGAGCATGAAATATAAGTATATCATGACCCTTGTCACCACTTCCTTTACCGGTGCGTCGCTGTTTTTTGTGCCGATCCAGGCGAAAACCGCGCTCTCCGACGGCGCAGCCGCCATCCTCTCCCTTTTATTGGGCGCCGCCGGTCTTGCCGTCCAGATTTTTATTGAGCGGAAAGAGCTGCAGGAGAGCGGCGAAGCCGTGGTCAACGGCTTTCGTACCGCAAAGAAAAAACTCACCGCCCGGAAAAGAGTCGGTGAGACGGCGCAGCCGCAGCCCGACCCGCGCAAGGAAGCAGCGCAGGGAATTCCTCAGCCCGAAGACGCGGCGGCGTCCGAGCGGTTGGATTAAATGCCGAAAGCCTGCGGGCAGCAGCCGTTCAAACGCCCTGCTTTTTTGCAAAGCGTGCCGGCTTTCGTCATTCAAGTCGATTTCTCTTCCAGCAGCCCATAGGTCTGATAATAGGACAAAAATGCCTGCAATTGGAGCTTGTTGGCGAAAAGCTGGCGGTAGGTGACGGTTTTTTCTTTGCCCTCGGCTTTGAGCAGAGACATTTTTTCCGTTGTGTTGTTATACTGCCTGAGAATGGCATCGAGCATTGCTTCAAAGGCTTCCAGTCGGTTTTCGTTCATGGGGATTTCCTCTCTTTGAAAAATGCAGATCCGCAAACGGATAGAAAAAGCAGCGGGGACGAGGCCGCTGGCTTTTTTGCCATGGTGATTGCAAAGACTGCGGGAAGGGAGTATAATAAAAGCAGCGGGAACCTGTCCGCGAAAGGAGGATTTTTATGGCGATTTTGCTGTATCAGGGGCATGGCAGCCTGCGGGTGACTACCGGCGGCGGGAAAGTGATCTATATCGATCCCTTTGTGGGGGAGGGTTATGACAAGCCGGCGGACCTGATTCTGGTGACCCACCAGCACCATGACCATAATTGCGTCGAGCTGCCTGCCAAAAATCCCGGCTGCGTCATCTGGCAGAATACTCAGGCGCTGCAAGCGGGGAAATATCAGACCCTGCGTCTGGATTTTGCGACGGTCGAGGCGGTTGAGGCGTACAATCACCATCATAAGAAATCGGAATGCGTCGGCTATCTTTTGACGGTGGACGGCGTTACGGTCTATTTCGCGGGCGACACCGGCGAAACGGAGGAAATGACTCGTCTGGCGGCGCGTCATCTGGCGTATGCCGTTCTGCCGATGGATGCGACCTATACGATGGATGTGCCGGAGGCGATACGCTGTGCCAATCGGATTGGCGCGAAACGGTCGATCCCCGTCCACATGGCGCCCGGCAAGCTGTATGATCCGAACCGCGCCAAAAAATTTACCGTTCCCGGCGCTTTGCTGATTGAACCCGGGGAAACCGTTTCCCTGGATGCCTTGTCCTGAGAGAGAAAGGAGATTTCGATGAAACGCGTGTATGAGTTTTTGAAAAAAGCCGAGACCTATTATCTGGCAACGGCGGAGGGGGACCAGCCAAGGGTGCGTCCCTTCGGCACAATCAACGAGTTTGAAGGCAGGCTATATATCCAGACCGGTAAAGCAAAGCCGGTCAGCCGTCAGATCGCCGCAAATCCCAGGGTCGAGCTCTGTGCCTTTTGCGGCGGTGAATGGCTTCGCGTTGCCTGTGAGCTTGTGGAGGATGACCGCATCGAAGCAAAAAAAGCCATGCTGGATGCCTATCCGAATCTGCGGGGGATGTACGACGAAAACGATGGCAATACCCAGGTGTTTTACATGAAAAACGCCACGGCGACCATCAGCTCATTCACCGCCGCGCCGGTGGAGATCCGCTTCGGATAATAGGGTCTTTCAAGTGAGCTTTTCAAAAAGGACGGCTCCGTCAAAGGAAGCCGTCCTTTTGCTGCGTTACCGCTCCAGACGCACACCGGTGTCGCCGGTATCCCGGGCGATGGCGTCCGCAAGCGTTTCGTCGCCCAGCTCCAGCGCAAAAAATTCCCGCTGGGTCTCGCTCATGCGGCGCGGATACAGGCGGATTGCTTCGTCAACCTCGGCGAGAAGAACACATCCGCGCAGCTTTTCTTCTGTCAGCGCCGCGAGCTTGATGGCGTTGCGCAGCTGAAAGTCATCGTCATACAGGAATGCTTCCGGAAAGCCGAGACGGGCTTCCTCGAAAAAGCTGTCCCCATCCATCGCCGCCATTACCGCATCCGGCACATAATTTTGGACCAGACCGTTTTCATAGACCACCGCGACCAGCTCGCAGTCGGGCGTTTCATAGATTTTTGTTGTGATCATAGCTGCCTCCAGAAGAGCGGCTGCTGTCAGCCGATTTTATATATTGATTTTTTCAATAGCTTTTGCTGAAAAATCAGGTTTTACGTGGGGAGACTGCGCAGCTGCCGCAGCAGCTCACCGCAGTCGGGATAGGTGACAGTGGGTTTGGTATTGGATTTTTCCAGAATTTCCGGTGTGGTTTCGCCGCTCAGGACCAGGGCGGTTCTGGTTTTTGCGTTGACGCCGCTTTGAATATCGGTGTAGATCCGGTCGCCGATCACCAGCGTCTCTTCGGGGGAATAGCCCCATCTTTCCATCGCCAGCTGCGGCATCAGAGGGGATGGCTTGCCGATGAACAGCGGGCTTTTTCCCGTAGCGCGGCGCAGCATCTCGCTCATGGAGCCGCAGTCAGGCACATAGCCGAATTCCGTCGGGCAGACCCAGTCCGGATTGGTGGCGATATAGGGAATATCCCGCAGCAACAGACGGCTCATATCCTCCAGCTTCCGGTAGGTCAGCTCTGTATCATAGCCGATCAGGGCGCAGGTGATTTCCTCGGAATAGGTGTCCCGGATGTCGAATCCCTGCTTTTTCAGTGCGTCCTTCAGCGATTGGGTGCCCATGACATAAATCACATCGTTTGCGTGGTGTTTTTTCAGATAATACGCCGTTGCCTGGGATGAAGTGATGAAGTCATCCTCTTCGGCTGGTATGCCGAGACGCGCCCATTTCCTGATATAATCGACAACGCTTTTGGACGAATTGTTGGTCATAAACAGATATTTTTTTCCCTGCTGCCGTAAAAGCGCCAGAAGCTCCCCAGTAAAAGGAAAAAGCCGGTCGCCCAGATACAGCGTGCCGTCCATATCAAACAGAAAAAATCGGATTTTTTGCAGATCGAACATGCCATCATCGCCTCTCCACACATCGTATTATAGCACATGCCCGCATGGAAACGCAAGCCATCCGTTCGCTGTGACCTTGCGCTCTTGAGTTAAGGGCGGAATATCCCCATGGGGATGTGAAATACCGCTTTACTTTTGCGCTGTAATATGGTAAACTGTAAAGGCAATGAACGGGAAAGCCGGTGAAAAAATGGCTGCTGCCAACAATCGCATTCATGATGATAATACGGATTTTTTGCTGAAGTGTATTTTGTCGCTGCAAACCTTGGACGAGTGCTACGCTTTTTTTGAGGATCTTTGTACGGTGCCGGAGATCAAATCCATGGCGCGGCGCATCGTTGTGGCGAAAATGCTGACTGAAGAAAAAAAGTATGAGGATATTGTGGAAAAAACCGGTGCGTCCACCGCGACCATCAGCCGGGTGAACCGCAGCCTCTGCTATGGCAATGACGGGTATACCAAGGTATTCCGCCGTCTGGAGGAAGAAAAATGAGCGCCTACCGTTCGCTGGCAGCGGTTTATGACCGGCTGACGGAAAACGTAGCGTATCGGCAAAGAGCGGAGTATATCTGCTCTTTGTTTTACCGTTATGGTAAAAAGAGCGGCATTCTTCTGGACGCAGGCTGCGGCACCGGGAATTTTTCCGCGCTCTTTGCGGAAAAGGGCTACGAAGTGATCGGTGTGGACGATTCGGAGGAAATGCTGATGGAAGCCCGGCGCAAACAGACGCAAACCGGGCAGGACATTCTCTATCTGCGGCAGGATATGCGGGCGCTGGATCTGTATGGTACTGTGGATTGTGCCGTCTGCCTGCTGGACGGGTTGAACCATTTGCCGGGAAAGGAGAGCCTTTTTGCCGCGCTGCGCTCCATTGG
>CASFQZ010000005.1 GCA_949296825.1 uncultured Eubacteriales bacterium
AATCGTTGCGTCAGCGTCGCCGTGTTCGATGCCATCGCGGACGCAGTGGCGGATATGCCCTTCCAGCACAACCTGTCCGGCTTTGTTGAGTGCGGATTTTGCCGCGTTGATTTGCGACAGGATGTCCTCACAGGGAATGTCTTCGTCTATCATTCTGTCAATCGCCTGAATCTGGCCGATGATTTTTGCAAGTCTGCGGTGCAGGTTTGGGGCGTCCATACATTGCTTCATGATTCATCCTCCATACCATTAGGGGTATATGTATTATAACAAGGCATCTGAAAAAAGTCAATGGCGCGCCTTTCTTGCGCAAATGGCAAAAGTTTTTCCGAAAAAACGCTTGACAAGTCCGATTTTGGGGCTATAATGAAAGGTACAGAACAACACGAAGACGGAGAAGGTCTTCGGCTGCCCTTCTCAGAGAGCGTTTCATTTTGGTGTAAGAAACGCGTTGCGGCGCCGGAGGACTACCCCTCCCGAGCGGCGCTGAAAACGCTTTTTGCGGCGAAGGCGTCCGTAGGGCTGCGTTAAAGCCGACTCGAGCGGCGGAGCAATCCGCAATTTGGGTGGAACCGTGGAGCAGTGTCAGCTTCATCCCAAACAGGGATGGAGCTTATTTTTTTTGGAAAGGATGATAATCATGATCAAGCTGACTTTGAAGGATGGATCCATTCTGGAGGTCGAACAGGGAACCCCCGCCATTGAAGCGGCGGCAAAGATCAGCGAAGGGCTGGCGCACGCCGCCTGTGTTTGTAAAATCAACGATGAGGTCAGAGATCTGCGCACCGAGCTTATGGAGGACTGTGCGCTGGAGATTTTGACCTTTGATTCCGAGGAAGGGAAACGGGCGTTCCGCCACACCGCGTCACATATTTTGGCGCAGGCGGTCAAACGCCTGTATCCGAGCGCCAAGCTTGCCATCGGACCTGCCATCGACGATGGATTTTACTATGATTTTGATGTGGAAAAGCCCTTTACGCCCGAGGATTTGAAGGCGTTAGAGGACGAAATGAAAAAAATCGTCAAGGAAAATCTGCCCCTGGAGCGTTTTGAGCTGCCTGCCGATGAGGCTGCGGCGATGATGCGCGAGAAAAATGAGCCGTATAAGGTGGAGCTGATCGAGGAGCACGCTGCCTCCGGCGAGCCGATTTCCTTTTACCGGCAGGGTGAGTTCACCGAGCTTTGCGCGGGTCCGCACCTGATGCGCACCGGCGCGGTAAAAGCCTTCCGCTTACAGCAGGCGACCGGCGCTTATTGGCGCGGCGATTCCAATCGGGCGATGCTGCAGCGTGTATACGGCACGGCGTTCCCCAAAAAGAGCGAGATGGAGGAGCATCTGGCGGCGCTGGAAGAGGCGAAAAAGCGCGACCATAACAAGCTGGGCAGGGAGCTGGAATTTTTCACCACCTCTGAGGTGATCGGGCAGGGACTGCCGATTCTGCTGCCAAAGGGCGCGCGGGTGATTCAGATTTTGCAGCGCTTTGTGGAAGACGAAGAGCAGAAACGCGGATGGCAGCTCACCAAAACGCCCTATATGGCAAAGAGCGATCTGTATAAAATTTCCGGACATTGGGACCATTACAAGGACGGGATGTTCGTTTTGGGTGATGAGGAAAAGGACAGCGAGGTTTTTGCCCTGCGCCCGATGACCTGCCCCTTCCAGTACCAGGCATATCTGAACCGTGCCCGGTCTTACCGGGATCTGCCGCTGCGCTATAACGAGACTTCTACGCTCTTCCGCAACGAGGCGAGCGGCGAAATGCACGGCCTGATCCGCGTGCGTCAGTTTACCATCTCCGAGGGGCATTTGATGTGTACACCCGAGCAGTTGGAGCAGGAATTCAAAAACTGCCTGGAGCTGGCGATTTTCATGCTGAAAACCGTCGGGCTGTACGAGGATGTCTCCTATCGCTTTTCCAAATGGGATCCCAACGACCGCGATAAGTATATCGGCACCCCCGAGCAGTGGGACGAAGCGCAGGATTCCATGGAGCGTATTCTGAAGCATCTGGAAATTCCCTATAAGGTCGGTATTGGTGAGGCGGCGTTCTATGGCCCGAAGCTGGACATTCAAATTAAGAATGTATACGGCAAGGAGGACACGCTGATTACCATCCAGATCGACCAGATGCTGGCGAAAAACTTCGACATGGAATACACTGACCGCGACGGCACCAAAAAGAATCCCTATATCATTCACCGCACCTCCATCGGCTGCTATGAGAGAACGCTGGCGCTGCTGATTGAAAAATATGCGGGCGCGCTCCCGCTGTGGCTGGCGCCCGAGCAGGTGCGCGTGCTGCCCATTGCCGACCGGCACCACGAGGTGGCGCGTCAGGTGGGTGAGCAGCTGAAAGCCGCCGGTCTGCGCGCTGAGGTAGATGACCGCAGCGAAAAGCTGGGCTATAAGCTGCGCGAAGCGCGGGTGCAGAAGGTGCCCTATATGCTGGTCATCGGCGACAAGGAGGCAGAGGACGGCACCGTTGCCGTGCGCAAAAGAGGCAGTGAGGAAAGCCGTACCATGACCGTGGAGGAATACCTTGCCATCGCCCTGCAGGAAGTACGCGACAAGGTTCTGGATTGATTTTCTATCGCAAAAAACGGACGCCCCGCAAGCGTCCGTTTTTTTTGTGAATAAATACAGCGCCGCTTCCCATCAGGGAAGCGGCGCTGCGGTATCGGGGAAATCAGGTCAGATAACCGATATAATGCGCCAGATGGACGAAGAAGTGGACGATGGCGTAGATAAAGCCGACGAAGGGGATATCCTTTTTGGCTTCGTAATCGTCGCACATCTTGCAGCGGAAGGTCTGGAAGGTGTGACCGCCTTCGGGGATGACCGGCACGCCGTCCACATCGCATTTGCCGTCGCCGTCATTGTCTACATGGTCAGTCTTCGGCAGAACGGTCGGCTCCTCGATGATGGCGCCGCAGTCCGCGCACATCACGCCGCCGGTGTGTCCCTCTTGGGTGCAGGTTGCCGCCTTGTCGGGAATGGCGACCGGATGGGCGTGGTTGCTGGGATCATAGTCACCGTAGGGCTGCCCGCAAAGGGCGCAGATCGCGCGGCTGATGCAGGTCGCGGTACCGCCGGTATGCTCATGCGCCAGCGGCGCGGTGTGAATATCATAGTGCGTGCCGCAGACCGTGCAGGTATAGCGGGTAATGCCTTCCTGCGTATAGGTCGCCTCCTGGATCAGAACGCCGTCGTCATAGGTGTGCGGTGTCATGGGAAGCTCCTGCGCTTCGGTCAATACGGTGTTGCAGACCGAGCAATAGGAGGACTCCGTTTTGCCCATGGCAGTACAGGTCGGCGCCTTGCCGGGAACCGTTACAATCGTATGCCCCTTGGCGGGGATGGTTTCCTGCGCTGCCAAAACTTCGCCGCAGACCGAGCATTTCTTGCCGTCGGTCAGACCGGCTTCGGTGCAGGTCGCCTCTTTGCCGGGGATCGTTACAGATCTGTGCCCCTTGGCGGGGGTGGAGTCGTGTGCCGCCATATATTCACCGCAGGTCGAGCAGTGCTTGCCGTCGGTCGGTGCGGGGGCGG
>CASFQZ010000006.1 GCA_949296825.1 uncultured Eubacteriales bacterium
AATTGTTTTCTTCTCTTCGCCTTGTGCGCTCGCGACAAGCACGGCTCCGGTACCCGAGAAAGGGCAAACGTCAACAATTGTAGAAGATATGCAGATACACGCAATCGCGGCCGGAGCATTAATTATCGGATTTGCCAACACGAAGGATTATTTGCAACATTGTTAACTTCTTCGGGATCCTTTTTCAAATCGAATAGTTCATAGTCTTCATCTTCTTTTAAGCCATGCATTATTAGTTTATATTCCCTCCATCTGAGCATGGCCATCAAAGAATCTTTAGGCTCATCTGCCCCAAATGAAGCCGCGTCTTTATAATTTGTTTTAACGTTTTTGATTTGATACTGACTTCCAGAGAAAACAAGCTTACCCCATGCAATTTGGCTGCAAGTTGTCCTTTCTTCATCAATTTCCAGACCTGTATATAGGTTTTCCAAAAGACTGATGCCTCGAGCGTAGGGCAAAGGTATGCCTCCTGCCAAATCTATCAACGTCGGTGGAATATCAACAATATTGGCTATGTTTTTGAGCTCTGTTCCCGCCTTAAAGCGGCCTTTCCATTTGAATATCATCGGCACTGTTGATGACCCTTCATACATTGCAAATTTATAGAAAAGCCCCTTATCTCCCATAAGCTCACCATGATCGCTGGCGTAAATTATAACGGTATTTTCTTCACCAAGAGTTCTGTATACAGTATCCAAAATCGAGCCGATATCATCGTCCATTTTCTGGACCATGCTGCAGTAAGCCGCCTTACACCTTCGAACGTCCTCTTCGGTGATATCGTCGAGGCCCATGATATTCATCTGCGTCCTTGTCGTTGGGTGAAGTGCAGCACGCATTTCATCTGTCACTTTCGGCACGCAAACCCTTTCATAATAATAGTCGTAGTATTTTTTTGGGCCAATAAAAGGATTATGAGGGCCAAAAAATCCGATGACCATAAAAAGAGGCCTTTCGTCTGTACGTTCTTGCAAATACTTTATAGCTGTGTCACGGACAACCGAGTCGTATTCCAGTGCACATGTATTTCCTGCTCCGGAAACAGAAACGCTCCTACGGTTCGGGCCATATGTGATATTCGGGGATTCGTCCCACCTCATATTATGATTCTTTTCGCGTCCGCCTGGATATTGCCAAGTAAAATCGCCAACAAATCTTTTTTCGAAACCATGACGTTGGTCAGGCCCAATAAAGTGCATTCTGCCATCAAGTACAGTCTCGTATCCAACTGCTCCAAGGCTGTGAGCTATCGTAGGCCAACCACTTGGCATAACCTGGTCGTTCAGGAACATACCCATATCCTGAGGGTATGTTGAGGTAAGCATGCAAGCGCGACTCGGTACACATACGGGACTTGGGCAATAACAGTTTGTCAAATTAACGCCTTCGCCAGCCAGGCGATCCAAATTAGGAGTGCGAACTATGGATCCGGGATACATGCCGGTATACTCAGGGTTGTGCTGATCAGAGAAAATAAATATAATATTCGGTTTTTCCTTCATTGTATTTCCTTTCCTTTTCTTGCGCAAATTCAGGATTCCGCTCTATAAGCCCAGACAAAGCAAAGCGTAAGAAACCTCCTTTCTATTGTATTATAATAATTATGAAATGAAATTTCAATTCATGAATGCGCAAAATTTCGCAGTGTGGATTTTTGCATAATTAACAATATGATTCTTTTTTCGCACACTTACGGCAGATGTTGCTGCCAAAAACCAGATTTTTTATAAACAACAATCGCACATAATGAATATCAGTTTCATATTCCGGCACAGCTTTAAAAAGACCGCGGTTTTCATCTGCCGCAATCTCTCTGAGCAGCTGCAGGGCGTAATGGCGCCGGCGCTGAGCGATATGCTTTTTGGCCAGGATAAAAAAATAGCCGGCTGATGGCAAGAATCAGCCGGCTATTTATTTTGGCAAAACTCCGCAGCCGCGGGGCCGGTTAGCCCCTCGCCCCGGCGGAGGGGTTGGGCTGCTTATACCAGCAGTTGCGTCAGCTTATGTATCTCCGCGTCGGCGTTGGTTAGGCGACGCGGGGTTGGGGTGTAGGCTATGGCGAGGAAGCCGCCGCGGCGGGCGGCTTCTATGCCGCTTTGGGCGTCCTCTACCACGGCGCAGCGCGCGGGCGGGAGCGCCAGGGCGGCGGCGGCTTTCAGGAACACCTCGGGGTCGGGCTTGCTGCGGGAAATCATGCTGCCGTCTATGACGGCGTCGAGCAGCGTGGTGAATCCAAGTTTTTCTATTATAAGCGGC
>CASFQZ010000007.1 GCA_949296825.1 uncultured Eubacteriales bacterium
GCGGCAGTGCGCCGAATAATATCCAGATGCCCCAGCGTAACCGGATCAAAACTGCCGGGACAGACTACGGTTTTCATACTTTACCGTCCCCCCTGTGGTATATCGTGATCAAAATGTGCCCGTAGCGATATTGGCGGTACAAGTGCAGAAATTCAGGAGCCTCGGGCGGCGTTTCATCAGACGCGGTTTCCAGAATCACGACACCGCCCTTTGCCAGCACCGGTTCCAACAATCCGAAAAGACGCTGTGGGATGCCCTGATGATACGGCGGATCCAGAAAAATAAAGTCAAACTTTTCCGTTTGTCGGGTAAGATACTGCCCGGCGTCAGTACAGAGCAGCGACGCCTGCGCGGAAAGCCCGGTCTTTTGCAGATTTTCGGCAATCACCCGAACGGCAGCACGGCTGCTGTCGACAAAGACACAGCTTTTCGCCCCGCGGGAAAGCGCCTCAATCCCCATCTGACCGCTGCCCGCAAATAAATCCAGGAACCGCACACCCTCCAGCTCAAACTGAATGGCGCTGAAAATTGCCTCCTTGACTTTATCCGTAGTGGGACGGGTGTCTACCCCCTCCGGCGCTGCAAGGCGAGTGCCTCGCGCCGTTCCCGTAATGACCCGCAATCCTTTCACCGCCGCTCCTGCCGATATATAGAGTTATTATTGCAAATTTTCTTTGTACTGTCAATATGTTCAGGGAAAAAACAAATGGATTCTTTTATTGCGCCGCCAAAAGGATGCTGCCAAGCTCATCGAAATCCTTTACCAATGCCATCGGGTGATAGGGCAGAAGATATTCGCGGTCACGAAAGCCCCATAAAACGCCGATGGCAGCCAGCCCGGCATTCTGCGCAGTCTGCATATCCACATCGGAATCGCCGATATAGACCGTTTCCCGCGCTGAAACGCCCAACGCTTTCATCGCAGCGAAAACGCCGTCGGGCGCAGGCTTAAACCGCCTGCCCTCAGCTGCGCCAATCACACAAGACAAACCGTCAGCGAATTCCTCCCGGCAGAGCTCCTCCGCCGCGAACTGGTCCTTATTGGTTACCACTGCTGTATGCAGCCCGACTGCCCGCAGCTGCTGCAAAAGCGCTTGCGCGCCGGGATAAGCGGCGGTTTTGATTGCGCAGTGCTCGGCATAATATGTCAGCATTTCTTGAATGCAGCGCTGCGTTTCTTCTTCCGTCGTTCCCTCGCGGACGGCGCGGCGAATCAGCATCGGAATGCCGTTCCCCACAAAGGACCGCACTTCCTCCAGCGTGCGCGAGGACATATTGTGCTGCGCGAGCACATAATTCACGCTGTCAGTCAAATCTTCCAGCGTATTCAGCAGAGTGCCGTCCAAATCAAACAGAACTGCCTGTATTTTCATCATCCATTTCCTCCCGATGATAAGTCCTATAAATCGTATGCGCCAGCTTTTTGCTGATGCCCTCGGCGCGGCAAAGCTGCTCTTCTGTCGCCTGTTTGATGTTTTTCAGCGTTTTGAACTCCTTCAACAGGGCGCGCGCCTTGGATTCTCCGATGCCGTCAATATCAAGAAGCTCCAGCCGCAGCGACGAATCGGTATGCTTTTTATGATGATAGGCAACGGCAAAGCGGTGTACTTCATTTTGGATGGAAGAAATCAGTGTAAAAGCCGCCCGCTTGGACTGAATTGAGATTTCTCCGCCGTCGCCGGTCACCGCACGGGTGCGATGTTTATCGTCCTTAACCATGCCGAACAGGGGAATCGAAAGTCCGGCTTTTTCCATCACCTGCCGCACGGCGCTTACCTGTCCGGCGCCGCCGTCCAAAAGGATCAGATCCGGCAGTTTACCGAAGCCCTCGCCGCTGTCTTTGTGTTTTTCGTATTCTTCAAAGCGGCGCGTCAGCGTTTCCGCCATCGATCGATAATCGTCCTGCCCGGCAAAGCCCTTCACCGAGAACCGACGATATGCGGATTTATAGGGCTCGCCATTTTTAAACACCACCATACCTGCCACATTATCACTGCCGGCGGTATGAGAAATATCATATGCTTCGATATAATCCGGATACTCCGGCAGCTTCAGCATTTCCCGCAGTTCCTCCAGCGGCGCGCTGTCCCGGGAGACTCTGCCCTGGCGCTGGCACAGCTTTTCCGCCGCGTTTTTTCGGCTCATTTCCACCAGTCGCAGCCGCTCCCCCCGGGCGGGCACCGACAGATACACCCGTTTGCCCCGCTGCTCGGAAAGCATCTGCTCCAATAGTTCATTGTCCGCGCAGGGAGCATCCAGGTACACCTCTGTCGGCAAATCCTCTTCATGGGACGCATAATAGGACGCAACCAGTTCCCGCCGGTCTTCCTCGTCCGGCGCACCGGCGCCGGAAAAATAAAAGAACTCACTACCGCAAAGCATCCCTTCACGGAACCGAAGCACATTCAGACAGTTGGTTTTCGGACCAGCCGCAACGGCAAACACATCGCAATTTTTATCCGCATCAGACACCACCCGCTGTTTTTCGGCGGTTTTTTCAATCCCTCGGATTCGATCACGCAGCCGCGCCGCCCGCTCGAAATCACAGGACTCGGAGGCTTGATACATTTCATGCTTCAACTGTTCTACCACCGCCGCGCTGTCGCCGCGGACAAAAGCAAGCGCCGCTTCGGCGTTCTTCTGATATTCTTCTCTGCTGATTTTGCCGCAGCAGGGCGCATCACAGCGGTGAATATAATAATTCAAACATGGTCTGGTGTTCCTGGCGCAGGGAAAGGTCTTACCGCAGGTCGGCAGCCGAAACAGCTCGTTTGCCTGATCCACGGTATTGCGAACCGATCCAATGTTGATATAAGGCCCGATATATTCCGCATCGTCGTCGTATTTTTGCAGAGCAAGAGAAATCGTACGCCAATCGCCCCTTGTTACTCGAATATAGCAATAGCCCTTATCGTCCTTCAGCAAAATATTATACTTTGGGCTATGACGCTTGATCAGGCTGCATTCCAGCACCAGCGCCTCAAACTCGCTGGAAACCAGGATATAATCAAAATCCTCGACATTTTCGACCATTTTACGCACTTTGATCGAATGACCGGTCTCGGAACCAAAATATTGGCTGACACGATTTTTCAGCGCCTTGGCTTTGCCAATATAGATAATCTGCCCTTCCTTGTTTTTCATGATATAAACGCCCGGTGACAAAGGCAGGCGCATGGCTTTTTCCCGAAGTCGTTTGATTCTGTCCATAGAAGCCCCCAAAAAACAAAAGCGCATCGGGCTTCAGAAGAACCCCGACGCACTTATCAACCGCTCGTTTTTATTCAGCGAAACCGCTTTCCACCAACTGGACCAGCGCATTGACCGCCTCTTCCTCATCGCTGCCTTCGGCAATAATATGGATCTTGGAACCTCCCACGATGCCGAGGGACAGGACGCCCAAGAGGCTCTTCGCGTTGATGCGGCGCTCTTCTTTTTCGACCCAGATTGCAGATTTGAACTCATTGGCTTTCTGGATAAAGAAAGTAGCGGGACGCGCGTGCAATCCAACCTGGTTCTGTACGACTACATCTTTTACAAACATCGCAATATCTCCCAACAAAAAAACTTTAACAAAGAGCTTTTAACGCTACTAATTATAGCACAAATCGCCGCCCTGTCAACAAGGAAAAGGATAGTAAATTACAAATTTCAACATTTCATTTACCGGCATAAAACCCGCCGATTTTCCAGCGCCGGATTTGTGCATCTTCAACAGTTTTATTAAAACTTTTTTGGCATAATCACGGAAACACCTGTCAGTTATTGGGGTTATGGTGATAGGTATAGGACGTTTCCGACAATTTATCGAAGCGATAGCCCTGGTCCTTGTAGTATTGCAGGATCCGAGGCAGCGCCTCGACGGTGGTCGTTTTAATCGGCGCGTCGTGCATCAGCAGAATCACATGAGAATCACCGCTTTGAGCGGCTTTGATTGAGTTCTGGTAAATCGTATCAGCACCGACCTGATTGTCAGAGGCATCTGTAGAGTCCCAATCCCAGTCAAAATAATAATATCCGCGCTTTGGCAATTCCTGCGACAGTGTCGTCATGATCCCGTCGCAATAATTTCTGCTGATGGTATTGCTGGTACCGCCGGGGAAGCGCACCAGCTTGGAACGAACGCCTATAGCATTGTATACCAGATCGGAAATTTGGTTCAAATCCTTAAAATATGAGTCCACAGAGGAATAAATCGAAAACTGATGGCTATAGGAATGAAGTCCTATCGCGTGACCACGCTCATAAATTTCCTTAATCTGCGCCTCACAGCCGTCATAGGTGTGAATCACAAAAAAGGTTGCCTTTGCGCCATATTGATCCAATATATCCAAAATCTTTGTCGTGTTTTTCGACGGACCGTCATCAAAGGTCAGATACAGCACTTTCTCATTGGGATCGGTCACCGGCGGCAGTGTTGTCGGCGGCTCCGTCGGAGACAGCGTGGACAAAGGCGCCGTCGGCTTGTCCTCCTCCCCTGAAGGCTCCGGCTTGGACTGATTGTCCTCTGTCAGCTGTTCCATCTGTCCCTGCGCCGCACCGTTCGGATCCACCGAAGAGGTGGGCGGGCGCATTTCCCGCGCAATCAACAGGCTTAAGAGCAAAATAATCAGCGCTCCCGCCACAGCGCAAAAAACCAGAAAGGATTTTTTGAATCGCCAATTTCGTCTTTTTGTCTGCATGAATCATCCACCCATTCCCGTATACTTACATTTTCCCTCCGCTATCATAACACAAAACAAAGAAAATGCAACCATAATTCGACAAACGTCGCGATATTTTTAAAATTTTTAACCGTTCTTTCTTTTATTCTTCATGATTGCCGCCGCAGCTCTGCCGTAATTGCGCCAAAAAATTTTTTTCCTGCTCCGACAGCACCGCGTCCAGCAACAGGTCCGGACGCTTTTGCAGCGTTTCCCGCAGCGACATCTCCCGACGCCAGCGCTCAATGTTTTCGTGATGTCCGCTCAAAAGAACTTCCGGCACCTCATGACCGCGCCAAAGGGCAGGTTTTGTATATTGGGGATACTCCAGCAAACCGTCGTAATGGCTTTCCCGTGCTCTTCCCTCTTCGCTGGACAGCGTACCTTCCAGCATTCGCGCCACACAATCAATCAAGACCAGCGCGGGCAGTTCACCACCGGTCAGCACATAGTCGCCGATAGATATTTCCTCATCCACTATTTCGTCCAACACCCGCTGGTCCACTCCCTCGTAGTGACCGCAAAGAATCGCCAGACGCGGCAGAAGCGCCAATTCTTTCGCCCTTTGCTGTGTCAGAACTTTTCCTTTTGGGGACATATAAATCACATGAGGCTCGTTACCACCTTCTGCCAAAAGGGATTGATAACAGCGGTAAATCGGTTCAGCGCTCATCAGCATTCCTTCGCCGCCGCCGTAGGGCGTGTCATCCACATTGCGGTGCTTATTGTCCGAATACTCCCGAATATTCCGGCTGCACACCGTCAGAATTCCTTTTTTTATCGCTCTGCCGACAATGCTTTCGGTGTAAACCCGCTCACACATTTCGGGGAACAATGTCATCACATCAATCCGCATACTCCGCCTCGTCAAAAATACCCTTCATGGGGCGAATTTCTATTTTTCCCGCCGCGACATCCACCGACACGATCACCTCGCGGATGGCGGGCAATAAATATTCTCTGCCGTCCTTTTCAATGTGCCAGACATCATTGGCGCCGGTAGGACTAACCGCATGGATCGCGCCGTATAGAACGCCGGTATCCGCATCAAATACCTGACAATCCAGCAATTCCTGGATAAAATAGCTGCCCTCGGGCAAATTCGCGTCTGCACGGCGCATAAACAAAACTGTGCCGCGCAGCGCCCGCGCTTCTTCCGGCGTATCGACGCCTTTCAGCTTCAGCAGGGCAACGTTCCCGTGAGAGCGGCAGGCGGTGATATTTACCGCGTTTTTTCCCTCTTTGTCAAAATATAAAGTTTGGAACTGTCGAATAAATTGGGGAGAATCGCACCAGGGTTGAACGCGAACCTCGCCTTTTACCCCATGCGTCGAAACAATCTCGCCGATTTCTAAATATTCTTTCCGCACAAAGACACCATCCTTCTTACCAGCTACTACATTAACATACAAAACAGAAAAAAACAATCTTCGAGTTTACCAAAAAACAAAGATGATTTTCCAAAAAATATATGGACAAGTAACGGATAGTATTGTATAATTTAAGCTGTAAATGATACATAAGGAGGTTTTTTTATGAAATGGAAATCCATGTTATCTCTGCTGCTGGCTTTGGTGCTCAGCGTCGGCGCACTTGTGCCCGCCGGCGCGGATAACGCGGGCTATGACCCGATCACCACGGAAGACGCACTGCACGCGGATGGGGAATATCTGGTCAATGAAAAGGGGGAGCGTGTCTTTTTGCGGGGCATCAACCTCGGCGGCTGGCTGATTCAGGAAGATTGGTTTGTTCCCACCGACAACGGAACGCGAGGCGACCATTATACATTAGAAACGCTGATCGACCGGTTCGGCACGGAAAAAGCCTATGAGTTATACGATATTTACCAGGATGCCTGGATGCAGGAATCAGATTTTCAAAATATCGCCGATCTGGGCTTCAACTGCGTGCGCATTCCTTTCTGGTACCGCAATTTTCAGTCTGACGACAACGGCACCTGGATCCTTGACGAAAACGGAGAGATTGACCTTTCCCGTCTGGAGTGGGCAGTGGAAATGTGCCGGAAATACGGACTGTATGCCATTCCGGACCTGCACGGTGCCAACGGATGTCAGGGAATGCAGGATCATTGCGGAAGAAAAGGCGAGAACGGCGAGTATTATCACTTCTTTGATCAAGACGAGCAGGGCGAAGAATATCGCCGCCAGGCAGTAGAGCTTTGGGAAGTAATTGCCGAACGCTTTGCCGGTGACCCTGCTATCGCCATGTTCGATCTTTTGAATGAGCCGATGTGTAATGTACCGATCCCGCAGCGCATTCACAGCTATATCAACGATTTTTATGACGACGCCTATCAGGCGATCCGCGCGATTGATCCGGAACGCGTAATTACGATGATCGGAACCTGGGACATCGGCAAACTGCCCAATCCGAAAAGCCGCGGCTGGACCAATGTTGTCTATCAGTTTCACCAATACGATCCGAGTATGATCAACTATACCGGCAGAGTGGACCGCGCTTATCTTTGCAACTACAACGTCCCGCTTTTCGCCGGTGAATTTCACCCCACCGACGAATCCGTCTCGCTTCACGATGTGATTGAAGTATATGACACACGCAATGTCATGTGGGCGCTTTGGACCTATAAGGGCTACAACAGCTGGGCTGCCTGGGCAGACTGGTTTGTTTACGGCAGCACGTCGGACGAGATGATTGTCCACCCGGAAACCGACAGCTATGAAGAGATTGCCCGCAAGTGGGGCAGCATGCAGACAGACAGCGGCTTGTTTACCGAAGCGCGGCTTATGAATGCAGCAGAAGAATTTTTGACCGGCAGCGATCCCAATCCGGATATTGCAAAAAACAATATGCTGAACTTTTTCCAAAAGGTAATCGGCTGGTTCCAATCCATCTTTGCATGGCTCGCCAATCTGTTTGATCAGATTTTCCAGGGCATTTAACCCCCATGTCAATCAAAACCGGGCAGTGAAAGACTGCCCGGTTTTTTGCGTCAAAAAACCCGCTTCCGCAAAAGGAAACGGGTTTTGGCTCATAAGAGAACTTATTTCAGCTCGACCTTCGCGCCGGCAGCCTCGAGTTTTTCCTTCGCGGCATCGGCATCGTCCTTGGGCATAGCCTCTTTCACGGTCTTCGGGGCGCCATCAACAACAGCTTTCGCATCGGCAAGACCCAGACCGGTCAGCTCACGGACCACCTTGATGACGGCGATCTTGTTGGGACCGACTTCGCTCAGGACCAGATCAAACTCAGTCTTTTCTTCAGCAGCGGCAGCGCCCTCCGCAGCGGGAGCGGCAACAGCAACAGCGGCAGCGGCGGAAACGCCGAATTTTTCTTCAACAGCGCTGACAAGCTCGGAGAGCTCCAGCACGGAAAGCTCGCTGACAGCGTCAACGATTGCATTGATTTTATCAGATGCCATTTTTTGTATCCTCCAAAATTATAAATTCAAAAATTATTCAGCTGCGGGAGCTTCAGCTTGCTCGGCAGCGGGCGCAGCTTCGGCGGGAGCCTCGGCGGCGGGGGCGGCGGGAGCGCCTTCGGCTTTCTTTTCCGCCAGCGCTTTGATTACGCGGGCAAAGGAAGCCATGGGAGCCTGAAATACACAGGCGACCTGAGTAAGCAGAACTTCTCTTGTGGGAAGCTTGGCAAGGGCGTCGAGCTTCTCCATGCTGATCACTTCACCATCAAGAAAACCACCCTTGAGCGCGAAGGTCTTGTGAGAATCGGCGAACTTGGAAAGAATACGAGCAGACGCGGTGTAATCGTCTTCGCTGATGGCGAGAGCGGTGGTCCCCTCCAGAACGGAGTCCAGACCTTCCAGCCCTGTTCCATCCAGTGCGAGTTTCAGGAGGGTGTTCTTCACCACATGGTATTGAACGCCAGCCTCACGCAGCTCCTTACGCAGAGCGGTATCATCGGCAACAGAAATTCCTTTGTAATCAACGATAACACCGGCGCAGGCCTTCGTGATGTTCTCGTGGATCTGGGCGACCTGCTGTTTCTTCGCTTCCAAAACGACCTGACTGGGCAAATCATTCACCTGCCTTATATGGAATAATAAAAGCCTTCCCCGCAGAACCGGAGAAGGCGAAAAGAACAGAATGAACCGTATAACGGCATAAAATCTTTCGCATTTCCTCGGCAGGCGGCGGAACCTTTATGCAAATATTGCACCTGCTGTCTTCAGAACAGCTTAGATAGTATAGCACCTTTCGGCGCGTTTGTCAACTCTTTATTTTATTCGGCAGCAACCTGCATATTCAAATATTTATTGAAGTTGACCTTAACGCCGGGACCCATGGTGGAAGCGACGGCGCAGGAGCGGATATACTGACCCTTGGTCGCGGAGGGACGGGCTCTGCCAATGGCCTCCATCAGGGTATTGAAGTTCTCCGCCAGTTTTTCAGCGCCAAAGGAAACCTTGCCGATCGGGCAGTGGATGATATTGGTTTTGTCCAGACGATATTCGATTTTACCGGCTTTGGCTTCGGTAACGGCTTTCGCCACATCGGGGGTAACGGTACCCGCCTTCGGGCTGGGCATCAAACCTCTGGGACCGAGAATCTTACCAAGACGACCCACAAGACCCATCATATCCGGAGAAGCGACGCAGACGTCAAAATCCAAAAAGTTTTCGCCCTGGATCTTCTGCACCAATTCTTCCGCACCAACAATATCCGCGCCGGCGGCTTCGGCGGCTTTTGCGGCGTCGCCTTTGGCAAAAACAGCGACGCGCACGGTTTTACCGGTACCGTTGGGCAGGACAACCGCGCCTCTGACCTGCTGGTCGGCATGGCGGGAGTCAACACCCAGACGCACATGAATCTCGACTGTCTCGTCAAATTTTGCCTTGGCGGTGTCAATAACCAGCGCCATGGCTTCTTCGGTCTCATAAAGTTTGGTTCTGTCAACGAGCTTTGCGCTCTCTGTATATTTTTTTCCGTGTTTCATGATTGATAAACCTCCCATAAGTGGTTATTCGGAAATTCCTCCCACGAGGGGGTGTCAGTCCGTAACAGTGACACCCATGCTGCGCGCCGTACCGGCGATCATGCTCATCGCGGATTCAACGGTGGCGGCGTTCAAATCGGGCATCTTCTGCTCGGCAATTTTCTTGATCTGCTCTTTGGTGATGGTAGCAACCTTTGTCTTATTGGGAACGCCGGAGCCGCTTTCGATGTTGCACGCCTTTTTAATCAGGACAGCGGCGGGGGGCGTTTTGGTAACGAAGGTAAAGCTGTGATCCGCAAAAACCGTGATAACGACAGGAATCACAAGACCGATGTCGTTTTTGGTGCGTTCATTAAATTCTTTAGTGAACGCCATAATGTTCACGCCGTGCTGACCGAGAGCAGGACCTACGGGGGGCGCGGGCGTCGCTTTGCCCGCAGGGATCTGAAGCTTAATATAACCGATAACTTTCTGTGCCATATCTGCACCTCCAAAAAAATGTGGTAGTGGCGGGGCAAGCGCCCCTCCCACGAAAGCCGGAGCTTTCATAAAAGCGGCAAACGCCGCACTTTACCAAATTCAATCACTCGAGGACCTCTACCTGGTCCAAACCGAGTTCAATGGGCGTTTCTCTGCCCATCATGGAAATGATAACGCGGACCATGTCATGATCCACATCCAAAGCGTCTACGGTGCCGGTAAATCCGTCGAACGGACCGCCCACCACGCTTACCGTATCGCCGACCTCGTAATTGACCTCCACGACGCGTTTTTCCACGCCCAAGTCGATCACTTCTTTTTCTGTCAACGGGACAGGTTTGCTCTCCGGTCCCACAAAGCCGGTCACGCCGCGCGTATTACGCACCACGTACCACGCCTCGTCCGTCATTTTCAGCCCGCCGAATTTTTCATCGTAATATACGGCAAGCTTCACCAGCACATATCCGGGGAAAATCTTACGCTCCACTTCCCGTTTCTTATCGTCCTTTACTTCGGTGACAAGCTCGGTGGGAACCTTGACTTCCAGAATCTGGTCGTGCATTTTACGATTTTCCACGACCTTTTCGATGTTTGACGCTACTTTGTTTTCATAGCCGGAATAGGTATGCACGACATACCATTTCGCGTCCTCAAATGTCATGAAAAAATGCACACTCCTTCAAAACCGCGATTTGAACGGTATTTTCCGATCTTATTCACCGGCTTCGGTTGTACCGGTTTCTTCATCGGCTTGCTGCCCGTCGGCTTCTTCCTCGTCGTCGGCGGCGTCGGTGGCGCCTTCTTCCGCCACTTCATCTCCGTCGCCCAGCTCAGCCAGAGCCTCGGTAGAAGCCTGAACCGCATTGGAAAGTCCCCAGTCCACAATCCAGATGCCGATACCGACAATCAGGACACAGACAATGACGACGCCGGTGCTTTTGAACACCGTTTTGCCATCGGGCCAAATGACTTTTTTGCAGGTACCTCTGAAATCCTTGAAAAAGCGCTTGATAGCTCTTCCCATACGGACAAATAGATTCGGGCGGTCTTCATCTTTGGGTTTGTTTCTTTTAATGCGCTCTTTTCTTTCTTTTTCAGCAGCCTTGGCAGCTTCTTTGGCGGCTTTGGCTTCTTCCTTGGAAAGCTTTTCGTTATTATCAGCCATTAAAATTTACCTCCCCGAACTTATTTGGTTTCCCTGTGGAGCGTGTGCTTTTTGCAGAATCTGCAATACTTGTTCATCTCCAGCCTGTCAGGGGTATTCTTTTTGTTTTTCATCGTGTTGTAATTACGCTGCTTGCACTCTGTGCAGGCAAGAGTTATCTTAACTCTCATAACGGCACCTCCATTAAATTATGTAGCCTCCCTCTTTTTTGCAGGGTACAAAAAAAGAACCCTCATAAAGAGGTAGTCTTACTGTATCACAAAAACTCTTTTTTGTCAACCTCTTTTTTTCGGACCGCGCAACGCCGAACGAAAAACGGAAAAAGCCATATGATGTAATAGCTTCGGCTGATGAATCACCGAAAGGAATCTTGTTATGAATCTTTTAATTTTAGGCGGGGACATCCGCCAATATTATATGAAAGAGGCACTATGCCGCAAGGGGTACCGCACCGTACTGCTGCTTTTTGACAAACAGGGAGATGTTCTTCCCCTCAAAGAAGCCATCGCCGGCTGCGACGTTTTGCTGCTGCCGCTGCCGGTCAGCCGAGACGGTAAGACCGTCAACGCTCCTTTTAGCGAGACACCCCTTCCCCTGTCCGCCGTCACTGCTCTGCTTCCAAAGGAAAAGCTGCTGTTCGGCGGCATGGTCCCCTTTGCCCTGCACGAGCAATTGGCAGAAAAAGGGGTGCGTCATATCGATTATTACCGAGATGAGGAGCTGACTTCCCGCAACGCCTTGCCTACAGCGGAGGGCGTACTGGGACTTCTGATTCGAGAGCTGCCCGTCACCGTAAAAGACAGCCGCGTGCTGCTTACCGGATATGGGCGCTGTGGGAAGGCAATTGCCTCCCTGCTCAAAAAAAACGGATGTCATATCACCGTCTCCGCCCGCAGTCCGGAAGCGCGCAGGCAAGCCGCCGCCCGGGGACTGAAGGTCCTGTCGCTGGAGGACCTTCCCTGTGCAAAAGCAGAGTTTGACGCAGTGATTAATACCATTCCGCATCGGGTGCTCGGCGAAAATCTGCTGCCCCGCCTGTCAAAGGAAACGGTTTTGATTGAAATTTCTTCCGCCCCCTTCGGCATTGATTTTGATCTGGCAGCGAAGGAAAAGCTGCGGCTGATCAAAGCAGCCTCTCTGCCCGGCAAGGTCGCGCCGAAAACCGCCGGAGAAATCATCGCTGACACCATCGATCGATTGATTCGAGAAAACAAGGAGGAATCCTGATGCACAATATTCCAACTGTCGGTTTTGCTCTAACCGGCTCTTTCTGCACCTTCCGCGAGGCGCTGAACGCCATGCGTGCCCTGCGGGAAGACGGTGTCCGTCTATTGCCGATTTTGTCTTTCAACGCCTATTCTACCGACACGCGCTTTGGCAAAAGTGCCGATTTTAATCGGGAAATCGAAGAGATCTGCGACCATCCGATCATCCACACCATCGCGGATGCAGAGCCCATCGGTCCCAAAAAGCTGCTGGATGCGCTGCTGATCTGTCCCTGCACCGGCAATACCCTGGCAAAGCTCGCCGCCGGCATCGCCGATACGCCGGTCACGCTGGCGGCAAAATCCCATCTGCGCAACCAGCGTCCGGTGATCGTTGCCGTATCCACCAACGACGCATTGGCGGCAGCCGCCAAAAACATCGGAGAATTGCAAAACCGCCGTCACTATTATTTCGTTCCCTACCGACAGGACGCGCCGGAAGGAAAGCCGACCTCGGTGGTGGCAGATTTTTCCCTCTGCGCCTCCGCCGTTGACGCCGCCCTCAAGGGCAAGCAGCTGCGCCCGGTATTCCGTTAAAGCTGAACGGCAATTTTGTCCCGTCTCCTTTTTGGAAACGGGGCGTTTTCTTTATACTGTTTTATGTCTGCGGCTCTTCGCTTGCGCGGGCTGCTGTCGATCCAGAATCTACCGTCGGAGAATGAAACAAAAGCGTGTCTATTTCCTGTGCGCCGCGGCTGTACGAAGCAATTCCATAATTTGACAGAATGAAAAGCGTATCACCGATATAGCTGGCGCGCACACCGAAGGAATTGCCGTTTTGTCCCGGCGCCGGTATGGATTCCAACCCTCGGATCTGTTGGTCTTCCACGGAAAAAATCAGCACAAATCCGCTGTTTTCCTTCTCTGCGAAAGTCTCTGCGGTGCGTTCCGCCGCCACACCATACAAACCGCCGCCTAAGTCAAAGAAATCTTTATGGGAAAAGCCGCCCGTCAACAAAGCGTTGGGCATATCCGCAAAAGAAATGCAGACCGGCTGCGCCGGGTCGCTGACATCAAACAGGGAAATACGGACACTATCCTCTGTGCCGTTTTCATCGCCGCCAACCCCCACGCCAAGCAAGAGTCCGTCAGCATAAGGATGAAGATAAGAAGAAAACCCGGGGATTTTCAATTCACCTATTACGGCCGGTGCATATGGGTCGGAGCAATCCACGCAGAACAGCGGGTCAACCTGCAAAAAGGTCACCAGATAACAAATATCTCCGACAAACCGCGCCGCCATCATCTGCTCCCCCGGCGCAATGCCGGTCAAGCAGCCAACAGAGGAAAGATCTTTCTTCTTTAGAATGGTAACGGCGGTGCTCGGTTCTTCGTCATAAACCATGGTCGCCGCCCGCAGATAGTCACCGTCTTCATCCAGTGAAAACTGGTTGAGGGGATTTCCCGGCAAGACACCGGTCGCCCGGCATTCCAACCCGTCCGCAAAGGTAAAAGCAATCAGTCGAGTCGCCTCTGCTGCCGCCCGTTTCATGCCGGTGTTGTAAATCCCTTCATTCAGTTCCGGCAGCGCATCAGGGTCTGAAACGGCAAGATAAAGCGTATCCATGGTGCAATAGCTTTCAAAGGTTCCGCCGCCGGAACAGACGGCAGCACTTTCCGTCTTCTGCGTCGCCAGATCATAAGATGTAACGACTGTATAGGCGCTGCCATAGGCCCCAGCCGCCGCCAGTCGATCCGCCGGAAGAACCCCAGCGGAGGTTTCCGGCAGGCAGGTCGCCCTGGCTGCTTCTCGGTCCGACAAATCCGCCTGGTAATCCGACCACAAAAGCAATCGTCCACCGGTCAGCCGCGAACTGAGATACCAGCCGTCCTGATAAAATTCAGCCACCGGTTTCGGCTCCTCCGGCGCAGAAATATCATACAGAAACAGACGGGTTTTGTTGTCCGCATCCGCTGCAATGTCCGGCTCATATTGGTTGCTTTCCGATACCAATATTACAAGAAAATTTTCATACAGGTACATTTCACAGGGAGTAACGGTTCTTCCTTCCTCCTGTGGCAAAAAAATCCGGTTTGCCTGCCGCAGATTCCGGGGGTTCTGCCCGTCCAGAATGCGCACCGACGGCGCCTCCTCTTCTCCTTCCGGGAAGCAGAGATAATACAGATACCTGCCGTCATTTTTCAGGATATCTCCCTCGTCCACGCCCGTCGTCTGCACATTGGTTTTACCCGCGTCCGCCGCCGTGCCGGTCCCCGTCGCCGTGCCGTCTGCGCCGTTTTTCATCGGCTGATTAAAAACAGAATCCAGCAGCCCGTCAAGCTGCTGCTGCGCCGCCGCCTTCGCCGCATCCGTCCGGACCTGCTCGGCAGTTTCATACGACGAAAGTCCGTCGGGGAATCGGAAGCTTTCCTGGATCGCGGCATCTTGCTCGCCGTCAACGATTTCAGCCGGCTGCCGGGAGAACACGCCGGCACGCCACAGCGCTCCTACGCCGATAACAATCGCCAGCACCGCCGCCAGCGATACCAGTACCCGTCCTCTTTTGCGACGTATTACAGCGTTTTTTTGCGTCGGATTCTCCTGCCCGGACAGCAAATCCTCGACCGCTTCCTTCGACAGCCCTTGCGGCAGCGGCAGGTTTTGGTTGGCTTTCTCAAAAAGCATACGCAGCTCTTTCTCATTCTTCGGTTGCTTCTTCATGAATCTCACCCTTTCCGTCTGATCGCGGCATTGCCCGGCGCAGCTTCGCCATTGCCCGAGACCGGCGCGTGCGCACTGCCCCCGGCTTCATATGCAGCAGTTTGCCGATTTCCGGCGCGGAATAACCGCCCACAAATTCCAACAGCAAAATCCGCCGGTCCTTTTCCGGCAGCAGCGCCAGCAGGGAATGCAGCGTCACTGCCTCATCCCATTGCGAAGCGTCCTCCGGTGATGGGATCTCCGCGTCCTCCGGCAATGTCTCCTTATCATGGCGGGAGCGAAGACGCAGCATATCCTTACAGCAATTGGCAAGGATCGTAAACAGCCACGATCGGAACGCTTCACATTTTTGCAAAGAGGCCATGGAGCGAAACGCCGTCAGAACCGCGCTTTGCACTGCGTCCTGGGCGTCATGGGAATTGCCCATATAGTAACAGGCAAAATGATACAGATCAGCGGCATACAAGCTGTATAATTCGGCAAACGCCTCCCGATCCCCACGCATCGCCCGCTGTGCCAACAAAACAGACTGCTGTTCCATCTCCCGTTACCCCCTTTCATAGATTAGACGATACAAAGGCGCAAACTGTTACAAAAAATCAGAAAAAAAGGAAAAGCGCCCGTGGGGACTGCCCACGGACGCATGGTTATCGTATGTTAGGCTTTTCCGACGGAGCCGAACAGCTCCATCTTCTCCTTAACGGTGTCGCAGATCGCCTGCGCACCGGGCGCAAGGAGCTTACGGGGGTCGAAGCCCTTACCCTGCAAGTCTTTGCCCGCTTCGATATAGGCTCTGGTGGCGGCGGCAAAACTCAGCTGGCACTCGGTGTTGACATTGATTTTGGAAACACCAAGAGAAATCGCCTTCTGGATCATATCGGCAGGGATTCCGGTGCCGCCGTGCAGAACCAGCGGCATGGTGCCGGTTTTTTCCTGAATGGCAGCGAGCACGTCAAAGCGCAAGCCTGCCCAATTTTCCGGATATTTGCCGTGAATATTACCGATGCCGGCAGCCAGCATTGTAACGCCCAGATCGGCAATGCGTTTGCATTCGTCAGGGTCTGCAACCTCGCCGCTGCCGATAACGCCGTCTTCCTCGCCGCCGATGGCGCCGACCTCCGCTTCCAGCGAAAGACCCTTTTCGTTGCAGATGGCAACCAGCTCTTTGGTCTTCTCAATATTTTCCTCAATCGGATAATGAGAGCCGTCGAACATCACGGAAGAGAACCCCGCCTCAATACATTTTTTGGCGCCCTCATAGGTGCCATGATCCAGATGCAGCGCCACAGGGACAGTGATGTTCAGTTCTTCGATCATTGCCTTGACCATGGCGGCGACGGTCTTGAAGCCGCACATATATTTGCCCGCACCCTCGGAGACGCCGAGGATTACCGGAGATTTCAGCTCTTCGGCGGTCAGAAGGATGGACTTGGTCCATTCAAGATTGTTGATGTTAAACTGACCGACGGCATAATGACCGGCTTTCGCTTTGGTCAGCATTTCTTTTGCAGATACTAACATAGATAAGCCTCCTGAATTCACATTTACCGCTTTATTCTACTATATTTTTATCGGTAAATCAAGACAATTTTCACAAATTACGCTTTACGCCTCCTGCGCCAGCTTGGCTTCCATCCGCTTCTGCTGGCGTTTTTTACGGGCTTTATAATTAAGAAAATCATCCAGCTGCTTGTCGCAGACGCTATACGCGCCGATTGTCATACAGGTCTTACCGTACATTCCGTGAAAATCACTGCCGCCGGTAACCAGCAGTTTATGCTCTTTGGCAATGCGCAAAAGCATTTGCGTATCTGCTTCGGACGCGGAGGGGTGATAAGCCTCCACGCCGTCCAGCCCCAGCCCAATCAGCCGCTCCAGCGTATCAAAATTACCGAAATGCGCAGGATGCGCCAGCACCGCGATGCCGCCGGCATTTTGGATGGCCTCCAACACACTTTCCGGCGTGGGGAAAATCGGATTGACGGCAATATTGCCCTCGCCTTTACGCAGGAATAACTCTTCATACAGTTCACCGCAGATGGTATCGGTGCAGCCTGCCTCCATCAGCGCGTGCATGATATGCTGTTTATATAAATTGGTCGAACCACCGCAACGTTTCATGATAAAATCCGCACCAATGCCGAAACGTTCGGCGGCTTTGAGCATCATAATCTGTCCGGCCTTTTTGCGAATGATCAGATTTTTATGACAAAGCCCTTCCAGTCGATCCGGAAAATCCGGCAAATAGCAGAGCATATGCACATTTTTACCGCTAATTTTATCGGTACAAGAAATTTCCACGCCGGGAATTACCCGAACACCCTGTTTTTCTCCCAGGTTCTTGGCGCGACCCGTTCCCGCCAAGCAATCGTGATCCGTAATTGCAATCACGTCCAACCCCTTTTTCTTTGCCAGTGCGACGATCTCTTCAATGCCGACCGAACCATCGGACAAGCGTGAGTGACAATGAAGATCTCCCTTCATGCAATCCATCATCCACCTTTCTTCACAACAACAATAACACATGCTCCGTTTTTTCATACGCTTTTGTCTGAGCAAAAAAAGAATACGGCAAATTTTCTTTTGCCGTATCTGCTCCGACATTGGATTCATATAGGCAAAATGTACGGAGCTGAAGCGTTCTTTTGATTCATAAAAGCGCACAATACCGCAAGATAACAGTTTATCTAACTATATTTTACACTGAAGACGCTTCCATTTCAAGAGAAATTGTGATAAAATATGAAAAAAACTTGACTTTTTTCCCATCGATCCTATGCTTTTAAGGTTTATCGAATTTTCCAACCGGGAGGCACACCATGAAGAAAAAAATTATTCTGGGCATGAGCGGCGGAGTGGATTCTTCCGTTTGTGCTCTTCTGTTAAAACAATCCGGTTGGGATGTGACCGGTTTGATGCTTCTTTTGCAACCGCCCTCTCCTACCCGGGAGGAAGCGATGGAGGACGCATGTGCTGCGGCACAACGTGTCGGAATCCCCTTGCAATTTGCCGATCTGCATCAGACGTTTCGGGAAACGGTTATGCAAAATTTCATTGACGAATATCAAAACGGCTGCACCCCCAATCCCTGCGTTTTCTGCAACCCTACCATCAAATTTGCCTCTTTGCTGGACTTTGCCAAAGAGAACGGACTGGATGCGATTGCAACCGGACACTATGTGCGCAGCGAGCGGGACACTGCCGGTCGGGTACGCATTCTGCGTCATTCCTCCCACAAGGATCAGAGCTATTTTTTATCCTATCTGACCGAAGAACAAGCGCAGCGCGCCGTCTTTCCTCTCGCCCCCTATACCAAGCCCCAGGTCCGCGCTATCGCTGCCGAAAACGGACTGCCCTGCGCCGAGAAGCGAGACAGTCAGGAGGTATGCTTTATTCCCGACGGCGATTATGCATCCTTTCTGACCACCACCGGCGGTCTGACCGCCGAACCGGGTGATTTTCTGGACGCGCAGGGTAAGGTCCTCGGCAGGCATCGAGGCACCCTGCACTACACCCTCGGACAGCGCAGAGGCTTGGAGATTGCCCTGGGCGAACGGGTCTATGTCAAAGCGCTGGACCCTAAAAACAACACCGTCACATTGTGCAGAGAAGAGGAGCGGTATATTACCGATTTAACGGTCTCCCATCCGCACTGGATATATGGAGAGCCGCCCCGGGAGCCCTTTTCGGCGCTGGTCAAAATCCGCAGCGCCGCCCGACCGACGCCCGCCGAAATCACGCCCCTGTCAAATTCTCTGTGGCGCGTGACCCTTGCCCAGCGGCAAACCACCGCCGCTCCCGGACAAACCGCAGCGTTTTACGACGGCGACCTTCTTTTGGGCGGCGCGCGCATTCTTTGAGAATTCCTGCTTTTAGCTCTTGCCATGCACCCAAAGATATGATAGAATACCCAAAACCGAAGGGGGTATTTATATGAAATATATTTCCGGCAGCTATCTGCCCGCCAAAGGGATACAGAATGAATCTCTGCACCGGATTGATTTTTCCCATATCACCCATGTATTTATCGCTTTTTCCGTGCTGGAAAAGGAGAAAGGAACCAGGTTTTATGTGCCTGTTGTTTCCGCTGAGGTCGCCGAGGGCATTCGTCGCGTCCATGCAGAAATTCGCAGACAGGGGGCTGAAAGCAAAATAATCCTGTCCATCGGCGGCGCCTTTGCCGACTTCTTCTGCCCGGCAGTACGCACCGAGGAAAATCGCAAGGCGTTCGCCGCCAAAGCGGCGGCGCTCTGTGATGAATTTTCACTGGATGGCATTGATCTGGACTGGGAATTTCCCGGCATCCCCCACTGCGGCGTGATGGCGTGTGAGCATTGTGTGCATGATTTCACTTTGCTTTGCCGGGTCCTGCGGGAAACGCTCGGCGAAAGGCTGCTGACCAGCGCCATGGGCTCCGACCATTGGAACCGGCTGGAAAACGAAGCGCTGGCAGAGCTTCTGGATTATGTCAATGTCATGACCTATGATATGGCGGACATCGACCACAGTGCCATGACACTGACCAGGAATGCCATGGAGGAATGGCTGGCACAGGGCTACCGCTCCGAACAATTGCTTTTGGGCGTGCCGTTTTATGGAAGAAGTGAAAACGAAGCATATAACTGGATGGGTTATGACCGCGCCGTACAGAAAGTACAAAAAGGGGACGCCCGCTGGGAAATGTCCGAACAGCAGGACCGGATCGTTTTTATGGACGGCGCTGTGCTGGGACTGGATTCTCCCGCTGCCATCCAAAGAAAAATTGGCTATATCAAAGAAAAAGGCTTTGGCGGCATCTTCTGCTGGCAGGAGCTGACCGACCATAACGGCGAACTGCGCGCGGCTATGACAGCGGTTCTTTGCTGAATATCCTCAAAAAATGCTCCGCATCCAGCGGGGCATTTTTATCAAGCGCAAAATGACAATTTGATTACATTTTATATATTCTTCTTGTTTTTTTTTGTGGAACGTGTTAAAATGCTAACAAAAGGAGGTCATCGTATGAAAAAGCTTTATCTGGCAATGGCAGCGGTTTTGCTGCTCAGCTTACTGACCGGCTGCAACCAGCAGCCGCAGGATTCCGGCGAGGGTAGCCACGGTGTAACCCTGGCGGA
>CASFQZ010000008.1 GCA_949296825.1 uncultured Eubacteriales bacterium
AGGAGTCTGGGCCGTGTCTCAGTCCCAATGTGGCCGATCAACCTCTCAGTCCGGCTACCGATCGTCGACTTGGTGAGCCGTTACCTCACCAACTATCTAATCGGACGCGAGCCCATCTTACAGCGGATTGCTCCTTTGACCACTGTGCCATGCGACACCGTGGTCTTATGCGGTATTAGCAACCGTTTCCGGTTGTTATCCCCCTCTGTAAGGCAGGTTGCTCACGCGTTACTCACCCGTCCGCCACTAACTGTACAATGAAGCAAGCTTCTTCGTACAGTCCGTTCGACTTGCATGTGTTAGGCACGCCGCCAGCGTTTGTCCTGAGCCAGGATCAAACTCTCTAAAAATGGTCTATACTATCGACCGTAGCCGTTAGTTAGCATTTCTAAAAAGTCTTTCGCTCTTTTAATTAGCTGACTTCTATACCCGGATCTAGCTCTCGCTCTCTCCGAATACGTCGCAAGTTCTTCTTGCCAAAAAAATCTCAGGGTTCTTTTCGTTTCGTCGTTGTTTAATTTTCAAGGTCCGGTGCCGCTCTCTCAAGCAACTCGTTTATTCTATCACTTTCTCCGTCGCTTGTCAAGAGCTTTTTTTACTTTTTTCGGATCGCTTCCGCTCTCCTTCCACTCTCCTGCCGGCTCTCGCCCTGCCCTCAAGTGCTCGACTATCTTAGCACATCAACTCTCCGTTGTCAACACGCATTTTCCATTTTTTTCGACTTTCCTCAACGCCGCCGCGCGTTTTTTCAACATAGGGTAGCAAAAATCAGAGGATAACGCTATATCTTGATTTCCGTTCTGCGAATTCGCTGATCTCGCACTTCATTTAACCGCTCTTTCAGCGGATATGTGGTCACGCCGTCCCGATAAATTTCAGACAGCGGCATCAAAACAAACGCCCGCTCCCCCATGCGCGGATGGGGCAGGATCAGTTCTTCCTCGCTGCACCGAACGCCCTCAAACAGCAATACATCAATATCCAGAACCCGGGGGGCGTTTTTGAAAGGGCGCTCCCGTCCCATCGCAGCCTCGATCCCCAAGCAGGCACCCAGCAGCGCCGCCGGTGAAAGGTCAGTAAGGACACGGACACAGAGGTTCAGAAAATCCGCCTGCTCCAGATAGCCCACCGGCGCAGTCTCATATACGGATGAAACCGCCTCAACCTGCGTTTTCGGCAGATGGGACAATGCATCTATGGCAGCGCGCAGATTCTTCTCCCTATCGCCAATGTTGGTACCCAACCCCAAATAGGCTTCTTTCATTATTTTTCCCCTCTTTTGCGCGTCAATTCTACCGCCATATACTCAAAATCCGCCGAGACCGGCGCCCGCGGTTTCTTTATCTGCACAGTGATTTGCTGAATTTGGGCATATTCCAGAAGAATGCCGTCAGCCACGGCGCCCGCCGCCCGTTCGATCAAATCGAAGCGGTTTTCCGTAAAAATGCGCAGCGCGGTTTTGCTGACGGAGGAATAGCTGACGGTATCGTTCAACTCGTCGCTGCGGCTGGCTTTATCCAATGACAAATACAAGGTCAGATCCAAAATAAAGCTCTGTCCATTCTTTTTTTCGTAGTCGCGCACGCCGTGATACGCGAAGGCGCGCAAACCTTTGATGAGAATCCGGTCCATACTTACCCGTCCTTCCTGTTTTTATATATGGCATCCGCCACCAACGCTGTCTGCCGGCAAAGGGCGACATTGTGAACGCGCAGCAGATCCGCGCCCTTTTGGATCGCCGCAGCACAAGCCGCAGCAGTTACGATATCGCGATCTCCGGCATCGGTAATGGCTGCAATTTCTCCGAGAAAACGCTTGCGGGAGAAAGCGGACAGCCAAAATATATCATCCCGCCGTATAACATCGGACGCGCGAAATAGAGCAAGGTTCTCCTCCATATTTTTCGCGAAGCCGAATCCGGGATCCAGGCAAAGCTGCTCTTTTTGAATACCGGCAGCAAGCAAACGGGAAATATTCTCCTCAAAAAACAAAGCGGCATCCGATACGATGCCGCCCGCCTGGTTCAGATACGCCCCTTGCTTTGCCCGGCGATACATCAATATATAGCCACAGCCGGATCCGCGGATCAGCTCCAGCATTTCATCGCCCGGCGCGCCGCTGACATCATTGATGATTGAAGCGCCATGGGCCAGGGCAAAACGGGCGGTTTGCGGATAAATCGTATCAACGGAAACCGGAATTCTGACCTGCGCACAAATTTTATCCAGAAAAGCCAGCCGGGCAATCTCTTCCCTGGGCAGAATCGGAGCACTGCCGGGACGTGTAGACATGGCGCCGACATCCAGAAGATCCGCGCCTTGTTTCTCCAGCTCCGCAGCGTGGTGTATCGCTGCTTCCTCCGAAGCATACCTGCCGCCGTCGGAAAAAGAATCCGGCGTAACATTCAAGATGCCCATCAAAAAGGTTTTTTCTCCGCGAATAAATGAAAAACCTCTGCCGCAGAACCGCGCGCTGTTATGCCTATTCATGCTTCATCATCCCGATACCCCATCAAAGTCAGCGCCTCTTTTGCCGCCTGCTGTTCGGCTTTTTTCTTGCTTTTTCCAGTGCCTTTACCAATGACATTGCTGTTCAAATGGACTTCCACGGTAAATCTGCGGTCATGCGCCGGACCGCATTCTTCTACCAGAACATAGTCCAGATGCTCCTCCGGGTTCTGCTGGATAATCTCCTGCAGCATGGTTTTATAATCGCTCATCGGCTCCGCTGTGACTTCCTCGCCGGTCAAAAACCGCAAAATAAATGCTCGCGCCGGTTCCATGCCGCCGTCCAGATAGATTGCGGCAATCAGCGATTCAAAGGCATCCGCTAAAATGGATGGGCGCTCCCTGCCGCCGGTGTGCAGCTCACCCTTACCCAAAAGGAGATACTCCCCCAGGGAAATCGATTTGGCGAAGCGATGAAGGGATTTTTCGCAGACTTCCGCCGCCCGGCGCTTGGTCAACTCCCCTTCCGGCTGATTCTTCATTTCATGATATAAATAGTCCGCCGTCACAAACCCCAGCACAGAGTCGCCCAGAAATTCCAGCCGCTCGTTGCTTTCGCAGCCGCCTTTTTCATTGGCGTAGGAGGAATGGGTCAATGCGTTGCGTAAAAGAGCCTCATCTCTAAAGTGGTAACCAATGACATCCTGAAGCGCTTTCATGATTTCATACCATCCTTTTTCTCCGGCTCATCGGAAGTCTGTTCGCCGGCAAGGTTATTGGCAATTCGACCGACCACATTTTTTTCACAGCATTCCTTTGCCTGTCGCACAGCATTCATAAAGGCGCGGGCATCGGAAGAGCCATGGGCTTTGATAACCGGCGCCTGCAGGCCAAGAAGCGGCGCGCCGCCATACTGCTTATAATCCATTTTACTCTTGAACTCATCCAATCCTTTTTTTACACAAAGGGCGCCGAGCATGGAAAGGACGTTCTTTTTGAACATCGACTTAATATTCGCGGCGAGCGTACCTGCCACGCCCTCATACATTTTCAAAATAATATTACCGGTAAAGCCGTCGGCAACCACCACATCGCAAACCCCGGCGGGGATATCACGCACTTCGGCATTGCCGATAAAATGGATGGATGGTTCCTGCTTTAACAGTTCATAGCAGTCCCGGACAAAGGGGGTGCCCTTGGTTTCCTCCACCCCGATATTTGCTAATCCGACCCGCGGCTCACGAACGCCTAAAATCTCCCGCATATAGATGCTGCCCATGGCGGCAAACTGGCAGAGAAATTTCGGTTCGCAGGTCACATTGGCACCGCAGTCGATCAGCATAAAAGGTCCTTGATCGGAAGGCATCACCGAGGCAATGGCGCAGCGGCGAATCCCGTGAATGCGCTTGACAATAAAAGTACCGCCCATCACCAGCGCGCCGGTACTGCCGGCGGAAACAAAGGCGTCGCCCTTCCCTTTCGCCAGGAGAGCCAGACCGACCGCCATGGATGAATCCGCTTTCTGCTTCAAAACGGCTTTGGGATCATCCTCCATTGCAATCACGCCGGGGGCATGAGCAATCTCACAGCCGGTCAAATCAAATCTGTTTTCCGCCGCGCAGGAACGGATTTTTTTCTCATCACCGGTAAACAGCAAATCCACACCATAAGCCTTTTTGGCTTGCAGCGCACCGTCCAAAATGGCTTTCGGGGCGTTGTCGCCGCCGAAGGCGTCAATGATCATTTTCATTTGTTTCACTCCTGCAAAAGGAAGGCATCAAGGTCTTCCAGCGCACGCTTTGCCAGCGCTTCATAGCGTAATTTTTTATCCCGGATCTTTTCGCCTAGAGGCGGCAATAAACCAAAGCTCGCGCCCATGGGTTGAAAATCCGTTATCGTCCGATCGGTGATATAACCGGTCAGCGCACCGCCCATGGTAGTCGGCGGCAGAACGAAAGGATCGCGCCCTTGCAGCAGCTGCACGGCATTGCGCCCAGCGAGAATGCCGGACATGGCAGATTCCATATATCCTTCCACGCCGGTAATCTGCCCGGCAAAGAACAAATTTGGCTGACGGATCAGCGCATATGTTTTATCCAAAAGAGAGGGAGAATGGATAAAGGTATTGCGATGCATCACACCGTACCGAACAAACTCTGCGTTCGCCAGCGCCGGGATCAAAGAAAAAACCCGCTTCTGTTCACTGAATTTCAGATTGGTCTGAAATCCAACCAAATTATATAGGCTGCTGTCGGCGTTTTCCTTACGCAATTGCAGAACCGCCCAGGGGCGATGACCGGTGTTGGGGTCGCGCAGCCCCACCGGTTTCATCGGTCCGAAACGGATGGTATCTGCGCCCCGCGCTGCCATAACTTCAATAGGCATACAGCCTTCGTAAACGCCCTTACGGCGATCAAAGGAATGCAGCTGTGCCGTTTGCGCATGGATCAGCGCATCGTAAAACGCATCGTATTCTTCTTTATTCAAAGGACAATTGATATAATCCTCGCCGCCGCGGTCGTACCGCGACTGAATGAATGCGCGGGACATATCCAGACTTTCGGCGGTCACAATCGGCGCAGCAGCGTCATAGAAGCTTAAAAAACCGCCGGTTAGCGCAGAGATTTTTTCGCTGAGAGACGCCGCAACAAGGGGACCAGCCGCAATGATTACAGCGTCTGCGTCCGGGATTTCGGTCACTTCTTCGCGAATCAAATGCAGTTTTGGCTGAGAAAGGACCCGAGATGTCACCAGGGAGGAAAAAGCATGGCGGTCCACCGCCAATGCGCCGCCTGCCGGGACCCGTGTCTCCTTGGCGCAGGGCACAGTCACGCTGCCCAGACGCAGCATTTCTTCTTTCAAAAGACCGGCGGCAGAACCGAGACGCTCCGCCTTGAGAGAATTGGAACAAACCAGCTCCGCTAGATTCTCGCTTTCGTGAGCGGGAGAAAAGCGGACAGGCTTCATTTCATAAAGAACCGTATCAAAACCGGCGCGCGCCGTTTGCATGGCAGCTTCGCAGCCTGCCAGACCGCCGCCGATTACGATCACTTTTTTATCAGGATTCATCGCTCTCTTGATTCTCTTCCTTTTTTTTGCGTCGGGAAGGCGCTTTTTCCTCGTAGCCACAGCCTTCCTTATGACATTTGATCATTCCGCCGCGCGCTTTGAACAGCGAGGAACCACAGCGGGGGCATTGACTGTCTTTGACCGGCGCGTCCCAAGTCATAAAATGACAATCGGGATAGTTGGAACAGCCGTAAAAGGTATAACCTTTTTTGGTTTTCTTCGCAATCACATCACCGCCGCACTGCGGACATTTGGCGCCGGTCTGCTCCACATATGGCTTGGTATTTTTACACTCCGGATAGCCGGGACAAGCCAAAAACTTACCATAGCGCCCGACTTTGACGACCATCAGTCTGCCGCACTTTTCACAGGGGATGTCCGTCTTGTCTTCTTCTAACTCGATTTTTACCCCCTGCATGGATTCTTTCGCCTTTTGCAGCGTCACATCAAAATCATCATAAAAATCATGCAGCATCTGGATATAATCAAGCTCGCCGTTTTCGACCTCATCCAGATTATTTTCCATGCCGGCGGTAAATTTCGTATTAACAATTTTCGGAAATTTTGCCTTCAGCAGGTTGGTAACCGCCGTGCCGAGCTCCGTTGGCTTAAGCGACTTATTTTCCCGGACAACATAACCCCGTCGGGAAACGATGGTAGAAATAATAGAGGCGTAGGTACTGGGTCTTCCGACGCCGGTTTCCTCTAATTTTTTGATCAGCGACGCTTCGGTATAGCGGGCGGGCGGTTGTGTAAAATGCTGCAGCCCTTTCAGGTCTCTGCATTTGAGCGTCTGCCCGTTTTCCATCGCAGGCAATGCGCCGGCATCCTCCTCGTTGTCCGCGCCGTCATCATACAGAACCGTATAACCGTCAAAACGAACCGTATAGCCACTGACAGCAAACTGACAGTATTTTTCGTTTGACAAACCATCCTCTTCGCCGATCGCATGAATATCTACCTTAACGGTATCCTGTACGCAGTTTGCCATCAGACTGGCAATAAAACGCTTCCAGATCAGCGAATAAATTTTATATTGTTCGATGGTCAAAGAGCTTTTGACACGCTCCGGTGTCAGCGACGGCGCAGCGGGCCGGATCGCCTCATGACCGTCCTGCGCACCGGCGCGGACTTTGAAATAACGCGGCTTTTCGGGCAGATATTTTTCCCCATATTCGGCGCGGATAAAATCATTGCCCTCCGCCCGGGCTTCTTCAGAAATGCGAAGAGAATCGGTACGCATATAAGTGATCAGACCGACAGAGCCGATGCCCTGCACTTCGACGCCCTCATACAATTCCTGGGCAATACGCATGGTTTTCTGCGCGGTGAACCCCAAACGACGGGATGCCTCCTGCTGCAAAGTAGAGGTGATAAAGGGCGGCTGCGGCTGCTTTTTGCGCGTGCCTTTTTTAACGTTTGCCACAGTGTAAACCGCATTTTCCAGTCGTTTCAAATACCCGTCTGTCTGCTCTTGATTTTTCAGTTCCACCTTTCCGGTTTCATCGCCGACAAAGGCTGCCTTGAATATTTTTCGGGACGAAGGCGCACTCAGCCTTGCTTCAATGGACCAGTATTCTTCGGGAACAAACGCGTTGATTTCCTCTTCGCGATCGACAATCAAGCGGACGGCGACGCTTTGTACCCGTCCGGCAGAAAGCCCTCGACGGATTTTCTGAGAAATAAAGGGACTCAGGCGATAACCGACCAGTCGATCCAGAATGCGGCGCGCCTGCTGGGCGTTGACGATATCCATATCAATCTTAGAAGGATGCGCCATTCCGTTCTGTACGCTGTTTTTATTGATTTCATTGAATTTTACCCGTTTGGTTCGGTCGATATCCAGTCCAAGAAGCGTTGCCAGATGCCAGGAAATCGCTTCCCCTTCCCGGTCCGGGTCGGTGGCAAGATACACTTCATCGGCTTTTTTTGCGTCAGCGGTCAGCTCGGTGATCAATTTTTCTTTTCCTTTGATCACTGTATACTTCGGCGCAAAATTATTCTTGACATCCACACTAAGCTTGGACGGATAAAGATCCCGCACATGCCCCATAGAGGCTTTGACTTCATAATCGCCGCCCAGATATTTTTTTATGGTTTTTGCTTTTGCGGGCGACTCAACAATAACAAGTTTCGACATATATATGAACCCTTTCGGTTTTAATTTCGATATTAAACGCAATATTGGTTGTTTTCATCTCTGGAAATAACGCCTCGAAGCTCCAGTGATAATAATGCGGCAAGAAGCGAAGGGATATCCATACCGATTCTGCTTGCCATCGCCTCCGGGTCACAAAAATCTCCGGACGCCAGAAAGCTGTAAATCTTCTTTTCTTCCGCAGACAGATTTTCCGGCATCGGCTTTGATCTCTTCTCCGCAAAAGTCTCATCCGGCGCTGGTTTCGCTTTTTTCTCTGTCGGCGGCTTATCAGCCGCCGGTTTTGCTTTTTTCTCTACAGCCGGTTTTGCTTTTTTCTCAGCCATCCGCCTTGCCGACGGGGGCTGTTCCGCGCCGCCTGCCTGCTCGTTCAGATCCTTCCAGCGTGTCAATATACTGTCCGGCAACTTTTTTGCTCTTTCCAAATCCAGCTCATCAGCATACTTATATGCATATTCATCCAAAATATCAGCGGCGGAGAACACGGCGCGTGCGCCATCGCGAATCAGATGATTACAGCCGACGAAGGAGGAATTGGTGATATTGCCGGGTACGGCAAAAACATCTTTGCCATATTGGGCGGCATAATGGGCGGTGATCAACGCGCCGCTTTTACGGCTTGCCTCAATGACCACCACGCCAAGGGTAGAAGCAGCAATCAAACGATTGCGGATGGGAAAATTTGCTTTGCTGACCGGGGATCCGGGCGGATATTCCGACACCAGCGCACCGTGCCTTGCGATTGCATCGCGAATCGTACGATTGCCTTTCGGGTAATCCGCGTCAAGCCCGGTACCAAGATATCCTATGGTTTTGCCCGTGGCACAAAGGGCGCCATAATGGCTGCTGCTGTCGATGCCAAGCGCACATCCGCTGACAACAACCGCGCCGCCTGCGGCAACGGAAAACCCAAACGTTCGGGCAACCTCTTTGCCGTAAAGCGAGGCGTGGCGAGTGCCGACAAAAGCAATCGCAGCCTCCCGACGAAGCAATTGAGGGTCGCCGCTGACATAAAGCACCAGCGGCATGGAATCCAGGACACGGAATCCGTCAGGATATTCCTCACAATCGGGCGTGATGATATGCCAGCCGTTATCCGCGCATTGCTTTTGAATCCCATAGGATTGCGAAGGGCTGACTTTGATCAGCTTCCTTTTAGCGGAAGAAGGGAGCAGCATCCCAAGCTCCCGGGCGCAAAGGGCATTATAAATCGCCTCCGGGTTTCGATAATAACCAAGAAGTGCCGCCGTATTAGCGCCGGGTCCCAGCGCCGTTTGCAGCCAGATCCAATATTCACTGCCGACCTTTTTCATTGGCGCATCAGCTCCCACATTATGATTGCTGCGGCAGCAGCTGCGTTCAGCGATTCTGCCCTGCCCGACATCGGGATGGTGACTTTCATATCGCAAATTCGAGCGGTTTCTTCTGAGATTCCGTTGCCTTCATTGCCGATCACGCAAACCAGACCGTGCTTTTTTGAGAGCGCAGAGATCGGAAGCGCAGCGCGATCCGGCACGCTCGCCAAAAGAGTCATGCCGGCTTTTTTTGCGTTGAGAAGCAATAAAGACAAAGCATCTGCACGCTGGAACGGCAGCCGAAAGAACGCTCCCATGGAAGCGCGCAGCGCCTTGGGATGGAACGGATCACACCCGCCGCCAATCAGCAGCCCCTGCAAGCCGAGCGCTTCGGCGGTGCGGCTGATCGCGCCGAGATTATCCGGCGTCTGCACTCGGTCCAGCGCCAGATAAACGCCTTCGGGAACGAAACGAAACGCATCGGTGCGCGGCATCTCGCAAACGGAAAAAACTCCTTGCGGATGCTGTGTATCCGAAAGACTTGCCGCCAGATGGTCGGCAATTTCCCAGACCGTCCCCGACGCATCAAAAAGCGAAGACAGCTCTTTTTCATATTTAGAGCGCGCCGTCGTTGTTACAAAAGTTTCTACGATCGAAGCTCCGCTTTTAACCGCGTCCAGACACAGCCGAACCCCTTCCGCGACAAACAGAGACTCCTGTCTGCGCGCGGCGGCAGAAGCAACCAGGAAGGCTGCCTGCTTGATTTTCGGATTGCTTTTGGATGTCAGCAGCTGCATAATCGATCTCCCGAAACAAGACAAACACCGCAAGTCCGTCCGTTTTGAGCAGACGGAGTCTCGCGGAATAAAACGAAAACAAGGGAACACGACCGTGCTCCCTTTGGACCAGAACTTATTGCAGGGCGGCTTTTGCCTGCTCGGTCAATGCCGTAAAAGCGGCAGGATCGGCGATGGCAATTTCGGAAAGCATTTTGCGGTTCAACGTAACGCCCGCCTTTTTCAGCCCATTCATAAAGGTGGAATAGTTCATGCCGTTCGCCTTACAGGCAGCGGAAATACGGGAGATCCACAAACGGCGGAACTCGCGCTTTTTCTGTTTTCTGCCGATGTAGGCATAGTTGCCGGATTTCATGACAGCCTGTTTGGCGGTTTTGAACAGGCGGCTCTTGGAGCCATAATACCCTTTAGCGAGTTTGAGTACTTTATTTCTTCTCTTGCGAGTCATCAGCGCACCTTTAATACGTGCCATAAAAAAACATCCTCCTTAAAAATGAATCAACAAATCGTTCGGCTTATTTGTAGGGAACCAGACGCTTGATCTGCTTAACGTTCGTCGTATCGGCGACACTGACCTTGCGCAGATTTCTTTTACGCTTGGTGTTCTTTTTGGTAAGGATATGAGATTTATTGGCGTGGGCACGCAGGGGCTTACCGTTTTTGGAAAGTTTAAAGCGTTTTTTTGCGCCCGAATGGGTTTTGATCTTAGGCATAACAATTCCTCCTGTAAATTTACAAAGTTTATTTCGCCGTTTTGGCAGCAAGAAACATCAGCATGGTGCGGCTCTCCATCTTTGCGGGTTTTTCAATGGAACCCACATCGGTCAGATAGGACGCGAACTTTTCCATGATTTCAATTCCGCGCTCGGGATGCGCCATCTCGCGCCCGCGGAACCGAATGGAAACCTTGACCTTATTGCCTGCCGACAGAAACTTTCTGGCATGATTGACCTTCGTCTCCAGATCGTGGGTGTCAATATTCAGCGAAAGCTGAACCTCTTTCACCTCGATGATGCGTTGGTTTTTGCGTGCCTCTTTTTCCCGCTTCTGCTGCTCAAAGCGATATTTGCCGTAGTCCATGATTTTGCAGACCGGCGGTTTCGCGTGAGGAGCAATTTTTACGAGATCCAGATTCTTTTGCAGGGCAAGTTTTTGCGCGTCAGCAATCGGCATGATACCCAGCTGCTCGCCGTTGTCGGCAACGACGCGGACTTCTCTGTCGCGGATATCATCGTTGAGCTGCAATTCTTTGGTAGCGATGTTCAAACACCTCCAAAATAATTTGACGAAAAAAACAGAGCGCAGACAAAGCCCGCACTCACTCGAAAAACGCCCCGCAAGGGGAAGATATAAACCATCGGAAGCGAAATTCCGCAGGTGAGAACGATGCGTCTGCTTTGTTGTCTTAGCTAAGATAGCACAATATGCGCGAAATGTCAATAGGTTTTTTTAAATTTCTTCATGGGCGAAACCGAAAAGCGCAGGCAATGGGCGAACCCGAAAAGCACAAGCAAAGGAAAAAGTCATGCGTTGGGCATGACTTTTTCCTGAGGTGTATATAAATTATGTGGACAACAAGGGAACTAACGACGCCCAAAGATACGTAAAAACATGCAAAAGCACAACGGATCATTTGACGATTCTCGACGGAAACACGGCATCGCCACAAGATTGTGAATGCAGTATGTATACTGCATATCAACGCTATTCATATTTGTCAAGACCCGAGCGCAAAAAATTTAATCATTCATTTGTCATCTTTCCGGTTTAAGCTAAGAATTGAACAAAGGGATAAAATAAAACAATTGACTAATATTGAACACTTTACGGGTTATTATTGACGATCAACGGGAGGAAATCATCATCCACAGCGCAAATCAAAGGGAGAAGCGAATCCGGAAGAAAGGCTTGCGCGGCACACAGAAGCGCTCGGACATTGCCGCAAAAATGCGGATCGTTCTTCTTATAATATTGCCAGGCGATCCCGCCGGTGATGGCGGCGATGGTGTCGCTGTCGCCGCCGATAGAGATAGCAAGACGAATGGCGTGTTCATAATCCTTTGATTCCAGAAATGCGCATATCGCCTGGGGAACGCTCTCCTGGCAGGTTTCATTAAACGAATAGGAAGGACGGATTTCATCCAGTGTAAAAGAAAGATCATATCCACAGCTTTCGGTAAAACGGCGGATGCCATCTTTGCCCTCCCCTGCCCGCGCCAGAAAACCGGCACCGGCAACCGCTTTTGCGCCGCGGATTCCTTCCGGATGATTATGGGTCACTGCGGCGGTGATTTGCGCATAGGAAAGCGCCTGGTCCAAGCTGTCCGCCAGATCGGCACAGGGGGATGCGCGCATGGCGCTGCCATTGCCATAGCTATAATAGGCGTCTTCAATATCGCCGGACAGCCAAAGGTGGAACTTGCCGCCATAGCCCGCATCCGGAAAAACGTTCCCCCAGGCACGCATACAGCGAACCGTCAGATCCGCCAGCTCCAGTCCAAGCTGCCGATGCAATAAAATCGCCTCGGCAACGGCGGCAGTCATCACGGAATCATCTGTCACGAAGCATGTGGGAGAAAAGAATGGAAAATCCGTAGTTTTGATATTATTGAACTCATAAACGGAACCGGCGATATCGCCCAAAACGGAGCCGATCATAAAATCATCCTCTCAAAGTATAAAAATCGTATAAAATTGTAGACCGCCGATACGACACACGTTCGAATCGACGGTCTACATCATAGTCTCGATCATTCAGTGAATTCCTTTACTTTTTTCCAGAATTTACAAAGGAAAGCTAACTTTACGGTTTACTCTGAATCAACTTGTATACATAAAGTTTCCATTGCACAAGGTAGGATCTCATCTTCCGGCAGAACCACACACCCGTTGTTTCTATAGACTAAGCAGTCTTACGCTTGGCACGCCTCATACAGGCTGTGTATTTTGGATAGCGGAGCTGTTCGCCGTTTTTCGCATGTATCACTCGCCCGGAATACTGCGCGTTTTGCGCGAAGCTGTAAGCGGCGATAGCAAATCAGGCAAATACCTCACTCTTTTACTACCATTGATTTGCACATTTGTTAGCTGTCAAGGGTGACAATGACGCATGAAACTTTACTCTTGTATCATCTTGCCTTTGCCAAATGATTCATGACGAAAAAAACGAAACTACCTAAAATTCCGAATCATAATAAAACCGCATAACTTGCATGAGATGAATTACTCGCTTTCGGATTTGTTCCGAATCTGCTACGGTTCGCCCTTTTTAATGAGCGGACGCACTCAGAAATCAGAACATTGGACTCACTCCTTTCTGCATTTATTGCTTCAGGGAAAGAGAAATGAACCATACAAGCTCCTGAACTCTCACTCTGCCGATGACGGATCGGAAATCAAATGTTGAGTTCTGCTTTTGAACACGCGAAGGAATTCAGCATTTTCAAAAGCCGTTCCTGCTTTTGTTTACGATTCACGGTCGCTGCCCGACAGCCGCTGTCATCTTCACCAAACGCATTTCCTCAAGCAAGCAACTCTTTAAGATGAAAGGGAGAAGGAGAAGATGAGAAGCTCAGAGGAGAGAGCCGATAGCCGGAATACTCATCTTGCGGAAGAGAAAAACGCCAGCCTTCTTTACGACTTTTGCCTTTCAATCCCGGAGCTTGTTCATCGGGAGACCGGTATTTCCGATCTGTCGTTTCCCGTTTGCGAAGCCTTCTTTACGACTTCGGGAAGGAAACAGAGGTAACCGATTTTCGCAAGTGTTTTGCAGGGCGGAAGATGAACCATGGGAGCCTTCTTTACGACTCAGGATATCTTCCGAAAAAGAGGAGGAACTTGACTCATTTACTTTGATCTTTTTGAGGAAGCTCATCTGTCTTTCTCTTTGCATCTACACTATAGCATACTGCCGCATCCTTGTCAAGGGTTTTTTATAAAAAATTTTGAGATTTTCTGATTTTTTTATATGTTTTACCGATAGATGGAATTTTTTTGAACTTTTTCGTTTTGTCGAGGAAAAATAGAAAAAGGTATTGAAATTCTGACGATAATATGGTATTCTTAAAAGGATGCAAACGTGATGAACGGGGAAAGTAACCCGCCGAAACGCCTTACAGAGAGCGAGAAGTGCTGAGAAATCGCAGGCTGCGGCGCGCGAAGTTCCCCCGGGAGCGGTTTCGCCGAACCCTTCGGGCTGTAAGCGAAAACGGGTGATCGCCGTTATCCGATACGATGAGTGTTTGCTCTGTGCAAAAATTAGGGTGGTACCGCGGAAGTTTTTTCGTCCCTTGTCTTTTCAGGCAAGGGATTTTTTTTGGCCCGAAACAACACAAGGCAAAACAAAATACGGAGGAATCAAGATGAAAGAAAAGCTGGAAGCGATTCAAAACGACGCCTTGTCGCTGATCGCAAAAGCGGACTCGCCCGCCGCGCTGGAGGAGCTGCGCGTGAAGTTCCTGGGCAAAAAGGGAGAACTGACCTCGATTTTGAAAATGATGGGCAAGCTCTCCGCCGAAGAGCGCCCGGTGATGGGACAGCTCGCCAACGCTGTCCGCGGCGAAATCGAAAAGCATTTGGAAGAAAAATCCGCAGAGTTAAAAGAAAAAGAAAAGGAATTGCGCCTGCGAGCGGAAACGCTGGACATCACCGCACCGGGTCAGCCGGTAGAAATCGGACACAAGCACCCGCTGTCCATTGTGCTGGACGAGGTAAAAGACATCTTCCTTGGCATGGGATTCCAGATCGCCACCGGTCCGGAAGTGGAATATGATTACTATAACTTTGAAGCGCTGAATATCCCGAAGGGGCACCCTGCCAGAGACACGCAGGACACCTTCTATATTACCGACAATATTCTGCTGCGCACCCAAACCAGCCCTGTGCAGGTGCGCGTAATGGAGCAGCAGAAGCCTCCCATCCGCGTGATTGCGCCGGGCAGAGTTTACCGCTCGGACGCGGTGGATGCGACCCACTCCCCCATCTTTCATCAAATCGAAGGATTGGTGGTTGACAGGGGCATTACCATGTCGGATCTGAAGGGTAACCTTTTGGCACTTGCCAAGCGCCTGTACGGCGAGCAGACGCGCATCCGGCTGCGTCCGCACCACTTCCCCTTCACCGAGCCCTCCTGCGAGATCGATGTTTCCTGCTTCCGCTGCGGCGGTAAGGGCTGCCCGATGTGCAAGGGCGAGGGCTGGATTGAGATCCTCGGCGCAGGCATGGTGCATCCGAAGGTGCTGAAAAACGGCGGCATTGATCCGGACGAGTACAGCGGCTACGCCTTCGGCATCGGTCTGGAGCGGCTGGTCATGTTCCGCTTCAACATTGACGATATGCGCCTTTTATACGACAACGACATGAGATTCCTCGAACAATTCTAAGGGAGGGAAAGACATGAATTTATCTAAAAAATGGCTGTTGGATTATGTAGACCTCTCGGTCAGCAACAAGGAATTTGCCGATGCCATGACCATGAGCGGCTCCAAAGTTGAGGGAGTGACTCACGAAGGGGAGGAGCTGAAAAACATTGTCGTCGGCAAAATCCTTTCCCTGGAGCGCCATCCGGATTCTGACCACATGTGGGTCTGCATGGTGGATGCCGGGAAAGGCGAAGCGCTGCAAATTGTAACCGGCGCACAGAATCTGAAGACAGGCGATTTTGTACCCGTGGCGCTGGACGATTCCTATATTCTGGGCGGCAAGCATATTGTCAAAGGAAAGCTGCGGGGCGTAGAGAGCGACGGAATGCTTTGCTCCCTTGCCGAGCTGGGGCTGACCAGGCACGATTTTCCCTATGCCATCGAGGACGGCATTTTTGTATTGGGCGAGGACTGCGACCGCACGCCCGGCAGAGACATTCACCAGGCGATTGGTTTGGACGACACCATCACCGAATTTGAAATCACATCCAATCGTCCGGACTGTCTGTCGGTCACCGGTCTTGCCCGGGAAGCGGCGGCAACCTTTGACAAAGAGCTTCACATCAAGACCCCGGTGGTTCGATGTGAAGGAGGCGGCGATGTCAACGATTATCTGAGCGTGCGCATCGACGCGCCGGACAAGTGCTACCGCTACGACGGCGCGGTGGTCACCGACATCAAAATCGAGCCGTCCCCCCGCTGGCTGCGAGAGCGGCTGCGTGCTTCGGGGGTCCGCCCGATCAACAACATTGTCGATATCACCAATTTTGTAATGCTGGAATACGGTCAGCCGATGCACGCCTTTGACCTGCGCTATCTGCAAGGCAATCAGGTCATTGTGCGCATGGCGAAAAGCGGCGAGAGCATCACCACGCTGGAGGGCACCGAGCACGCCCTGAGTGAGGATATGCTGGTTATTGCCGATGCGCAGGCGCCGGTCGCCGTGGCGGGCGTTATGGGCGGCGAATACAGCGGCATTATGGACGACACCACGACCATCGTTTTTGAATCCGCCTGCTTTAACGGCTACAGCGTTCGTTCCACCGCCAAGCGGCTGGGACTGCGCACCGAAGCGTCCTCCCGCTACGAAAAAGAGCTGGATCCCGAGAGCTGCGGACTTTGCCTTGCCAGAGCGCTGGAGCTGGTGGAGCAGCTGGGCGCGGGCAAGGTCATCGCCGGGACGGTGGATGTCTTCCCTTCTCCGAAAAAGCGGGTCGTGCTGCCCTTTGCGCCGGATTGGGTCAATCATTTCATTGGTATTCATGTTTCCGCAGAGGAACAGAAACGGATTCTGGAAAAGCTCGGCTTTGTGGTGGACGACGCGGGGATCCACACCCCCTACTACCGCATTGACATCGAGCATCAGGCGGATATTTCCGAAGAAATCGCCCGGTTCTATGGCTATGAAAATATTGAAGACCGCGCGCTGTCGGGCGAGGCGGCTGGCTTTTTGACCGACGAACAGGCCTTTGCAAAGAAGATGAGCGAAAGTCTGCTTGCCATGGGACTCTCTGAAATCGCGACCTTCTCCTTTATCAGCCCGAAGGCATACGATAAAATCCGCTTGCCCGAGGACCAACGGCAAAGCGTGGTCATCAGCAACCCGCTGGGCGAGGATACCGGCGTGATGCGCTGCACGATTCTGCCGTCGATGCTGGATATTCTGGCAAGAAACTACAGCTACCGCAATCTGGAGGCGAAGCTGTTTGAAATCGCAAAGGAATATATTCCGACCGAAACGAACCAGCTGCCGCAGGAAAACAACCGTATTGCCATCGGCATGTACGGCGCGCAGATTGACTATTACGCCTTAAAAGGCGTGGTGGAAAAGCTGCTGGACATCGCCGGCGTGACGGAATATGACGTAAAGGCGGTCACGGACGACCCCTCGTATCATCCGGGCAGAACCGCTGAAATCACCGTAGACGGCAAGCGGCTGGCGATTTTCGGTGAAATCCATCCGGATGTGGCGGAAAATTACGGCATCAAGGTCAAGCCCTATGCCGCCGTGATTGATTTCGACCTGCTGTGCCAAATCAAAAACACCGTGCGGATGTACCATGCGCTGCCGAAATTCCCGGCGGTGACCCGCGATCTTTCCGTGGTGTGCAGCCGTGCGACGCCGGTGCTGACGCTGGAAAAAGCCATCCGCAAGGCGGCGGGGGAAATCCTCGAAAAGGTGGAGCTGTTCGACGTATACACCGGCGAGCAGATTGCCGCCGATCAAAAGAGCGTAGCGTTCAATCTGCGTCTGCGCTCCGCTGCGCGCACCTTGACCGATGAGGAAGCGGACAACGCCATGGATAAGGCAATTGCCGCCCTTGCCGAGCTGGGTGCCACTCTGAGAAGCTGACCGAGTTTCAGACAAGCACCCCGTTTCCGGAAGAATCCGGGAACGGGGTGCTTTTTATCTTCCGCCAATTTGGCGGACATCTCGGAGATTAAAATTCGTCCAATTTGACCGCCACGCGCAGAATCTTCCGCGCGTCGGAGGTGGAAATCTGATTGTTTTTATCCACATCGGCGGCTTTGGTTTTGGCTTCATCCAGCGTCTCCAGCTTGACCGCCGCCCGCAGGGCAAGGCGGGCATCGGCGGAGGTCACCTTGCCGTCGCCGTCCACATCGCCCGGCATAACTTCCGGCTCGGTGGGTTCCGGCTCGGTGGGTTCCGGCTCGGTGGAAGGCTCCGTCGAGGGCTCGGTG
>CASFQZ010000009.1 GCA_949296825.1 uncultured Eubacteriales bacterium
ACCATTGCGCTGGTCGGCAAATATGTACAGCTGCACGACGCCTATCTTTCCGTTGCGGAAGCGCTGCGCCACGCTGGCTATGACTACGGCGCAAAGATCGACATCCGGTGGATTGATTCCGAAACCGTCACCGATGAAAACGCTTCTTCCCTTCTGGGGGAAGCGGACGGCATTCTGGTGCCCGGCGGGTTCGGTGCGCGGGGGATAGAGGGCATGATCGCTGCGGCGCGGTACGCCCGGGAGCAGAATGTGCCCTATCTCGGTATTTGTCTTGGAATGCAGATCGCCGTAATTGAATACGCGCGGCATGTTTTGGACTGGGAGGACGCAAATTCCGGCGAATTCGACGGCGAGAGCCGTCATAAGGTCATTGATTTTATGCCGGATCAGAATGAAAGCATCGACAAAGGCGGCACCCTGCGCCTGGGCAGTTATCCTTGTTATATTGCGGAAAACTCAAAAATGGCTGCCTGCTACCACGCTTCCGTCATTTACGAGCGGCACCGTCACCGCTATGAGTTCAACAACGACTGGCGGGACGAGTTGACAAATGCCGGGCTTTTGGTCAGCGGCACCTCGCCGGACCGGCGGCTGGTGGAGACGGTAGAGGTGCCCGCCAATGACTTTTTTGTCGGCGTGCAGTTTCATCCGGAATTCAAAAGCCGCCCCAACAAGCCCCATCCGCTCTTTTTAGGGCTTGTCGGCGCAGCGAAAAAAAAGAAACAAAACAACAACGCATAAAAATACTGCCGTCTCCTTTTTATGGAAGACGGCGGTATTTTACTGTTTGTTCGCATTCCGCCTCATAGCGGTTATTTTTCTGTCACCGCACAGAAACGACGATAGGCAGCTTCCCACGCATCAGAGGGATGCGGCTCCAGCAGAACCGGCGGGTCGCTTTGGCGGATGATTGCTCTGCCTTCGGCAATAGAGGAAATTTCACCGGCGGCAATCAGCTGCACCAGAAGATTGCCAAACACCGTCGCTTCCACCGGACCGGCGCTCACGGGAACGCCGCAGCTGTCCGCCGTCATTTGCAGCAGCAGCCGGTCCTTGGTGCCGCCGCCGACCACATAGATTCGGTCATAGGTCTTGCCGGTGCAGTCCCGGATACCCTCCAGGGTGCGGCGATACGTCAGCGCCAGACTTTCATAGAAGCAGCGCACAATCGCGCCGACGGTCTCCGGCACCGGCTGCCCCGTACGGCGGCAAAAGTCCCGCGCTGCGCCCGGCAGATCACCGGGGGAGGCAAACGCCGGCGCATCCGGATCGATGAAGGAGCGGAACGCTTCCGCTTCCCTTGCCGCCGTTTCCAGTGCGGCAAAGGAATATTCCGTTCCCTCCCGCCGCCATTGACGGCGGCTTTCCTGAATCAGCCAAAGCCCGCAAATATTCTTTAAGAACGCAAAGGAATGGGCAAAGCCGCCCTCGTTGGTTACATTGAACGCCATCGCCTTTTCGCCGGTAACCGGTGCGTCGGTCTCGGTGCCGAAGAGACTCCAGGTACCACTGCTGATAAAGGCAAAATCCTTCTTTTCTGCAGGCACGGCGCTGATGGCGCTCTGGGTATCATGCCCGCAGACGGCAATGACCGGCACGGCGGGCACGCCCAGCTCCTGCTGCAATTCCGGCAAAAGCGTACCGACCACGGTCCCCGGCTGAACAACCGGCGGCAGGATCTCCCGCGGCAGCCCCAGCGCCTCGGTCATGCGGGGCGACCAGTCGCCGGTTTTCAGATCAATCAGCTGGGTGGTGGTGGCGATAGAATATTCTGCAATTCGCTTTCCGGTCAAAAAAGAAAGGAATAAATCCGGCATCAGAAGCAGCGCTCTGGCGCGGGAAAGCAGCGCCGGACGCTTTTCTTTCAAGCTCAAAAGCTGGAACGCCGTATTAAAATCCATAAACTGGATGCCGGTGATGTCATACATCTCTTCTTTGGATATATATTTCGCCGCTTCCTCCACCATGCCGTCGTTGCGATGGTCGCGGTAATGGACCGGATTTTCCAAAAGATGCCCGTCCTCGCCCAATAATCCGAAATCCACGCCCCAGGTATCAATACCAATGCTGTCAAAGCCGCCGCATTGCTTTGCTTTCAAAATACCCTGCTTGATCTCGTGAAACAGACGCAAAACATCCCAGTACAGCGTATCGCCCAGCTGCACCGGATCATTGGAAAATCGGTGAACCTCCTGCAACTCGATTTTTTGACCGTCGAAGCTGCCCAGGATCGCCCTGCCGCTGGACGCGCCAAAATCAAAAGCCAACACTCGCTTCATACGCTTCCTCTTTTCCATTTATTCTTTAACGACGCCTTTTTTGATGATCAGATTGGCATAAATCGCCGTTTCGCCCGAAGCGACAACCGCAAAGGCGTTTTTTGCCCGCTCATAAAATGCGAAACGCTCAATCTGCTCGATTTTTTCCTCATAGTCCGGCGCATGTTTTTTGATGATTGCGCGATACTCCCTCCAGATGGTCGGCTCCTCTTCGCCCGCTCCCGTTGCCATCAGCGCGAAGGGGCAGTCCACATAGCTGTCCGGCGGCAGCAGCCGCAAAATGGCGTCCAGAAGCTCCGGTACGCCGTGACCGTCGGCGCGAACCAGCCGCCGGGCGCAGGTCGCCGCCGGAAAATTGCCGTCGCCGATGACAATTTCGTCGCCGTGCCCCATTTCATCCAGAATTTTCAAAAGCTCCGGGGAAATAACCGAAGGAATCCCTTTCAGCATAAAAACGCCTCCGTCTACTGATTTTTTAATATTGTACAACAGAACCGCCATTGCCGTCAACCGTCGCTTTGCTTTTTTGTGCAACTTGCCTATTGACAAATAGAACAAACGTTCATATCATATAGAAAGGGAGGCGATTTTATGCGGATCATTCTTCATTCCGACATCAACAATTGCTATGCCTCCATTGAATGCCTGTATCATCCGGAGTACAAGCACGTTCCCATGGCGGTCGGCGGCGACCCGGAAAAGCGCCACGGGGTCATTCTGGCGAAAAACATGCCCGCCAAGGCGCTGGGTATCCGCACCGGGGAGACCCTGGCGGACGCGAAAAAGAAATGCCCCTTTCTGGTTATTTTGCCGCCCCGGCACCATCTGTACGCCGAGTATTGCGACGCGGTCGCCGACATTTATGCCCAGTATACCGACCAGGTGGAAGCCTTCGGTCCGGACGAGCGCTGGCTGGATGTCACCGGCAGCGAAAAACTGTTTGGCGACGGACAAACCATTGCCGACGAGATCCGCAGCCGCGTCAGGCGGGAGATCGGGCTGACGGTTTCCATCGGTGTTTCCTATAACAAGATTTACGCCAAAATCGGCAGCGACCTGAAAAAACCGGACGCCACCACCGTCATCCGCCCCGAGGATCGGGAGCGTCTGATTTATCCGTTGGGGGTTGATAATCTGCTGTTCGTCGGCAGATCGACCCTGAAAAAGCTGCAAAGCCGAGGCATTTACTCCATCGGCGACCTGGCGGCGGCGGAGGAGCGGATGATACAGCTGCTGCTGGGCAAGAACGGGGAATCCCTGCGCCGGGCTGCCCGGGGAGAGGATCGGTCTGAGGTGCGGCTGCTGGGCGACGACGGCACGTTGAAATCCATCGGCAACAGTACCACGCCCCTGCGGGATATGAAAACGGAGCAGGATGTGCGCCTGATTTTTGAGGACCTGGCGAAACAAGTCGCCGCCCGACTGGCGAAGCATCGGCTGCTGTGCCGGGGACTCCAAATTCATGTGCGCCGCAGCACGCTGGAAACGGCGGAGCGCCAATGCCGCCTGCCCTTGCCGACCCGTCTGGGCAGTGATTTGAGTCGGGAAGCGGTACGGCTTTTTTCTTCCAACTTTCAATTTGATACGCCGTATCGCAGCATCGGGCTGCGTGCCATTGACCTGACCGAGGACAGTGCGCCGATGCAGATCACCATGGCGCTCGACCCGGAAAAGCAAGAGAAAAAGCAACGGCTGGAACAGACCATGCAGACGCTGAATGATAAATACGGCAAAAATACCCTGTCCACCGCCCGCACGCTATCCGACAAAAGCCTCTTGGACAACGACCAGCCGGACGACCGGATTCCGCCCTTTCTGTCGCATTAAATTTTAAATCACAAAAAACGGCAGGTATTCCCCGCCGTTTTCTTTTTCTTTTATTGCGCGCTTGTCATTGACTCCTGCTCGACCGTGCCACGGTCGATGGTAACGGTCTGACGTCCCTGCTCGTTAACGGAAAAGGTAAAGCGGATCGGATAGGCATTACCCGCGTCCGTCGCCGCGTAGGTATGCGCCAGTGAAAAATCATTGTTGATGCCGTCCTGAATGATGTACAGACCGCTGCTGCGGTAAAAATCCAAAAACTCATTTTTAGAAACGGCAATCACAAAGGTATCGCCGAAGGTGCCGTAATCCAGCCCGCAGAAGCCCTGCTGCGGGTCGAGATAATAATACGGGAGCTTAAACGCGCCGTAAACACCGCCCTCACCGGTAAAATAGGCGCGGCAATCGGAAAGGTCATAGACCGGCTCGCCGTTTTCATCGATTGTTTCGGTAATCGAATAAAAGTTAACGGTACCGTCGGGCATAAATTTTTCGATGCGCAGCGCTCTGCCGTCCCAATATTGGTATGCCTCGACCCGTGTTGTGTCGTCGCTGAGTGATTTTACCGCCGTTTCGATATCCGCCAGCCCCTCCGGCGCATAAAAGAGCATTCCGCCGTTTTCCGTTTCGGCGGCGCGCAGACCGTTCACGGGAATGACCAGCGTGTCGCCGTCGGCACGGTCGGTCACAATCAGCTCATCTGTCTCGCGGAACCGGAGATTTTCCCATTTATTTTCCGTTTCATATTCTTCCGCCGTCTCGCTTTCGGTGGTTCCTTCGGCGGGCGAAGGCGCTCTGTTCGTCAGCGTCACCACTGCAATGATGATTGCCGCCGCCAACAGAAGCACCGCAGCGGCGATCCCGATTTTTTTGCGCTTGCTCATTGCATTCATCCTTTGACCTCGTATTCGTCTTTCAGCATACCATAAATTTTCAAATCATGCAAGCCGGAAAAGCAAGAACGCCTCCCGAGCATGTCCGGCAAACCGGTTCTTATAGAAAAACCCCGGCGGGACCCGAAGATCCTGCCGGGGTTTGATTGACAAATCAGCCGATGCTGAACAGTCTGCGAATGGCTTCAAAGAGCTGATAGAACCATTTCCAGATTCGCTCCCAGAAGGAAAGCTTTTCTTCCTCGATGGGCAGCGTCGTGACGGAGCCTTCGCCCTGATAGGGATCGCCCTCGCCGAAGCTGACATCCACGCGGATGGTATAGCCGACATCGGCAGCCACGGTGGTATAGGTTGCGGAATCCGTACCGATTGCCACCTGCGAGCCGTCGGAACCGACGCGGTACCAGCGGTAATGGATGTAGTTCAGTGCGTTATTGGGAATGCCGGGCACGCTGACGGTCAGCATATTGCCCACATCCACCGAACCGGTAATGACCGGCTCAATGGTCAGGTATGCCACGGTCACTTCCAGCGTCACCTTTTGACGGACACTCTCATAGTTGCTGTCATAGGGCTGGAAGATCATGTCGTAGACCGAAGTATACACGCCGACATTGGCGGGCACCTCGTTCGCCAGCTCGAAGAAGAATTCGCCGTCGCCGCGTTCCGTGCCGTCGGTCACCGCCGTGGAAAGCGGTTCGCCGTAAACCACGGTCGCACGGGTCGGGAAGGAATATTCGGTCGGGATCAGCTTGGTGATATCGACCGTCACGCGGTTGCGGTTGGTGATGGTCAGGGTGTAGTTGCCTGCTGCGCTGCCTTCCAGCGCGGGAACATCCAACAGCACCAGCTTATTGCTGCCCGCGTTGGGGTCGGAAACCGTGCCGTAAACGAAGGCAGGCAGATACACATCATCGTTGGGGCGAACCTTGCCCACAAGGTCGGTAAAGGTGATCATGATCTGATCGCTGCCGTCATAGGGCTTGTCGGTCGCCACCGCTTCGGCGGTCAGATTGACCGTAGTCACCCGGATGGTGCCGGGACGGACGGTAATGGTATAGTTGTTGTTTCTAAGATTGGCGGTATTGACCGTCACGGCATACTCGCCGACATCCTCATATTGCAGATAGCTGCTGCGGACGGACGGCTCTGCGCGGAAGACCGACAGCAGGGTCTCATCCTCATACAGACCGCTGAGCACGGTATAGGTCTCGGCGTCGCCGGCAAGGGGACTGACGGAGCCATAGGGAACGGTAAAGCTCGCCGCCTGAATGACTACCTCGCGCTTCGTCACCGGGACCCGGACCTTAAAGGTTACCTCGCGATAGTTGGAATCGCCATTGTCGAAGACCACATCGTAGGCTCTCGGGGTGGCGGTGGTGCTGACCTGGGGAACCGGCGTCGCGCCGTCCACCAGCGCCCAGCTGTAATACTGCGCCTGGTCGGCATATTTTCCGCCGTCCAGCGTCGCGATGAACGCGCGCAGCTCCTCGTTGGTCAAATTGCCCTTGCTGTCGTACACGCGGGAATCCATGGTCAGCTCGGCGGCGGTCAGGTCTGCCGCGCATTCGGGTGTGATCTGGTTGACCAGAATGGTCAGCGCTTCGGCATTGGTCACTTCGACCACATAGTTATCGTTATTAGGCACCGCCTGGATGGTGCTCATATCCACTTTGCAGGTCTCGCCGCCTCTGGGATTCAGGATCGCAACCTGATCCGCAGCAATGGAGAATCCGGCTCTGTCGCGGGACATGACGCCGGTAATATTGGCGAAATAGACCGATACACCAGAGGTGTTTTCATCGGCAAGAGCGGGAGAGTAATCCACCGCATATTGCTGCAGGCGCGCCGTAGCGTTCACCGTCTTTTTCGCGATGGAAGCGGTGGCGAAAGCGTCACCGATCACATAGTTGGACGCACGGTCGCCGGACAGGTAAACATTTTGCAGCTCCACGGTCTTATCTTCACCGGCGTTGGCGTCGGCAAAGACCGCACGGGCATTCCGCGTGTTCAGAACAACGCTCTGGGCGTCGGAATCAATCAAACCGCTGACAATTTCGATGGAATCCTCCGTCAGTGCCGCATTGGTGGTCGCATCATAGATCTTATCGCTCACAGCGAACCGCAGAGTCAGCTCGGCGGGCTGGATGACCAGCGTGCCGACGGAAAGAGCGGTGGCGGAAGCGTAAGTGCCGTCGCTTGCGCAGTCCACAGTGATGTAATAGGTGCCCGCGTCTTTGGGCAGCTCGGTTTCGCCGTTATATTTCACGGTCAGCTCGCCGGTATATGCAGCCGAGCCCGCAGGGACAACGACCTCGGCGGTGATGCCGTGGGGCTTGCCGTCATAGGCAATCGGGGACTTGAGATCCGTCTTGATCCAGGTTACGTCGATGGTCGGCAGCGGCGGGGTTACTTCAACCGCAGAAACAAATTCGACCACGCCGGTGTAATCGCCGTTGATGGTTTCGTCGATGGCGGCAACCAGCTTGATCTTTTTGCCTTCATGCTCAGCCGTCAGTTCCAGTCGGCGGTTGAATTCCGTGTCAACTTTCGTTTCCGTGCCATCCGCATCGATGACATACCAGGTATAGGTATAGTTATCCAGCCCGGAGGGCTTCAGACCGCTGGTGATCGGATACACCAGACCGCCCGCCATCATCTGACCGCCCAATTGCAGACTGCCGGTGACCGGAGCTTTTTCAATCCGAACCGTGCTTTGCAGTCCGGCAAGATCGTTATAATTGATCGCGCTGTCGCCGGTCGGAACAAAGCTGATGGCAAAGTCGCCGCTCTCGCTCACATGGGGAACCGCCGTGCCGCGATCATAGGTAAAGGTACCGGTAACCTCCGTGCCGTCCGGCAGAGTGATGGTCGCCGATTCCAGATTCTGATTGCGCAGCTGCTCCTGCAGGGTGATCGAGTCGCTGTAGGTAAAGGTCAGGTGCGGCACGCGAAGCTGCACCGTTTCTTTGGGCAGATTCGCTTTTTCCACCGTCAGAACCGCCGGCTCACCGAAGACAATCTCATAGTTCGCCTTCAGGGAAATATCCGGCTGCTGCTCCGGCGTATAGGTCCCATCCTCGTTGCAGACCGCTTGAATCGTATAGCTGCCGCCCGCATTATCGCCTTTTTCGTAATTGGTCGTGATGGCGATGGTACCGCTGAACACATCGGAAAGGTCAATTGACGGATCCGTCGCGACAAAGACCGCTTCACTCGGAGCTTCTTCGCCGTAAGTGATGGTCATATCCTGCGCGACAATCGTGATCACGCGCTTTTCCACCGTCAGCGTACCGGGGATGGCGTTGATGGTATAATTGGTTAAATCGTCATTGACAAAGACAGGATAGATCCGATACTCACCCGCCGGATCCGAACCGGGCTCATAGGGGTCCCAGCTCGCTGTCCCGTAGATGCCGCTGCCGTAAACAAAGGACACCGGGTTGGACGCGCCGAATACAGAGGAAACGGTTTCATCATTGACAAAGCCATGTTCGTCGGAGCCGTAAATCACCTTTGAAGCATCGGCGGCGGGAGTCTCACCGAACGCTGCCGTCGCGTTGGGGGCGATAACATCCAGCTGACGTTTGGTTACGGTCACTGTGCCCGGCTGGAAGACAAAGGAATAGTTATCTGCGCTCAGATCAAAGGTGCCGTTGACGGTAATCGCCACCGGGGTGCCAGCATTGGTGGTCGGGCTATACGTGCTGGTCAGCGTCATTCGATTGGCAAAGGTGGCGCCGCTCATGCCGAGCGAGCCGCCGCTTTCCTCCATGAAACCGCCGCTGCCGCTGACAAGGACGGGGAAAGACTCCCCGGGGATGGCGGAAGCATCCTCGGTCCAGCCGGAGAAGGTCCATTCATATTCGCTTTGCGAAAGCTCGCTGCCATATTCCAGGGTAATCGGCGCGGCGCTGACGGTGATCTCCCGTCTGGTTACCGTAATGGGAATATCCACCTCGGTCTGTTTGTAGTTGGTATTATTCGGATAATAGATGAAGGTATAGGTCGGGACATTGACCGAGGGCACAATGGAGGGATCCTTCGGCTCATAGTGTCCGCCGAGCAGATGCTCCAGGAATGCAGCCTGATTTTCACGGTACAAGTCCTCCAGCGTGCGCATCGGGTCATAGACCTGCGCTTCCAGCTCCGGCTTTTGAATCTCACTGGGCAGCTCCGCCTGGGTGATGGTCACTTCGGCGCCGGTCGCGGAAGCGATATAATAGCAATCCGCCCTGCTGCCGGTCAACGTCATCGCGCTCTGGTCTACTTGCAGCGCGCCGACGCCGACATTACCGTCGTTGGGATAATCCACCCAGACATCGGAAACGCCGATCTCGACATTGAAACGATCGTTGCCCTTGATGCCTGCCACATCCTTGGCGGCAATGGAAACGGTCTCGCCGCTGATGGTCACATACCCGTACAGCTCGTCAAATTCCGCCCGATAGGGGAAGGTGGCTTCGGCAGTCGAAACGGTAATCGTAAGCGGCGCTTTTGTTACCTCCAGGTCTGCCCATTCCCCAGCCGAAATCGTATAATTGCCAAGATTCATCGGAGACGATCCGGCAAAGCCCCAGGTATAGTTTCCGGCTTCCGTGGTTCCGGCGGCATAGGTGGTTTCATTGTTCGCCGCATCCCGGATTTTAATCTGGTTGCGGATCGCGTCCATCACCGCCGCTTTATCGTCGCCGGTCAGCGTACCGCCGGCGTTATTGTGGACCGTAATATAATTTTCGATCGGGAAATCGTCACCGTAGACTACAGTGGCAGTACCGAAGGACAGCGTCACTTCCTGCGCCCTTGCCGTTACATTGATAACAAAGGAGCCGGAGTGATAGCTCGTCGAATAATTGTCTTTTGCTTCCTCTTTTACGGTATAGCGAACCGTATAGTTTGTACCGCCGGCGGTGACCGGAGGAACGGTCTCGCCGCCCGCTGTCCATTCATAAGTGAAATCATCGGCAAAGGCAGCCTGAGCGGGCTTGACGATATTCCCGTCAAAGAGGATTTCACCCAGCGAGGTGGGATAATCCACCTCTATACTTCCGTCAACAAAGCCGGGGTTAACTGCGGTAATATTTACCGACGCCTTCCCCTCAAGCGCCTGACGGTTGGTGGCGCTGTTGGCAGGGATATTTACCGTAATGATATAATCGCCCGCGTCCTGCGGCAAACCGGAGCCGGAGAGCTCCTTGCCGGAGGGGGAGGTTCCCGTATAGGAATAGGCCGGGCTGACCATCGAAGTGATGTTATCGTCGTCACCGGTCGTTTCGGTATTCCGGGTGCCGTAAATCGCCAGACCGAAATCCGCGGCAGTAATCGGCTCGCCGTCATAGGGAACGCTGCCGCCGGTAGAGCTCATCCGCAGCGCCTCCGGCGCGTTCTTATAATAATCAATGAACACATAGATATAGCTGCCCGCCGTACGGGGATAAAAATGTGCCGTATTTGCATGGGTAAGGGTATGCTCCGCGCCGGGATAGGTAAACCGGTCGGTCACCGTCATGCCGTTGGCGCCGGAGTTGACCAGCGCTTCCAGATCGACATATGCCGTATCGCTGTAGCTGCGCTCAACCATGGCAATCTGCCGCAGCTCCCACTGATACCGATTGACCGGCTCGTATCCAGCCTTATAATACATATCGCCGCTGCCGGTATTGGTAACGGGAGTATCCCAGACATAATGCACCTCGCCGGGCGCCGCGATGGCAGTATCCGGCTGATAGGTCCATTTGTCCAGATTTCCGTTTTCATCATAGTAACGGAAGATATACATATTCTTCGCGCCGGTCGCGGAATTGTTCTGTCCCTTTGCCATATTCGCACCGCTGCCGGTAAAAGAAGTTCTGCCGTTGCTGTCATAAGCCATACCCGCCGTGGGCTCGCCGGAAAACTCGCCGATCACGCTTGTATACTGCGAGTTACGAACCGGCGCCGTTTCGCTTGCACGCCAACGGTGCTCGGTTTTGACCTGTTCCAGCGGATATTGTTCCCGCTCAGAATCATGATATCCGATGCCTGTAAATCTGGCGGGGTCATAGCTGACGCTGGCAGCGGACGGGGTATCCATAATCGCCATGTTTTTCCGAGAGAAAATATCACTGCGATCCCACGCCTGGAAATTCGCGGTGTTTCCTTCGGTATCCTTATTGATCACCGTCTGAATGCTGCCGCCGTCCACCACAGGCGGATTGTCCTTATAGGCAATACCGGCTGCCCAGGAGGACATCGCACCGCGTAAGGTCCATTCTTCCGCTCTGCCAACCGTATCCTCATTGGTCGCCCCGTGCTTGCTGCGCACATTGATTTTGCCGTTGACCATATGCACGTTCTCGGACATAATGCCATAGGCAATGGTGCCGGCTACATAGGCTCGGGAAGTATCATTTGGCCAACCAGTATCATCTTTATACCATGAAGAGGTCAGCATATCCATGCTGCCGCCGTACATATTGACCGCGCCGCCGTACACGCCGTAGGCATAGTTAAACAGTCGGATACCGGCTTCGTAGTCATTGTTCATCTGACCGTATACTTTATCGCTGGAAGAATCACCGGCGGCAAAGGCGTCAATGTCCATTGCGCCGCCCTTGATATTTACGGTACTGGCATCGTTCTGATTCCAGACCACCGCCGACCAGATAAATACACTGCCGGAGCCATATCTGGTCGGACCTGCAACACTATTATACTCCAGCTTGTTGCTTAATACATAATTACCGGCTTCCAGATTGACCGTACCACCGCTGTTGCGCACCAGGGTCAACCGGGCAGTCGCAACCTCAACATGGCGGCGTGTAACCTCCATCCCCGTGCGATCCAGCTGCGTCCGGTAGGTACCGCTGCCGCGAAGGGTCAGCGCTGCGCCGGAGCTGACATTAAAAATATTTCCGTCAACGTTATACCAATTGCCGCCGGATTGCGTAACGGCGAGCGATCCGTTATTGATTACGGTAATATTGGCGCCGCTCGGCACATTGATGGAATTGCCGATAGCAACAGAAATATTCGTTCCGTTCGGAATCGTAATCTCCAAACTGGAACCACTGCCGGTTCTCTCGATGTTGCTTTTCAGGGAATCCCAAGTGGTTACATCAATGGCCCGTGCCGTGGGGGCGGAGAAAAAGACCGCCAGCGGCACTGCCGTTGCTACCAGGGCGAGCGCGACAAACAGCACCAGAAACCGGATGCCGTGGGACGCTCTTTTCGTCACTTTCATAAAGGCTCCTCCTTCGCGTACGCCATGGCTCCGAGCCCGGAGCCTTTGGCAGTTTTGCATGGAATCGTGTCCAAAGATACAGCATAATTATAACAATTATCACCAGAGAAGTCAACAACTATTTCCTATTTTTTACCGATTCCCGAATTTTTCCACCTGCCGTCTCCGGCGGCAAACCGGCGGACGCCTTCGGACCGCCCCGGATCTTTTACAGGCATCCGCACAAATGTTTGCATTTTTTAATGAAATCGATTGCAATGACAGACAGGATTTGCTATACTGAGAAAGAAAGGAGGGGTCGGCTTGGAAAAGAGCGAAAAGGGCGGCGCAGCGCGCGAGCAGGAGCAGCGGGCGCGCCGGCAGGCGGTCGTGCGGATTTTGCGCGAGAAGTTTTACGATGACGAGCCGATCCCGGCGCCATGCCGTACAGAGCCGCTGCCCGAAGGGTATCGGGCGGCACGGAAAGCGGCGAAGGATCGCCGCCAAGCCTTTTCGGACGCGGCGCTGTTCGTCCGGCAGGGCAAGCTCCTTGCCGCGCAGACGGACGAATATGAAGCGCCGGCTCTGCGCAGCTACTCTATTCCCTGTTATCAGAATTTATCCGACGAGGAGCTGCGCGGCTATGTCGGCTGGCGCACCCGCCATCGACGGGGCGATCCGACCGACCCGCCGGCGTTTTTTCTGAAGCTGTACGCCTATGAGCTGATCAACGGCATTGGTATTTCGTCGCCGGAGGAGGGACTGCGCAGGCTGTCGGCGCTGATGACGTTTTCTTCCCAACCGTCGGAAGGATGGACGCCGGAGCGTGTGACGCGCTGGATGATGGAATATGCGGCGTATTACAAACTGGACCGCTCGCTTTTATGGGAGGACCCGATTTTTTTGGCGAACTGCCCGGCGTTTCAGCAGGAAATTTTGACGGACGCCGAAGACGAGCCGGACAAGCGGGTTTTTGCCGCGCTGTGCCGCCTTTCGCGCTATGATTTGCCCCGCTCGAAGCTGTACCGCGATCAGCCGGAGCTGTTCCAAGCCGGCATTTGCGCTCTGTACCGCGCCGCAGCACGGGTCTATGAGAAGCAAAAGGGACGTACGCTCTGTGATTTGCTGTTCGGCGCGTTCTGCGAAAGCCCCTGCCTGCTGTTTGGCGACGCGATTTTTCTGCGGGAAAAGAAGGATGCGGACGGGCAAATTTTTCTGTCTCCCCGGATTTTTTTTCGCTGTCGGGACGGCTTTTGGAGCTATCATTTCCGCATGGGTTTTTTTGGCAAAAGCCGAACGCTGGGGCAGCTGCTGCGAACAGCGGACCGGCTGCTGCGGGATGCCATCGGCTTTTCCAGCCCGTTGAAGCGAGAGGACTGCCCCGTTCCCGGCGCTGCCGAGGCAATGCAGCGCGCCGCTGCGGCTTTTGTAAAAGAAAATAGAGAACCGCCCCCGCCCGCGCCGCCGGTCTTTGATCGTTCTCTTTTGATAAATATCCGCCGTGCAGCCGACCGGACGCGCGACCGGCTGCTGGAAAACAGCGAGGACGCGATGCCGGAGGATCCGCAAACCCCACCGCCGCAGCCGGAAGCCGCACCTCCGGTTGTTCTGCCGCCGGAGAAAGCGACGGCGGCAGACCTCGGCTTAGGCGCGGGGGAAAGGCTGCTGCTTCGCGCCCTTTTGACCGGCGCAGACCCCGCCGCCGCCCTGCGGGAAAGGGGCTTTGTTTTGTCCATGACGGCGGACGCGGTCAACGACAAGCTCTTTGACCGCATCGGCGATACGGTCCTTTTGTTTGACGGCGAAAAACCTTTTCTGGCAGAAGATTATATCGAGGAAATCAAAGGATGGATGCATCTATGAAAATACCGAAGCGCATTGCCTCTTCCCTTTTACACGCACTGCAGGGCGGCGTGGTTCCGCGGGTGGGGCTCGCCTATGTGGCGGTGGGAAGAGAAGCGGAGATTGCCGCGTTGCTGCGGGACGTGGACATCATCGCTGAGGGCGGCGCGGCGTTCCGGTTTATCGTCGGCAGCTACGGCAGCGGCAAAAGCTTTCTTCTGCAAACCATGCGCAATTACGTGATGGAACGCAATTTTGTGGTAGCGGACGCCGATCTTTCGCCGGAACGGCGGCTGCAGGGCACCCACGGGCAGGGGCTTGCCACCTACCGGGAGCTGATGCGCAGCCTTGCCACCCGCACCCGCCCCGAGGGCGGCGCACTGACGCTGATCCTGGACCGATGGATCAGCGGCATCCAGAGCGAGACCGCCGCTGAGACCGGCACGGCTCCCCAATCGCCGGATTTTACAAAGCGGGTTGAGGCAAAAATCTACGAGGTGATCGCCTCTTTGCGCGAGCTGGTACACGGCTTTGATTTTGCCCGTCTGCTGACGCTGTATTACCGGGCAGAAACGACAGGAGACGACGAACAGAAAGCAAAGGTCACCCGCTGGCTGCGGGGAGAATATCTGACAAAAACCGAGGCAAAAAACGAGCTGGGTGTGCAGACGATCATCACCGACGACGACTGGTACGATTATCTCAAGCTCTTTGCGCTGTTCCTCAAGCGCGCAGGGTACGGAGGGCTTTGGGTCTGCATCGACGAGCTGGTCAATATTTATAAAATCCCCAACAGCATCACCCGGCAATATAACTATGAAAAAATCCTGACCATGTATAACGACACCTTGCAGGGCAAGGCAAAATATCTGGGGCTGTTGATGAGCGGCACACCACAGTGCATCGAGGATCCACGTCGGGGCGTTTTCAGTTATGAGGCGCTGCGCTCCCGCCTGGCGGAAGGTAAGTTTTCCGCCCATACCGACTATCAGGATATGCTCGCGCCCATCATCCGCCTGCAGCCGCTGACCAACGAGGAAATGCTGGTACTGACCGAAAAATTAGCCGACATCCATGGGGCGCTGTACGATTACGAACGAAAAATCACCGAAGACGAGCTGATCGCCTTTTTGCAGATTGAATACGGCAGGATCGGCGCCGATTCTCACATCACCCCGCGAGAGGTGATCCGGGATTTCATTGAACTATTGAATCTTCTGTATCAACACCCGGACGCCACGCCGGACAAGCTGCTGAGCTCCGACGCTTTTGCCTTCGCAAAGCCGGAGAGCGAAGCGGAGGACGACGGCGCGTTTGCGGAGTTTACCCTTTGAACCTCTTAGCCATAAGGATTTTTATCATGAGCATTTTTGAACGATACGCGCCCTTTATCCGCGACTATATTTATCGCAGCGGCTGGGAAAACCTGCGGGGCGTGCAGGTCGCCGCAGCGGACGCGATTTTTAACACCGACGAACACCTGCTGCTCTGCGCCTCCACCGCGTCGGGCAAAACCGAAGCGGCGTTTTTTCCGATTCTGACCGAGTTTTACGAAAACCCGCCCTCCTCTGTGGGCGCGCTGTATATTGCGCCGCTCAAGGCGCTGATCAACGATCAGTTTTCGCGGCTGAACGAGCTGTGCCGGGAGGCGGAGATCCCGGTCTGGCACTGGCACGGCGATGTTTCCCAAAGCCATAAGGCAAAGCTGCTCCGACGCCCGTCGGGCATTTTGCAAATCACGCCGGAATCGCTGGAAGCGCTGCTTCTCCATAAGCATTCCGCCGTAGCGGGGCTGTTCGGCGACCTGCGCTATGTGGTTATCGACGAGATTCATTCGCTGCTGCGAGGCGATCGGGGCGGGCAGACCCTTTGTCTGGTCGAGCGTCTTTCCCGGCTGGCGGGCGTGGAGCCGCGGCGCATCGGGCTTTCCGCCACCATCGGTGACCCTGCCGCCGCCGGGCAATTTCTGGCGGCGGGTACCCACCGCCAAACCGTCATCCCTGCCGTCAAGGAAAAGGGGACGCGCTGGCGGCTGTCCATGGAGCATTTTTACATTCAGGGACCCCAGGCTTCCGAGGAGAAAACGCAGCGGTCGCCCTCTGGTAAAGCGGCGACCGATCCCGAAAGGGAAACAGCCAATCCCGCGCAGGAAGCGACCGACCCCGCCCCCCAAGGCGCAGACCCGGGCATCGGCTATATTTTTGAACATTCCCGCGCCAAAAAATGTCTGATCTTTGTCAATTCCCGGGAGGAATGCGAGGCGATCACCACAACGCTGCGCCATTATTGCGAAATCAAAGGCGAGCCGGACCGATTTCTGATCCACCACGGCAATCTTTCCGCCTCCTTCCGGGAATCGGCGGAGGACGCGATGAAAGACGACAGCCGCCTGTTTTCCACCGTAACCACCGCCACGCTGGAGCTGGGCATCGACATCGGGCGGCTGGAACGGGCGTTTCAGCTCGACGCGCCCTTTACGGTTTCCTCCTTTTTGCAGCGCATGGGACGCACGGGGCGGCGCGGTCAGCCGCCGGAGATGTGGTTTGTCATGCGCGAGGACCCGCCGGAGGCGCGCGCCATGCTGCCAACCACCGTGCCCTGGAAGCTTTTGCAGGGGATCGGGCTGGTGCAGTCCTATCTGGAAGAGCGATGGGTCGAGCCGCCGAAAACCGACCGGCTGCCCTTCAGTCTGCTGTACCACCAGACAATGGCGACGCTGGCGTCCTGTGGCGAGCTCAGCCCCGCCGCGCTGGCACAACGGGTGCTGACCCTGCCCTATTTTTACCGAATCAGCGCGGATGATTACCGGGTGCTGCTGCGGCATCTTTTGCAAATTGACCACTTACAGCGCACGGAAACCGGCGGCTTGATCGTCGGACTTGCCGGGGAGCGGGTGGTCAATTCCTTCAAATTTTACGCGGTCTTTCAGGAAAATGAGGAATACACCGTGCGCAGCGAATCGGAAGAACTGGGCACGGTCTGTCTGCCGCCGCCCGCCGGAGAAAAAATCGCCATCGCCGGAAAGGTCTGGCTGGTGGAAGAGGTGGACCGCAAACGGCATCTGGTGTACTGCACCGAGGTGCGCGGCAATGTGCCCGCCTATTTCGGCGAATGCCCCGGCGACATCAACACCAAAATTCTGGAGCGAATGTGCAGGGCGCTGCGGGAGGATACGATATATCCCTATTTGCTGCCGAACGCCCATGCCAGGCTTTCCCACGCGCGACACACCGCCCGCCTGTCCGGTGTGGGCGAAAAGGCGCTGATCTCTCTGGGCGGCGATATGTACTGTCTGTTTCCATGGCTGGGGACCTACGCCTTCTTTGCGATGGAGCGATTTTTGAAGCTGCGCTGCGCCGACCAACTGCAGCTGAAAGGGCTGGACTCCGCCCGTCCTTATTTTATCCAATTTCGGATGAAAGCATCGCCGGAGGAATTTTTCCATGTTATCCGGCAGGAAGCGGCAAAGGAATTCGACCCGATGGAGCTTGTCTACCCCGGCGAGGTGCCGGTCTTTGAAAAATATGACGAGTTCTTGCCCGCCGCGCTGGTGCAGAAGGGCTTCGCCTACGGCGTGTTGGATAAGGAAGGGTTGCTGCGGCGCATTGCTTCCTGGTTTGACCCCCGGAGTGATTTTTATCAGAAGTTATAAAAACGACCGAGCCTTTTCTGCGGCTCGGTCGTCTTGTATTTATGCTTTTTACTCCGCTTCGGGCGTGATGATTTCATAACGCAGCTTCAGCTGTAAAATGCGCAGCACGCTTTCCTCCAGCCGCTGCCCGGTGATCTCGCCGCTTTCCACCGCCTGCACCATACCGTCAAAGGCATCGATATAATCCCTGGGCATCAGCAGCAAATCCGCCCCTGCCAGAAAGGCGGTCTTTGCGCTTTCCGCCGAGCCATAGGTATTGACGATCGCACCCATGGAAAGAGAATCGGTGGCAATCAGTCCGTCATACCCCAGCTCACCGCGCAGCTTTTCGGTCAGCATTTCATAGGACAAAGAAGCCGGCAGACCGTCGCTTGTAATATTCGGCAGGGTGATATGCGCCGCCATGATCATATCGGTGCTGTCCATCGCCGCCAGGAAGGGAATCAGCTCGCAGCTTTTCAGTTCTTCCCATTCCTTCGTTACCGCCACATAGCCGTCGTGGGTATCGCCGGTGGTATCACCATGACCGGGGAAATGCTTGAGGGAAGTAATGATCCCAACCTCGTGGAAACCCTCCACCGCCGCCGTCACCATGTCGGCAACCAGCTCCGGGTCGCTGCCGAAGGCGCGGTCGCCGATGACGATATTGCTTGGATTTGTATTGACATCCGCCACCGGCGCAAAATCGATATCAATACCGTATCCGGCAAGATAGGTACCGATGGCAACGCCCGCATCATAGGCGTTCTGCGGATCTCCGGTATCGCCGACCGCCTCCATGCTGTCAAAGCGAGGCACGTCGAAATTCGTATTTCTTCCAATGCGCGCGACCCTGCCGCCTTCCTCGTCAATGGCAATCATCGGCGTGATGGCATACGAGGCATGCACGCGCTCCGTCAATGCGGTAAGCTGAGACGGATTTTCCACATTGGCGCCGAAGAAAATGATACCGCCCGCCGGATAATCCGCCATGACTTCATCCATCGCATCGTTCCAGACGGTGGAAGAATAGGAGACGCCGTCTTTTACCTGTAAAGCCTCCGGCGCGACGCAAAACAGCTGGCCCACACGCTCACGCAGGGTCATATCATCATACAGCTTTTGTGCTTCGGCTTGGATCCACGCCTCACTGCCGGGCTGCGGCTCGGTCGGCTGCGGCTCAGCGGTTTCTGTTTCCGCCGGTTCCGTCGGCGCCGCTTCCTGTTTATTTACAAACTGTATCGCCACCGTAAAAAAAGCAATGATCGACATAAATAAAGCAATCATTTTTGAGATAAATGCAGTCATATTCTTCTTCCTCCGTTTCTCTATCATGCTCTACCCGTCATCCTCCGTTGTTGAAGCTGCCGGGCATTCTCTTCCGGCAAAGCCGCATTGGCTGTATCCAGTATAACATGTCGACGACTATTTTGCAAGGATATAAATTTTTTCCAGAAACGACGCTCTCCGCTGCACAAAAAAAAGCGAAACGTCAATTTTCCGGTTGACAACGGCCGTCGTTTATGGTAGACTTTTACCGATAAAGGGCAGTTGCGCCCGGACAATAAAGCCAACGGCTTTTTTCACAGAATCACGGCGGTTGGCAAACCGCCGTTTTTTTTTGAGAACGCCGCGCTTCCGCCGCCATGGGAAGCAGGCGTTTTCTTTGAGAACAGGATTTAAGATGCGGCTTTCGCGTCTTAAAAATAACCGGAAATGAGGGCTCTTTATGACAAAAGAGAAGAAAATCTACGGCTATCTGCCGGACGAAAGACCACCGTTCTGGCGTCTGTTTTTATACGCCGTACAGCAGGTAATCGTTATGTTCCCGGCGACAGTGACCGTCGCGCTGATTACCGGATTTCAGGTTTCGACCACGATTTTCGCCAGCGGTTTGGCGACCATCTGCTTCATCCTGATCACCGGACGCAAGATCCCGCTGTACTATGGTTCCAGCTTCGCCTATCTGACCGCCATTTCCGGTTTGGTCACCAGCGATTCGATCATGAGCCGCCTTTCGCCCGAAGCCTATGAGCAGATGCTGTTATGGAAGGACGGCGCAGTCGCTACCCTGCCCACCGAAGCCATCCAGTACGCGCAGTTTGGCATTGTGATGTCCGGCTTTGTCTCCATCGCCGCCGGGCTTTTGATCAAGCTGGGCGGTCCCAGAGCGGTCGAAAAAATCCTGCCGCCGACCATTACCGGTCCGGTCGCCATGATCATCGGTCTGACTCTGGCGGGCAACGCTCTGACCGACGCTTACACCCCCTCCGCCACCTATGAAGGCAACATGGGTCTTGTCTGGGTGGTCTCCCTCTCCACACTGGTTTCCACCATCCTGTTCTCCCGCTATCTGAAAGGCATTCTGGGACAGCTTCCCCTGCTGCTGGGCGCGGCAGTCGGCTGCATTGTCACCGCGATCATCTATTTCGCCGGCGGCGGCACTGACAGCATGAATCTGTTTGACCAGATGACCGTCGAATCTCTGACCGCCGCCTCGGTCTGGAAGGCGGGCGACGGCAGCATCTTTGCCCTCCCGGCGTTCTCTCTGCCCAAACCCTCGCTGGAAGCGGTTGTCGCGATCATGCCTATCGCAATTGCGACGATCCCCGAATCCACCGCCCATATGTATCAGCTGGACATCTATGTCAACGACGTTGCCCGCCACAAGGGCTCCTCGAATAAATATGACCTGATCAGCAAGCTTGACCGCAACCTGATCGGCGACGGTATCGGCGATATGATCACCGGACTGATCGGCGGTCCCGCCGGCACCAATTACGGCGAAAATATCTCCACCATGGCAATCACCAAGGTTTTCTCCGTACCGGTCCTGGTCGCCGCCGCCATCATCGCGATGGTCGTCTCCTGTTTCACGCCCCTGATCCAGGGCATCTACGCCATCCCGACCGCAGTCATCGGCGGCTTGGAAATTTACCTGTTCGGCGCCATCGCCGCCCAGGGTATCGCCATCATGATCGACAAAAAATGCGATATGTTCTCCTCCAAGAACATCGCGGTGATTGCCTTTATCATGATTGTCGGACTCGGCGGTCAGTACGCCTTCGGCGGCAACATCCCCTTCCCCGGCTTCGACAGCGGCATTCCCTGTGTTGCGGGCGCGGCAGTCGGCGGCATCATCCTGAACCTGCTGCTGAGCTTCGGTGAGAAGAAAAAGAAAGCCGGCGCCAAGGATGAAACCAAAGAAGAAATCGCAAGCGAAGAAGCGTAATTCCCAAATTAACAGCAGCGCTGCCCTCCGGCGGCGCTGTTTTTTTTGTACAGAGATAAAAGATTGCATTTATTGTTTTTGACTGATATAATGAAGACATCACCCTTACACCGGAGGAATTTGGATGGCGGGAAAACAGAAAACACCAAAACAGCTGCAAAAAATCGCGCGGAAAAAGCAGAAGGAAATTGCGAAGTGGGAAAAGGCAAAAGCCAGACCGCAGACCAAAGGATATATCCTCTATTTGATTTTTCTCGTCAGCCTGGTCTATGTAACCGACGAGATCGCCTCGCAGATCGGTACGCTGATGAAAACGGAGATTGCCAATGACCTGATGGCAACCTTTGGCGAGAAAAGCATCGGGATGCTGGATATTGTCAGCTTCATTGCCATCCCCTTTCAGTCGCTGTCCATGTTTTACAAGCCTCTTTCCGACCGATATGGCAGAAAGTTGTTTCTGGTGGTCAATACACTGGGCATGAGCCTTGGTATGCTGATCATTGCTCTGACGCGGGGCATTGCGCCCTATATCATCGGCGCAACCATCATTTTCTTTTTTGTACCCCACGATATGCAAGTGGTTTACGTCATGGAATCGGCGCCGGTGAAACACCGGGCAAAAATCTACTCCATCATCAAATGTATCGCAACGGTCGGCGTGATGCTGGTGCCTTTATTCCGCAAGCTGCTGATGCACAGCCCGTCCCAGTGGCGCAATGTCTATCTTGTGCCCGCGCTGATTGGTCTGGTGGTCTCTCTGGCGGCATTTCTCTTCTCCCGCGAAACCAATGCATTCATCGACGCACGCCTTACGTACCTGCGTATGAGCGACGAAGAGCTGGCACGCGCCAAAAGGGAAAAGACCAGCAAAGACGCTCAGGGCGGCTTCTGGACCGGCTTAAAGTTCGCCTTCCGGCACAAACAGCTGCGCTGGGTCTTTATCGCGACGGCGCTCTGCAATTTTGGCGTAATCAGCACCATGCACTATCAGGTGATCCTCTCCTACGGCTTTGCCCAGGGGCTTTCGGCGAACGGCATGTCAATGGAAGCCGCACTGGAGCAAGCCAGCGTCGGTGCGGTCACCGAGGCGCTCTTCCTGTTCCCGGTAGGCAGCGCCCTATCGCAGCTTCTGGTCGGTTTTCTGGCGGATGCCATCGGCAGAAAAAAGAGCGCCATCTGCATGGCGGCGTTGACCATCTCCGCCTTTTTACTCTTTGTCTTCGGCGCGAACCACAATTGGAATCCGTATCTGGTCGGCATTTTCTGCGGTGCGGCGGTCGGCGCCTATTGGGGCACCTCCGATCTGACCGGCATTATGATCTCGGAATCCTCCCCCACCAATCTGCGCTCCTCCATTCTTTCCGCCCAATTCCTGATGATGGGCGTCGGGTATGTGGTGGCTTACTGTGTCGGTCTGCCACTGATCACCGCTCTGGGCAATTCCTTTGTTCCGGTCGTAACGCTTTGTCTGGCAGTCCCCGGTATGACTGCATCGCTCATTGTCTTAATGACAAAAACTCACGACACAAAAAACCTGGACATGGACAAAGTCACCGGAACGGAATGGGATTGACCTAAAGCAACCGCCATGCGCCACTGCCATATTCCTTGCCTTGCAGCCGCATTCTCTTAAGCTGCTCCGTGCTTATTCTCCTGTTTTTTCTTCCGTCCGACCAGCAGACAGAGGGTCATGACCAATGGAAAGATCACCGCCGTCAGGATACCGGTTTTCATGTTGCCGTCCGCCAGATTGGATGCCATACCAACTACGGAGGGCCCGCCGGAACAGCCCAGATCCCCCGCCAGCGCCAACAGTGCGAACATGGCGGTACCGCCGGTACGCATGGTCTTTGCCGCTTTACTGAGGGTGCCGGGCCACATGATGCCCACCGACAAGCCGACCAGCGCGCAGCCAAGCAAATTGATTGCAGGAACCGGCACCAGCGCCGTCAGCAGATATGCGGCGACACACAAAAGACCGCTGGCAGTCATAAATCGCTCCAGATGAATTTTATCACCGACCTTGCCGTAAACGGCGCGGGACAGCCCCATCATCACCGCAAACGCCATCGGACCTGCCAAATCGCCGATGGTTTTGCTGACGCCCAGCCCCTGCTCAGCGAAGGCGGACGCCCACTGACTGACCGACTGCTCGCTGGCGCCGGAGCAAAGCATCATCAAAAACAACAGCCAAAAGGTTTTATTTTTGAAAAGCTCGCCAATCTTCATACCCTGCTCATCCTTTGCCACCAGCGGTGCAATTGGAGTTTTACAGAAAATGATGCCGTTGACAATCGGAATAATCGCCCAAGCCGCCGCCAGGATCCGCCAATTTTCAATGCCTGCCACGCGGAAAAACAGAGTGGAAAGCAGCACCACGCCCACATGCCCCCAGCAATAAAAGGAATGAAGCAGGCTCATCGCTTTTTCTTTGTTGTCGGTCGGGCAGCTCTCCATGATCGGGCTGATCAGCACCTCGATGATGCCGCCGCCGATGGCATAGACAATTACCGAAAGCAAAATTCCGACAAAAGGATCTATGAGCTCCGGCAAAACGATCAAAAGCAGGAGCCCAGCCGCCGAAAATACATGGGCAGCCACAATGCTGACCCGATAGCCGATTTTATCGACAAATTTCGCGGAGAGCATATCCACCAGCAGCTGCACGCAGAAATTGATGGTCACAAGAAGTGTGATCTGACTGAGGGGGATGTCATAAGTATCCTGAAAGGTGACAAACAGCAGCGGCGCATAATTATTGACGATTGCCTGTACGATATAGCCGCAGAAGCAGGCAGTAATGGTTTTCTGATAATTTGGTTTCATTTGCAATCTCCCGATGACTAAAATCATATCCGAGTTTATCAGAATCACCGCAAAAAAACAATAGCCCCTGACAAAAAACCCGCAAGGCAGGGAGGAAACGATCTCTCGCTTTCTTCGCCTTGCGGGTCTCTTATATCAAAGGGATACTTTCAATCAGTCGATGCCGAACAGTTTTCTGAAGAAGTCAATGATCTTCTGGAAGAACTCACGGATAGCATCCAGGAGCTTATTGGTCTCTTCCTCGACCACTTCACCGACAGCGTCAACCACTTCGCCTGCGCCGACTTCGGGTTCGGGCGAAGGAATGTACTCGTCGTTCATCAAAACAGCAGGCGCATCGTCCACCGCGTAAACGGGAACATCATAACCGGCAGGGATCGTAATGACGGTACCGACCGCAACGGCTGCGTCGGTGAAGGAATAGTCTTCAAGGGCGCCGTCTTCCATCTGATGCACCACACAAGTCACAACGCCGTCGCCGACGCCGTTCAGTTTTACATCCACATCTTCATACAGGTAAGCGACCTTCAGATATTCGCCGTTGTACTCGTTAAGGATGGTACCGAACATACCATAGTCGTTATAAACTTCCGTTTCCTCGCCATCCTTCAGAACAAAATCAGAGACCTGAACATCAACCGGGCAGTAAACCGCATAGGATTTCACAACGGTCTTGTAGGTTGCAGGATCGGCAAAGAGCATCTGCTCTCTGGCGAGCGCCAGTTTTTCAATGGTCACGGAATACTCTTCGGTAACAGCCTTGTAGATCTTGGATTTGATTCTGCCGATGATGCCGCCCGCCTGCGCTTCTTTGAAGCTGTAGAGGGTCTCTTCACCGGTGCTTCTGGTAGAAAGCAGGATGCTGACGGCGAAAACCGCCTTGTCATAGTCCGCTTCTCTTTCGGCATAAACCGATTCGGACCAATCGGAGAGCGCCTTCTCAAAATAGAACAGGGTCATCATGGAATCCATCAGCACATACTGATCGTCGGTGTTAAAGAGGGTATCGGCAATGCCGGTGGCTCCGTTATAAACGCTCATAATCGCAGCGGTATACACATTAGAGGAAGCCGCCAGGCGAAGCAGATACTGAACCGCGTCGCTGCCCATACCGGCGGCGGCATCCGCATAAAGACCGGCAAGCAGGTCTTCCAGCGTCGTCTCAATGTCGGTGATAACGTTGGCGGCGGCGGTTTTCAGAACATCATATTCCGCATTATCGCGGACATAGCGCAGCATTTCAAGATAATAGGCATTGGCAGCCTGGACGGAAAGTACGCGGGCATACGCGTCGATCAATTCGGCTCTTTGCTCCTGCCAGGTGCGCCCGATCTGGATCAAGGCAGAAACGCCGGTCAGAGCCTGACTCCATTCGGCGCTGTCAATAAAGGTATCCTTATTCAGATAGCCTTCGACTTTTTCCATGAAATCGGCAACGTCCTTCGCGGTCTGCAGCGTATCAATGATGCCGTCGGTGACAGAGGTATCGACCTCGACCTGCGCGCGTTCAATCAAACCGACAAGGATTTTTTCGGCGGTGGTCACAGAGACAGAGTTGTCAAACGCATTACGCCAGGCTTCGTCGTAAAGACCGAAAGCGGTGTAGATCTGCATATCCTGCGAGATGCTGTCCGTATTCTGCGCCACATATTTCCAGTGGGTGAACTGGGTATCATCAAAGAGCTGGGTCAGAAGGAACTGGTAGTGCTCATCCCAGCCGTTTACTCGATCGGACGCAGCGATAGAAACATCGTCCTCCGCTTCATCCGCCGCGAAAACCGCGATGGGAAGCACGGTGAACGCCATCAAAGCAGCCAGCAGAATCGCAAGAAACTTTCTTCCGGTTTTTTTCATGTGGTTTACCCTCTTTCAAATTTTGTTGGAGTGAACTTACATAAAACATTTTATTACACCCCCTCTGTCACAAGCAATAAGCAAACTGCACAAAAAAACCTGCCTTTTTTTGACGTTCAAAACCGTTCATAAATTTCTCATATTTTTCTTCACTGCCTCATCTTTTATAACTGTTCTAAAAATAAGATTCAAGTTAAAACTTGCATAGGATATTTCTAATAGCAATTATAAAAATTATGCGACGAATGTTTGACTTTTTCAACAAGACAATCGCTTCATATTTGTATAAAATTACATACAAAATCAAAAGAATACAACATTCTAATATAAAAAAATGACAGTTTTTCATACATAAAATCTTGAAAATTGTTGTTTTTCGGCTGATGTCGCATAAAAATCCCCGGTCTGCAAACAGCAAACCGGGAAAGACTTCGTAAAAATTATAACAGCGCGACCAGCCGGCGCTTGTAATGTAAAAAGGCTTCGCTGAGCATAAAATCCGCAGGGCGCGGTTTGGGCTCTTCAATGGAGAGCTCGGCGGTGACGGTACCGGGTCTGCCGCCTATGATATAGATCCGATCCGACAGCACAATCGCCTCGTCCATGTCGTGGGTGATAAAAAGCGTTGAGAGCTCAATACGCTCCATCACTTCCAAATACCATCGGTGCATGGCGCTTTTGGTCAACGTATCCAGGGCGGAAAACGGCTCATCCAGCAAAGCGACGCCGCGGGAAGACAGATACGTCCGCAACAGCGCCGCGCGCTGCCGCATTCCGCCGGAAAGCTGATTTGGATACTGTTTCTGGCAGCCTTCCAGTCCAAAATCGGCGAAATGGGACGACGCGATCGCCCGTGCATCTTTTTTCTTTTCTCCGCGGATAATCAGCGGCATGGCGGTATTGTCCAGCACCGTCATATAGGGCAGCAATAAATCCTTTTGCAGCATATAGCTGATTTTGCCTGGCTTACCGGTCACATCCGCCCCATTCAGCAGGACCCTGCCTTCTTCCGGCTGATACAGTCCTGCCAGGATATGAAACAGGGTTGTTTTTCCCACGCCGCTCTGTCCCAGCAGGCAAACCAGCTCCCCCCGGCAAAGCCGAATATTGACATCCTTCAGAATCGTCTTGCCGTCAAAGGATTTGGAAATCTTCTCACAGGACAGAACCACCGGCTTATTGCAGGTATTCATTGGTAAATCCCGTGCCATGCGGCAGCTCGGTCTCAATCAGGCTGTTGTCATACAGCCAATCATAAAATGCGTCCCAGCGAGCGGGGTCAATGATACCCCAGCTTTCGGCGTCATCAATATACTGGGCGCTGATCCACTCCTGGCTGCGGCGGACCAGCTCCTCGGAGCCTTCAAGCGAACCGGTGTTATCGTTTTCAATCAGAATCTCAGCGGCTTCCTGCGGATGCTGAGCAGCATACTCATATCCCTTTTTTACCGCCGACAGGAAAGCCCGGGTCGTTTCGGGGTTTTCATTCATATACTCGTTATTTCCAATAATGACAGGCGTATAATAATCAAAGACGGGATCCAGGTCCTTAAAGAAGAAATAATCGAAATCAAAGCCCTGCACCTCGGCGTTGATGCATCCCCAGCCATAAAAGACCCAGATGGCATCGGTCTCGTGATTCGCCAGCGCACCGGGCTCATCGGTGATGACATTGGGGATCAGCTTGACTTCGTCAAAATCCCCGCCGTCCGCCTCCACAAGGGAGCGCAGCATTGCCAGCTCAATGGGGGAATCCCAGGTCGAATAGGTTTTGCCGACCAAGCCGCCGGGATGATCCAGCCCCTCTCCCTTACGGGAAATAATGCCGGAGGTATTGTGCTGCAAAACAGCGGCAACAGCGGTAATTCCCAAAGGCTCGTCGCCGGTCAGGGCGGCAGCCATGGTGTCCTGCGCTTCAATGGCAAATTCAGCGGTACCTACCGCACAAAGCTGAGCGGAGCTATCGCCCTCCACAAAAACAATGTCCACATCCAGACCGGCGTCCTCAAAATAACCGAGAGATTTTGCGACATACAAGCCGGTATGGTTGGTATTTGGCGTCCAATCCAGCGCGAAGGTAATTTTTGTCAATTCGCCGGACGGCGCTTTTTCATTGGTCGCACCGGCTTCGGCAGAGGTTCCCTCCGGATCCGCCGCAGGCGGATTCTCACCGCAGGCAGTCAGAGAAAACAACAGAACCGCCGCCAAAAAAAGGCTGATAAATTTTTTCATGATTCTTTAGCTCCTTTCCGCTCCCAGGGCATAGCGGCTCGCTTAATCAGCGCAACCAATCCCATCAAAAGCAGGCTGATGATAACAATTAACAGAATAACTGCAAACATTTTATCAAAGGAATAGGCTTTTTTTACTCGTGTCATATATACGCCAAGACCTTCAAACCCGCCAAGCCACTCGGCAATTACCGCGCCAACAATGGCATAGGATGCGGAGATTTTCAGTCCGGAGAAAAAATAACTCATGGAGGACGGGAGCTTGATCCGCGCAAAGATCAACCCATTTTTCGCCCCCATACTGCGATAAAGGGAAACGGCGTCCGGATCTACGCTCTTATACCCGTCCAAAAGCCCGACGGTAATGGGGAAAAAGGTGGTCAGCACCACCAGCGTAATCTTTGGCGCCATGCCGAACCCCATCCAGGAAATCAGAAGCGGCGCAATGGCGATGGTCGGAATGGTCTGAGAGACCACCAGAAGCGGATAGAGCGCCCGATACAGGGGCGAAAACCGATCCATCAACGACGCGGTGATAAACGCCAGCAAAATACCGATGCCGAGCCCCGCAAACGCTTCGGTCAGCGTTGCACCGGCGTGCTCCATCAGCAACGGAAAATCCGCGACAAAGGCTTTGAGCACCGACCCGGGCGAAGGCAGCATATAAGACGGGATCGAGCCGAAACCGCAGACCGCTGCCCAAACGGCAATCAGAACCGCCAAAGCAAGGACCGGCGGCAATTTACTGGTGATACTTTGCAACTTTTTGGTCAATGGTCAGAACACCTGCCTCGGGCTTATACGAAATCTTGACATAAGCGGACACCCCGGGGCACCCGGCTTTGATGGCGACCTTCTGGCATTCCTTAACGATATCCAAAAGCTGGTCATAATCGTCGCCCTCAATGGTCGTCTCAAAGGGACCGACATAGCAGTTTAGCCCTGTGCTCTGGATATAGGCGATCACCTCGTCCACGATCCGACAGGTTTCCTTGTCGTCCAGCGTTGCGGGAAGGACTTGAATGGCTACACTTGCTTGCATGATAAAAACCTCCAAAAAAATAAAACTTCCACGGGCTGTCCCGTGGAAGAACGATCCAATACAACGAAGGCTGCAAAGATAAAATTCCTACGGCGGCATGACCCGCATCAGGTTCGAGGGTCCCGCCCGAAGGCGATCTCAGCCATAATAGGCACCCCTTTTTACTGCAAAA
>CASFQZ010000010.1 GCA_949296825.1 uncultured Eubacteriales bacterium
TGCACGGCGGTCCACAGTATCCATCACCGCGATTTTTTCATCCAGAATCACATAAGAATTATAGGACACGCCATGGGGGATGACGTACTGGCTCTCAAAAAGGTCCAGGGTATGATCATCGACGCCGACATAGCGTACAGCGGGCGTGATTTCAATTTGGTTCATAGCTTGCTCCGTTCTTTCTCTTTTTTCACAGAAAACGGGACGGCAGATCGCTCAGCCGCCCCAGATTCGCTTATTTATTCTTCTACGAACTGGTCTTTGCCTACGCCGCAGAGGGGGCAGACATAATCGTCCGGGACCTCTTCCCAGGGGGTGCCGGGGGCAATGCCGTTGTCGGGATCGCCGAGCGCCTCGTCATACACATAACCGCAGACTTCGCAAATATATTTTTTCATCGGTTCGTCCACCTTTCTTTTTTCTCCGGTAAAAAGCGAAACGCTCTTCCGGATTTCCTTCCCTATTCTACACGCCGGGGCGAAGCTTGTCAACCATGAGCGAGCGATTTTTTAATATTTGCGCGACAACAGGCGCTCGGCTTCCTCCCGGGTGATCTCGCCGGAATTGCAGCGCGCCATGATCTGTACATCCTTGTCATTGAGCTTATAGAAGGCGTAAAACGCCAACGCGATAATATAGCCGAGGACCGGCACCAGCGCATAGGTAATCCACAGCCCGCGGATTGCCTCGGGGCTTTGGGTGACGCCCAGCGCCGCCAGCTCCTCAAAGCTGGACGCGCTGACCTCCTGCCAGTGGAAAAAGCCCAACAGCAGCATTCCCAGAGACGAAGCGATGGCGGAGGTGATCTTCGCCGAGAAGGTCTGAATGGCGAAGGTAATGCCCTTGGCATCGGTGCCGGATTTATACCTGCCGTATTCGGCGCAGTCGGGAGTAAACATAAAGTTCATAATACCGATCACGGAAGCGGGCATGGCGCGGAGGACGGTCAGCACCAGGAAACCGACGATATTTTCATAACCGATAAAGAAGATCGCCAGCCCCAGAACGATGGTGGCAATATTGTTCCAGACATAGAATTTGAATTTATCGACCCGGCGCAGGATGGCGGGCAGAAATACGGCAATGATAAACTGGGGCGCCACAGAGAGCGCACCGATCAGAAGATTGAACATTGAATCGCCGAACAAATAATAGGAGGCGATCAGGCTTAAGGTGTTATTGGTCAAAAGAGCGTTCGCCGCGATAAAGCCGCCGTAATACAAAAGCAGGTATTTGTTTTTGCCCAGGTAGGAAAACATCTGACGCAGGGTGAAATTTTCGTCCCGATCGGCGGGGTTATAATTTCGCTCTTTGCCATACACGCCGATGGGAATCATCGTCACGGTCGCCAGCAGCGAGACAATGACGGTGGTCATGGTATAATTCAGCCCGATATTTTCGCTGGGCAGGATCGTAAAGGCGATGGTGGTCGCGCCCATACCGATGCCCGCCAAAATCGGGCGGCGCGCCATCAGCAGGTTGCGCTCCGCCAAATCGGAGGTCATGGTGGTGACCATGGTATAAATCGGCACGTCGCAGATGGTGTAGGCGGTGTCCCACAGCAGGTAGGCAATGGCGAACCACGCCAGTTTAACCGTCTCCGGCGAAGAAGTGGGAATGGCAAACAACAAAATAGACGCAATGGGGATCATGGCGGTGGAAATGCGCACCCAGGGCAGGCATTTTTTACCGCTTTTGAATTTTACCTTATCGAAAATCGCGCCGAAGAGCGCGTCGTTGACCGCGTCCCAGACCTTGACCGCCATCACGACCGTACCGGCTTTGATCATATTCATACCGGTCATCATCAGATACGTCGTCAGAAAGGCTGCGATCAGCTGATAGAACATATTCTGACCGACAAAATAAGTCAGATAGGAATTACGCTCCCGCAGGGATGTTTGGTATGCAATGACCTGCTTTGGCTGCTTGCCCATAAAATGACCTCCGATCATAGAATCCATGCTTGCTTCCCTGCTATTTTACCAAATTTTACCGAAACATTCAATACATTTCAGTAAAATTTCCGCATATGCTATGAGCGGCGGACAAAACGGAAGGTTCCGAAAAAAAGCACGATCCGGCAAACAGATGCAGCGGAGTACCAGGCGTTTCGCGTCGGGCGATTTTGCCCGGACGGCTGGCACGACCGGTGAAAACCCGGTGCAAAGCGCCAAATTGCCTTGACGCCGGGGGCGTCAGGCGCAGGTGTCGGAGCGTATTTGCGAACAAAGCAAAGGGCAAGACCGCAAAGCTTTTTCTTTTGTCCGCCATATTTTTATCTTTTCGCCATATCGAGAAAGACATCCCAGGGTCAACGGTTTATTTATGTCTGATATTTTTCTTATCTATTAACTTTTTATTATATTTAGCACTCTCCTATTGACAGTGCTAAAGTTTGTGCTATAATAAGGGTGTACCGAGAGAGAGAACGGTGAGACGAGCGGGAGAATGTAAGAGCCGCGGTCCCCTTCCCTTTCGGACAAACAAAATGAAAATCAATTTTTTGGAGGAATGACTTATGTTACCCAGCATTTTTGGCGAAAACCTGTTTGACGATTTCTTTGGTTCGCCCTTTGACGAGGAATTCTTCCGCGGAACCCCTCGCGCCTACCGGAAAGACAGCCAGCTTATGAAGACCGACATCAAGGAAAGCGACGGCGGCTATGAGCTGCACGTGGATCTGCCCGGTTTCCAGAAAGAGGACATCAAGCTGTCGGCGGACGACGGGTATCTGACCATCAGCGCCGAGCGTCGCGACAACAACGACGAAAAGGATGACAACGGCAAGTATATCCGCCGGGAACGCTATATCGGCAGCTGTTCCAGAAGCTTCTATGTCGGCGAAGACCTGAAGAAGGAAGACATCAAAGCGAAGTTCGACAATGGCATTTTGACCATCTCCCTGCCCAAGCCGCAGCCCCAGCTGCCCGAGCAGAAGGACACCTATATCGCCATCGAATGAGCCAAAGCTCCGCGCCCGGGACGTAAAACGCGTCCCGGGCGCTTTTGTATAAAAATAAAACCGCCCTCAAAAGGAGAGCGGTCTTTGGCTGAGGAATAGGGATTCGAACCCCAACAAACAGAGTCAGAGTCTGTCGTGCTACCGTTACACTATTCCTCATCGCTTGCTGCGGATGCTATTATACACCGCCGGGAAGCGCTTGTCAAGGCTTTTTTCAGAAAATCGGAGAGAAATCAGCCGCCTGCGGAATAAAATCCGGCAGGCGGCTTGCATATACAGATCAGGCAATCCGGAACAAGCGCTCAAACCAGCTGATGATTCGAGTAAAGAAATCGCTGATTTTCTGGAAGATTTCCTGAAGGGGATTTTCTTCTGCCGGAGACTCCTGCAATTTTTCCGTTTCACGACTATGCAGAAGGGCGCCGCAAACCGTGCAGTGCTGCTCCTCCCATCCGGTCTGCGTATCGGAAGGCTCACGCACGACCTCCCATTCGCCGGGGGTATGGGCGAGGGAAGGAAGCAAAGTCACCTCGGACATTTCGCCGCAATGAAGGCAAAACTGATAACGAATCCCGACAGCAGCGCAGGTTGAAGGAATCACCATATGCTGCCACTTATGTCCCAGCGCGGGAATTTCTTCCTGCGACTGTAAGCTTTCACCGCAGACCGAGCACATTTTGCCCTCGCTCCAACCGGCTTCGGTGCAGGTTGCCGCCTTACCGGGGATGATTTCTTCCGTGTGACCATCGGCACAGGGGTCTTTTGGCATCTCGCCAAAAATCAGCTCCGCATTCAAAAGCGGCTCGTTATATTCACCAATCGAAATGGCGTTCCACTGTTCTTCGGTGCCGGTATAATAGATCGTGGTCAGAGCATCGCAATCTTCGAACGCATAATCGCCGATAGTGGTCACACTGTCGCCTATCTCTACCGAGGTCAGGGCATCGCACCAATAGAACGCATTATCGCCGACGGTGGTTACGCTGTCGCCTATCTCTACCGTGGTCAGGGCATCGCAGTAAGCGAACTCCATATCGCCGAAGGGGGTTACGCTGTCCGGGATG
>CASFQZ010000011.1 GCA_949296825.1 uncultured Eubacteriales bacterium
GCCTTGATACGTTGTGTGATTTGTGGATATTCTCACTCATCTACAACTTCTCCTTCCCGCTTACATTCTATCACTTTTCTAATGTATCGTTAAGCAAGTTACGATGCAAGCATCGGGGAATGTACCCTCCTATGATTCAAAGGCAGCATGTGTCAAACCACCCATCTTTGTCTTTGGATTTAACTGCTCCGCAAGACGCGCTCCGCCGCGGGTATGCTGAACCACTTCCGCACCAGTCACCTGAGCCAGTGTCTGCGGCATATTGTTTGCAAACGTAAAGCTGTTGCCCAACATCAGGATTCGCATGGTAATGCTCCTTTTCTCTGTGTCGTTTTCCGGTTCCCCAAAAAATTTCCATGTCTGTAAAGGGGTCAAACATTCGGATAATGGGGTAACGGTCCATTTTTACAGCCATTATAGCATACCGGCGGGGAAAAAGCGATGATAGTTCGGCTGTTGTGAAAGACCGGTGTCCAGTCAAGGGGTTATGATTGAATAGCTCCCGGATAACGAGCCTGTTTCAGTCCTTTCCACAGCATACGGATGGTGATGCCTGCAATAGCGGCGTAGATTCCTGCGCTGGTGACGATGGACAGGAAGCCCATATCATGGGCGGAATCTTTTGCCTCATTCACCATAATCAGAGTGTTTTGCAGGGTGAGAATGGAAACCAGAGCGTCGATAAAATTGACGGTCCGAAGCTCTGCTATCAGAATATTGCCGGTGGGTCTGCGCTTCTGTCGCCTGACATGGATGGACGCCATGGTAGTTTTACAGGTCGTATAGGCGGCCATGGCAATCGCGGGAATCAGTCCGAAGTTCACCGGTTTGGCAAAAACGGCCATCAGTGCAATGGGCGGCATCAGGGCAAGATCCAGCATGAGCAGCAGAATGGCGCTGATTCGGAACGTTCGGTACCGGCGAAAGTGCTGCTTTTCCCCGGACAGCTCCAGATTCCCTTTTTCCGTCAGGAGAATCATTCCCCGGATAGCCGTCAAAAGAAAATAAAAAACGCCAATGCTTTTGTGCCAGCCTGATGAATAGCAAATTCCCAGATATCCATGATACAGGGCAAACAGTGAGGTTGCGCCAAAGGAGACCGCCGCGCCAGCCATGGCTTTGCAGAAATCGTCCTTTTTCCACGATTTCCCAAATATCCGGAATTTTCCCGGCTGGTCAGGCTTTTTCATGTCCCTCGCCCTCCGTTGGTACGCATCGCTCAATGATGTCGGCGATCATTTCCACTTCATCGGTACAGTCCTGCCGCAGCCATTCTTTTATAACCGCCATGATACCTTCTATGTAATAGGCAATATAATACGGACGGTAATGGGCCGGGATTGCAAATCGCTCCAGAATTGGGTTTAAAATATCAGTTTTCAGATTTTGATATCGTATATGTGCCTGCATACAGCCCGGATTCCGAAAGGCGGCGCGGTAGACCTTTTTATTGTCCTTGATGAAGCGAAGATAGGGGAGCAGATATTGGCGGGTAATCAGTATGAGTTCCTTTTGTTCCCGATGCTCCATTCCGTTGAGAAAAAGGGTTTCGCTTTGAAGGAAATAGGACAAAAATCGCTGGTTTACCATCTCCACCGTCTCGTTGAGCAAATCAGCGACGGTTTCATAGTGGAGATAAAAAGTCGAACGGTTTACCCGGGCAGTTTCACAGATTTCTTTTACCGTGATATATTCCAGGTCTTTCTGTTCCAGCAGGGTGAGAAGTGCTTCGTCCATGCGCAGGGCGGTATTGAAGTATTTGCTTTCGGATTTATTCATGTGCCGCCCTCCTCTCTTCTTTATTCGGCAGACTCGCTGATCTCTTTGGCCAGTTGGATGATTTCAAAAGCATACTTTTCCTTGCCGGTTCTCAGCAGCTTTTGATAAATGGGGTAATTGACCCCCACGCCGGCAAGGCCGAGAATTCCCAAAACAATGCCGATTCCCGTCATCATGGCGCTTCCGTCTCCGATGACCTGCATGGAAAGACACATCCCCAATCCGAGAATGAGGGTCATTGCAACCCCGAAGGTATAGGCGAAGATATTGGCTTTGCTTTTTGCTTTTCGGTCCAGCTTTTTCAGGGCGATTACCTTGGAGGTCTCTTTGGGGGAATACTCGTTGGCAATGGCTTCTGCATAAATTTTGTCTGTGTTCATGATGGTGTCTCCTCAGAATGATTTTCATTGCAGCTGCTGTTAGTATCATAGAGGATTTGAGCGGAAAAGGAAACCACATCATTCGGACTTTATGACGATTTCTGCATTTTTCGGATGCTGACTTTTTCCGGGAGAAAATAAAAAATTCCTCTGAAATTCTGGATCTCAGAGGAATTCTGGTCGAGGTGACAGGATTCGAACCTGCGACATCCTGCTCCCAAAGCAGGCGCGCTACCAACTGCGCTACACCTCGATATTCTTTTGTTTTTGTATTTATGGTGTTAATTCGGCTTTTTCGTGCGCTCTGCTTTGGTCGCCCTCTTGCGGTGCCCGCTTCCTTCTTCGCGAAATAGTCGCTCGAAGTCAGCGACCGCTGCGCCTGGCCCTGCTGCGCTGAATCCGCCACTGGCGGCGCTTGCAGGCCCAGCCCAAACCGGGCGGCTACCAACTGCGCTACACCTCGGTATTCATTTGTTTTTTATTTATGGTGTTGATTCGGCTTTTTCGTGCGCTCTGCTTTGGTCGCCCTCTTGCGGTGCCCGCTTC
>CASFQZ010000012.1 GCA_949296825.1 uncultured Eubacteriales bacterium
CCCGACCAACGAGGAGCTTCTGATTGCCCGGGACACCAAAGCCATTGTAGAAGCTCTGTAATATCGAATCTGTTTTCGGACTTGCGGTTCATTTGCCGCAAGTCTTTTTTTATCAAAAAAATCCCCGGCGTTCCCAACAAAGAGAACGCCGGGGGTATTGATGATGAACGCAGAAATCAGGAATAACGCTTGCTTGCGGCAAACTCAACGCAGGCGCGATAGGCGCGTTCCATGGAAGAAGTTTCGGTCAGAATGCCAGCATATTCCTCTTCATCCGCTTCGGTCTCCTCGGTCACCTTTTCGGACGCCAGAGCGTTACGGATGTCGGTCTTCCAAATCGGCTCTTCCTCGGCGCCGACAAAGTACATCACGTGATAACCGTAATCCGTCTCCACGATACCGACATCGCCGGGCTTTCTCGCCTCGTCATATGCCCAGTCCTCAAAGGGCTGTACATACTGACCGGGTTTCATATTTTCAATCAAGCCGCCTTCGCCGCCACCGTCGGTGGTGGAAGAAGTATCATCGCTGTAAAGGTCAGCCAGCGCGGCAAAAGCCTCTTCGGTCTTTTCGCCCTCGTTATATTTTGCAAGATATTCTTCGGCGATGCGCTTGGTGTCGTCGTTGTTTTTCGGGGTTTCCTTATAGACGGTATCGCCATCGGCGTCATCGTGCTTGGCACCCTCATAGGCTACGCCATCGTGCATATGCGTCTCGGGTTCGGTTTCCTCGGGAACGGTGGTTTCGCCGTCCTCGTTGGTCGTCGGCTCAGAGACAATTTCTTCCGAGGTGGACGTTTCCTCCTCGGGGAACTGCACCAGCAAGTGGCGGACGGAAACATAGTTCTGTTCGCTTCTGTACGCGGGCTTCACCAGATATACGGCGTAGATATAGGAATCGGTCTGCCAGACTGTGGTCTCGCCAGCCTGACGGTCAGCAGAGAACGCCCAATCGGCTTCTTCCTCGCCCATATTGGCACTGACGGTATCATAGCTCATACCGCGGGCAAGCGAAGCATCACCGTCGCGGAAATCCTCCACTTCTTCTTCGGTGCAATACTCCAGGCAGAGCGTCTTGAAGGATTCTTCATCCGTCACGCGGGAGATCATTTCCTGCGCTCTTTGCAGCTGCTCTTCCTCCGTATACTCCGGCTCGATGGTATTGCCGTCTTCGTCGGTCTCCTCTTCAATGGAGAAGCCGTACACCCGGACATCAATATTATTATAGGCGTTGGGATCCGCGTCATATTCCTCGTTGATCTGTTCGTCGGTATATTCAGCGGCATATTTCTCCTGGAGATATTCAGCATAGCGATGCGCCATCATCTGCTCTTCCAGATACTCCTCAAAAAGGTTGGCATTCAAACCTTTACCGTAATTCAGAATGATAAAGGCGCTCAGCGAATAACCGGAAGCATCGGCATTCTCACGCATGGTATCCATGGTCGCTTCCACCTCGGACAGCTCATGACTGGTCAGCTCGACATTTTCATCCTTCGCCTTCTTGGCATAATAAAGCGTCTGCTCAATGGAATCAATCGCATCAAGCTTAAACTTCTCGGCGTAAGTAATTTCGTTGCCCTCATCATCGGTAGTGGTCTGGGAATCCGGAGACTGAGTATAATCAAAACCGGAGGTCAGACCATACTGTGAAGACTGGTAAGAGGAATTGACCGCCTCGTTCAGCGCAGCGGAATAATAGAAATTGAATTTCGCCTGGCTAATCTTGTATTCCTCGCCGTCCACATTGACTGTCGCGACCGTGGTCAGCTTCTGCGGCCAGCCGAAGAAATCGGCCAAATACCAGATCACGCCGCCGGCAATAACCACGCAAAGCACGATGGCAATGATCTTGCGCAGCACAGCGCCGCCCTTGCCGGTGCCTTTTTTGGTTTTTGCGGCATCCTTTTTGATTCTTTCCTTGCGTTCCTGCCGGTATTTCTCGGCGTCGGAACGAGTTTCTTTTGCGTTCATTCGCTAACTCACCTTTCATGAATTGATCGGATTAAAATCGCATCTCGGATATTTTATCTCATTTCTCCGGAATTTGCAAGTAAAAAAGGATAAATATCCCAAAAATTTATGTGAACGATTCGGTTCACCCCTCGCTACCGGGACGAACAAAAGCGTCAAAATCTTCGCCGTTTCCGTTATCCTGCGGTTCCAGTCGGTTCTTTTTGCCGAGCTGCCAAAGTCCGATCAAATAAACGATCAGGAATTTGATAAAGTTGACAGCCAGGATGCCGAATGCCAGACCCCAGATTTGGAAGAAATAGGTGCAAACCGGCACGACAACCAAATACAAGACGGTGTACAGCACATTCATCTGCATCTGATATTTTTCATCGGCGAAACGCAGAACAACAATCATAATCGTGCTGGAAATGAAATACAGCACTTGCCCGGCATTGGCGATGAAGAAATAGGGTTTGCACGCCTCATAGGTATCGGGATACATCAAACGAATAAAGATATGAGATACCACCGTACACGCCAAAGCTGCCACGACCCCGATGGCAAACAGACCGACCGTAATGAAATTATAAAACTTTTTGGTAAATTTGCCGTCGAATTTGGACAGGTAACCGATCAAAACCGTATTCAAAGAGGTGGTTAACAGGGCAATGACCTTACCGATCAGCGCAGCGTTGTAAAAGGTCGTGACCATAGTGCCATCGCTGAACATGGCGTTGAGCAGCAGCCGATCCGCATTCTGAATCAGCGTATCAGCGACATAAGAGCAGGACAAAACGCCAAAAGATTTAAAGTCCTCTCTGAAATACTCGCTCTTTTTCAAAAGCGGACGATGATACAGGCTGCCTCGGATGGCGGTGTAGACCACCGCAGCAATTTCACCGATGATCATCGGAATCATCCAGTTGCCGGACTTGAAAAAAATCGGCATTCCAAGGCTGTAGCCTGCCGCGATACAGATGTTATAGACAAAATACCCTTTATAATTGATATTTAGTTTGAATTCAGCGTCACTGTAGTAACGGGTCACGGTACTGATCATCAGAAGCGCAATGAAAAGCGCGTTCAAGACGGAGAACTCGGAAACAAAAACCTTGGCGGTAAAGAAAGCCACCGGCACGCAAAGCGCCCAGATCATCAACAAGAAGATATTATAATCGCCTTTAACATCGCGCTTTTTTGTGCTCATGACCATACGGGAATAATTAGCGGCGATGCCGAAACCGATACCCATGACCGCGACCATGGACATGACAGTGATTGCCTCGCCGTATGCTTCCGGTCCGAGCTTGCGATTAAAGGAGGGATAAATAAAAAGCTGAATCACCGCGTTGAGAATGACAACAGCCGCGATGCTGAAAATCATGTCGGACGCGACCCTCGTATATTTTCTCTTTTTTCCCATGGAAAAAGTCTCCTACGTCAATTCATCAAATCCAAATCGATCATCTGACGAATGACATTCAGTAATTTCAGGTTATACCCCGTCGGTCCGTCATCGGGATGCTCAAAGGTACAATTAAAGGTCACATAGACCGTATCGATATACAAAAACAACAGAAGGCTCTTTTTTCCAGCCCAACGGGAAAAATAGGAGAGCAGCAAATTCAGGCGTTCCCGCATTCCGAAGGATCGGATATTCAGAATATCATTGCGAATAAAGCGCACATATTCCAGCTCTCGAGGCGCGCGGACCCCCAGCGGATCGACTGCGACATAGCCGTCTTGCCCCTGAATGATATTAAATGCGTGCAAGTCGCCGTGGCAAAGATAGAGCGGCGAGTCGGAAAAATACTGGTCATACATGGCAATCGCCGCCTGCAAGTGTTCTTTGATTCGCTCGCGGAAAAACGGCACTGTTTCAATATCTGTTAACTTTTGCCTCAGGTCGGCGTAATAATCCAGAAAACGCTCCGGCGCATGAACCGCTTTGACCGGACGGATGGTTTTGTCTACCTTATCGAAAAACTCAGTCAGAAGGATATTGTCATTGAAATCGGCGTACTTTGCCGGGGAGACCCGACGCAGAAGCATGGCACGGGCGGCGTAGTCACAGCCAAGAAATTCGCACATATAATCCGGAGAAAGCTCCTGATAGGAGGCAATTTCCGTCTCAAACCGGTCCACAAAATCAGGAATAAACTTGACCACCACATCGCCGTAGGTTTCTGATTCGGCGAAGAGCACCAAACCGTAGCGGGAGGTCTGGCTCGGGATAAAGGATTTCAAGCCCCACTGATTGGCAAGGCGGCTGTATTCCGATGCGATTTTCCCAAGCCATGCGTCGGTCTGCTCCGGATAAAGGCGCAGCAGAAAATAGCGAATGCCCTCGGTGACAAACTGGCTCTTATCATAAATTTTCAGATTGCCCTCGATTTTTTTGCCGCGCAGGTAATCCATCATGTATTCGGCATATTGCAGCTCAAAATCATAAGTCAGCTTCAAATTATTTTTAAAGTCAAAATTCAAATAAAATTTCGAGCCTTTCGGCAACTGCCACGCCAGCTCCTGGCTGGGAAAGTGGGTATCCAAAACCGCGTTGATTTTATCAAAGACAAAGCCCTCGGGGGACTGGGTCATATAATATTCTTCGCGGTCCAGCGGATCGAAATCCTTGTTTCCCAATGCACCGGTAATTTTCTGGGCGGTGATCACCGCGTCGTATTCGTCCAGCTTACGGAAATAATCGTCGATCAGCTCAGGATAAACAAAGGGCGCAACCGCATCCATGATGACGACCTTGCTGCACACATAATGGCTTTTGATATAATCGAACCCATTTTTGACCGAATCGTACCTCTCCTTGCCGTTGGGAGCAAAATCCAGGGAAGGGTCGTTGAGCGCGGCGGAATATTTCATGCACTGCTCATCGATAACAACCAGGATTTTATCGGCGAGCCGGGAGCCCTTTGCCGCATCAATCACATAGTCGATGACCGGTCTGCCTTTCAAAAGCGTATATTGCTTAGGGATCGGCGCGCCGAAGCGCTTACCGATACCACCAGCCATAATCATGACAATATTCATCTCTTCACTTCCCTTTCACCTTACCAGATTTCAACATTTTCCAGAGAGAAATGATCCGGACGGCGGTTCTTCTCCGGCGGGAGCTGTTTCCAGTCACCGTAAAGCGACTCCAAAATCTGCAAATATTTTGCCGGCGCATAGATCATATATTCGCGCACGGGGACCCGAACCACGTCATCGAACCAGTCCTTGGGAAAGACATTCTTTTCCTGTACCCAGAGCGGAACCGAGGGCTTGAAATACAGATCGCCGTTGCCTGTTTTGATCAGATTGACCGTTTTTTCATACCACCGGCAAAGGGTTTTCATGGGGATATGTTTACCAATCGTGGTCAGCACTTTCACCTGCGCCTTTTGCAGGGGGGAATAGTGCGACATCGGCTTTTTACCGATGCGATGCGCCATCGCCATGCCGTAAATCGTTTTGACCAGAAAGATTTGCAATCTGACTGTCAGACCTTTTTTTGTATCATGCAGGCAGTACAGCTCGATAAAAATTTTATCCATTCGCTCATCGCCCGCCATATTCCGCTCGCCGCCGTCGATGGTAAAGGAATTCTGCACCTTACAGTTCTTATAAAAAATACGGGGAATAAAATCGCAGAAATGCTCGCCGAACTCATCATAATTCACAAAATCAAACGCATCGCTCAGTTCCTCGGGCAGAATCTTCAGCAATTTATAATAATCCTCTCGCTTGACATCCAGATCGATGTCGTCGTCCCACGGGATAAAATCCTTATGTCGGATCGCCCCTAAAAGCGTACCGCCGCTTAAGGTATATTTGATGTTATGCTTCGTGCAAATGCGGTCCAGCTCGACCAGTATTTTCAGCTCCACGTCCTGAATCTGATGCAAAACCGAAAGCTGCTGCTCAGTCAACATTTTCCACCCAACCCTACATAATAATCTGACAAAAACCGTATTGTTTATTATATAACACTCCACGAAGCTTTGCAAGCCTCTTTTCTTCTTATTATCTGAACAGCAATAAAAAGTGTCGTCTTTTTCTTTTATGGTATACATACATTTCATTGAAGAAGTATGGAAAGAGGGATGGATATGTCCTGCCGCATAACGGAGCTTTGCGAAAAAGATGTCATCAACATACAAAACGGCGATCTGCTGGGCAAGGTCAACGATGTGGAATTCTGCCCGGAAGACGGAAAAATCACAGCGCTGATCATTTATGGAAAACTAAAGTTTTTCGGTTTAGGAAAGGGAAACGAGGATATAAAAATTCCATGGTGCGACATTGCTGTAATCGGCGAGGACACCATTCTGGTTCGCTGTGCTCCACCACGGCAGACGGAACACAGAAAAAACAACCCGCTCCAGGGTATTTTTAGCCAATAATACTTGCATTTTTTAGTGAAATCCTGTACTATATTTTCAAGAACTGACCGAAAGGACGGCGAATCATATATGGGATTTTTTGATATTTCTCCCTTTGTAGACAAAAACTCCGAGCGCCTTATGCTATCTAAGCGTATCGGCGAGATTGAAAAAGAGCTGCGCGGCAAATATCTGATTACCGATCAGATGGACGGCGGCGCTTTTGAAATCAGCGACGGACAAGCGCCCATCGACCGGCTGAACGACGGAGAGTGGCGTGATTTTGCGCCGTCCGAGGACCTTTGGGGCGGCAAAGAGGTCTACTGCCGGTTCCGGCAGGTCATTACCGTACCGGAACGCATGAAGGGCAGGGATATTTTTTACACGCTCAGCGCCGCCGAAGACGGCGCCTGGTCACACACCACAAAACCTCAGTTTATTTTATTTGTCAACGGCGTACTTATCGCGGGCATGGATGAAAACCACAATGAAATTTGCATTCTAAAGGAAGCGAAAGGCGGAGAAAAACTAAAAATTCACCTTTGCGCCTACTCCGACGATTTCAGCTATCAGGGAAGGATGTATTTATCCTCGCGCATTTTTACCCGGGATGCACAGGTACTGCGGCTTTCCTATCACATCCGAACCATCCGCGAGACGGCAAATCTGTTCGGTCCGGACGATATGCCCCGCGTCGAAATGGTCGGCAAACTGACCGAGGCGCTGCGCAAGCTGGATCTTTCTCTGCCCTACGGTCCGGAATTTCTGACGAGCGTCAAAGAAACGAATCGGGCAATTGAAGAAAAGATTCTTGGCTCCTCCCCTGCCGGCGCCGTCGTTTCCGCCATAGGACATACCCACATCGATGTCGCATGGCTCTGGCGACTGCGGCAAACCCGCGAAAAAGCTGTGCGTTCCTTTGCCTCGATGAACTATCTGATGCGCGAATACGCCGATTTTCGTTTCATTTCCTCTCAGGCGCAGCTCTATGACTTTGTCAAAAAAGACGCCCCCGCTTTGTTTGAAGAAATCAAAAAGCGTGTGCGGGAAGGACGCTGGGAAGTGGAAGGCGGCATGTGGGTCGAAGCAGACACGAACGTGCCTTCCGGTGAAGCGCTGGTGCGGCAGTTTTTGGTTGGCAAACGGTTTTTCCGCCGGGAATTTGACAAAAACTGCGAGATTCTATGGCTGCCCGATGTTTTCGGCTACAGCGGCGCACTGCCGCAGATTATGGCGGGCTGCGGAATCAAATATTTCATGACCACCAAAATTTCATGGAACGAATACAATAAAATTCCTTATGATACTTTCCTTTGGGAGGGCATCGACGGCACCAGGATTCTGACGCACTTCATTCCCTCCCAGGGCTATGGCTCGGAAGGTAAAGGCTCCTATATGACCACCTACAACAGCGACCTTTCCCCGTCGCAGGTCATGGGCGGGTGGCAGCGATATTCCAATAAGGATCTGAACAACAATATTCTGAACAGTTACGGATTTGGAGACGGAGGCGGCGGCCCGACGGAAACGATGATTGAGGAAGGTCTGCGTATGAAAGCCGGTCTGCCCGGCTGTCCGCAGGTGAAGTTTGAATTTGCCGGAGATTTTTTCCACCGTCTGGAAAAGGATGTCATGGGCAGCCGGTACCTGAACAAATGGCGCGGCGAGCTGTATCTGGAATACCATCGGGGCACCTTGACTGCCGAAGCGGAAAACAAAAAGCTGAATCGCAAATCGGAATTTTTATACCAAAACATTGAAATTCTGAATACCATGGCATCGCTGCTTCTGGACAACGGTTTTGATCGATATCCGAAAACCGGTCTGGACAACGGCTGGGAGTTGATTTTGCTCAATCAGTTCCACGATATTATCCCCGGCTCTTCCATTGCACAAGTCTACGCCGATTCCCGAGAGCAGTATAAAAAATTGATGACAGACGGGCAGTATATGCAATCCACCGCGCTGGAGCGCATTGCCAATGCGACTTCGATTGGCAGAGAAGCCGTCACGGTCTTTAACACCCTGGGCTTTACGCGGGGCGGCACTGTGATCCTCCCACATCTCCCGCCGCAGGGACATGCATATTTGGATAAAAACGGCAAAGCGCTGCCCGCACAGAGAACCTGGGATGATCAATGGATCATCGCCTTTGACAATGTACCCGCCAAAGGCTACCGTGTTTTTCCGCTGGGACAGAAGCCTCAGGAAGGCTCCCAAGATAAGACTGCGGACATCAACGGCAACCGTGTGCAAACCGACCACTATATCATCGATTTTTCGGACGATATGGAGATTGTCCGCCTGTATTGCAAAAAGCTCGGCAGGGACGTGATTCCAAAGGGGCGGGTATTCAACCGTCTGATTGCCTTTGAGGAAAGACCCTATTCGGATCAGAACTGGAACACCAACGCTTATTTTGAAGAGAAGAGCGAAGTGGTCAGCCATGTGTTGAACGCGCGGGTTCTGGAAAACGGTCCGGTACGGGCGGTGCTTCTGATTACCCGACAGCTTCATCAGACGCTGATCAAGCAATATCTGATTTTCTATAAGCACAGCGAGCGAATCGATATCCAAAATGAGATCGACTGGAAAGAAGACTGCACCAATCTGAAAGCCGAATTTCCGATTGACGTCAACACCGACAAGGCGACCTATGACATTCAGTTCGGTAATTTACAGCGTCCGACCCACAGCAATACCCTGGCGGATTTTGCAAAGTTTGAAGCCTCGGCGCAAAAGTGGGCGGATTTGAGCGACAACAGTTTTGGCGTGAGCATCCTCAACGACTGTAAATACGGCTATAATATCAAGGACGGCAAAATCCGTCTGTCGCTGCTGCGCTCACAGAACAAGCCGCAAAAAAAACAGGACCATGGACAGCATGCCTTTACCTATGCAATTTATCCCCATACCGGCTTTGTGTCGGAAAGCGCCGTGGTGCAGCAGGCATTTTGTCTGAATGTTCCGCTGCTGGGTGTTGAAGCAACGGGCAGAGGCAGTCTGCCGGAACAGTTCTCGCTTCTCTCCTGCGACAAAGACAATATCATCATTGAAACCGTCAAGAAGGCAGAAGACAGCGAAGATGTGATTGTCCGTCTGTATGAAACATGGAACAAAAAAACCGACTGTCGGCTGCACACTGACCTTTTGATTGAAGAAGCGTCACTGTGCGATATGATGGAAGAGCATGACCACAAGCTGGAAAGCAGGAATGGTGAGATTGAACTGTCCTTCCGTCCCTTTGAAATCAAAACGCTGAAGCTGCGCTTCCAATAAACGACAAACTGCGGAAAAAGGTGAGATCATGCGCATTGCCATCTGCGACGACGAAACACGAATTTTGGACATTCTGTTTGAAAAAACGCGGGATGTTTTGGCAAAAGAAAACAGGGATGCACAGATCTCACTGTTTTCCGATCCAAAAAAGCTGTTGGCGCGGTACAGAGAGGACGCCAATCCCTTTGATATTCTCTTTCTGGACATCCGTATGGACGGGCTGGACGGGATCCGGCTGGCGGAGGAGATTCGCCAAAAGGACAGCCGTGTGCTTTTGGTGTTTATCACCTCCTCCGCCGAATATGTCTTTCGCGGGTACGAGGTCAAGGCATTCCGGTATCTAATGAAAAATGAGCTGGATTTCGGATTTTCCAAAGTACTGCGCGACACCATCGACGAGCTGGAACACAGCGGCGACGACCGCTTCACCTTTCAATTCGGCGGAGAGACGATCAGTCTGGAGCTGCGGCATATCTATTATTTTGAGAGCAAAAAGCGCATTGTCAACATTCAGCTTTCGGGCAGCAGCTACAGAACCTACGCCAAACTGGACGACATTGAAAATGCGCTGGCGGACAAGGATTTTATCCGCTGTCACCAGAGCTTTCTGGTTAATGCAAAAAAAATATTACGACTGGGCGGCGGCGAGCTTGTCCTGAAAAATGAGTGCGTGATTCCGGTCAGCAAAAAATACAGAAAAAGCGTAAACGACGCCTATCTTTGGTCGCTGAGGTAGTTTATGTGGAACGACACCCTTGCCCTGACCATAGTCAATGCTCTGACTGCGGTCATTGAAATGCTGCTTGCCATGGTGCTGATGGACAGCTTTTTTGTTTTCCGATTCACCAGACGAGCAGTTAAATATGTCACCGGCTGCGCTGCCGCCGGACTGCTATTCGCCATCAGCTTATTGCCCTTTGGCTGGAGCACGCCGCTGGAAATTCTGCTGATTGTGCTGATGCTGATCGCCTTGTACGAGGGAAATCTGCGCTACAAGGTGGTTTATTGCGTCATCTGGGCATTGTCGGTATCCCTTGCCAATATTTTGTCAAGCATTATTCTGTCCATTTTGCCGGAGAATTTGCCGCTGGTGGACAATGAGTCGCTATTCCTTTCCATGCTGCGGTTGATTTTACCAAAAACGCTGTTGATGATTTTCATCTTCTGCCTGTCTTCGACCGTTAAGCATAAGAAATGGCAGTTTACGCTGAAATACTGGATGCTTTTGCTTTCCGTACCGCTGATTACCCTGGCAATTTTTACGGTATTCCAATACTTTATTGACACGCTGCCGCCGGAGGCGCGGCAATTCAGCGAAACGACCACCATTCTGATCAATGGGGAAGAATTTGCTTTTCCGTGGCTGTCGATCTACGGCTATATTATCACGGCGGGCATCGGGCTGATTTTTATCAATCTGCTGGTATTTGTCCTGTTTGCCCGACTGCAAAAAAATACGGATATGCAAACGCGCTACGAAATCCTATCCCGTCAAATCGAAGAGCAGAGCGCATCCATTGAAAAGCTCGAAAATTCCTATACCCGTATGCGTCAGCTGCGGCATGATATGCAAAATCAGCTGCTGATCGTTCGCTCGCTGCTGGACAATGAAAAATACGACGACTTAAAAAGCTATGTCAAAACCATGATCAATACCGTGGACGAGGCGGCGTTTATGACCATCAGCGGACAGTCCGCCGTGGATGCAATTCTGAACGAAAAGCTGCTTGCCGCCCACAAGAATAAGATCGCGACCCGCTTTGAGGTGGATCGGCTGACCGAGATGTTTGTCCATCCGATGGATCTGTGTATCATTCTTGCCAACGCGCTGGACAACGCCGTAGAGGCTTGTGTTAAAATCCCGGAGGATGAAGACAGATACATTCACTTGAAAATTACCGCGGCGGAGAACAGTCTGGTGCTTTCCTGCGCCAATCCCTATAAGGATCCGCCGAAAAAACGAGGCAATGAATACATCTCGTCCAAACATGATAAACAGAATCACGGGTTCGGTCTGAAAAGCATCCGGGCGACGGCAGATAAATACGCGGGCGATTATCTGATCCGCTGTCAGGATCGAGTCTTTACCCTGATCGTCAAGCTGAACCGCGTGTCTAATGAGGATTGACGCCGCAAGGCGCGCCTATATCAAAACGAAATTTGGGAGGTCTTTATGTCCGTTTCCTATTATGAAAAGAACCGGCTGTTTAAGTTGGACACGCCGCGTTCCAGTTATCTGTTCGCCGTAAGCGATGAAAACTACCTGCTTCATCTGTATTACGGCGCACGGGTTTCCGATCATGAGATTGCGCCGAGCTTTTACCGTTCTTCCTATGCCTCCTTTTCGCCGGATGCGACCGGAGGCACGGGAAATATCTCGCCGGATGTCTCCATGATGGAGGTCTCCGGCAGCGGCGTCGGGGATTTCCGGCTTTCGACGGTCATTCTCCGTTATGCGGACGGCACCAGCGCCACCGACCTGCGCTATGTATCGCACCGCATTTACACCGGCAGACCGGACGCCGGGGCGCTGCCCCATGTCCGCTTGACGGAAAACGAGGCAGACACGCTGGAAATCACCATGCAGGACCCGGCAACCGGCGTACAGTTCCTTTTGTATTATACCGTGCTGCGGGAGCTGGACGCATTGGTCCGCAGCATCCGCGTTGTGAATCAAAGCGATGAGACGGTCTACATCGAAAAACTGCATTCGCTTTGCTGCGATTTTCCGCAAAATGATTTTGATCTGATTCACTTATACGGCAAATGGGCAAAAGAACGCTCACCCCAGCGTCTTCCCGTAATGCAGGGCATCCAATCGGTCGCTTCCACCCGGGGCGCGTCCAGTCACTACCACAATCCGGGCATTTGCCTTGCGAAAAAAGACACGGCGGAAGAAAGCGGCGAATGTTTCGGATTCAACTTGCTATACAGCGGCAATTTTTCCGCCGACACCGAAGCGGACGGCTATGGCGGCACCCGCGTGACAATGGGCATCCATCCGAAAGATTTCCGCTGGAGGCTGGAAAAGGGAGATTCTCTTTTGTCACCGGAAGCGGTAACGGTGTTTTCCGGTCAGGGGCTCGGTGAAATGAGCCGCATTTACCACCGGCTGTACCTTTCTCACATCATTTCCCCCTATTGGCGGGAACGCAAGCGTCCGCTGCTGCTGAACAGCTGGGAGGGCTGCTACTTCCATTTTGATTCCGACAAGCTGGTTCGCCTTGCCCGGGAGGGCAAAGAGTTGGGCATGGAAATGCTGGTGATGGACGACGGCTGGTTCGGCAAGCGGGACGACGACACCTGTTCGCTGGGCGATTGGTTTGTCAACGAGAACAAGCTCAAGGGCGGGCTTGCGGAGCTGGTGCGCCGTGTCCGGGAGGAAGGACTGGCGTTCGGCATCTGGTTTGAGCCGGAGATGATCTCACCCGATTCCGACCTGTACCGCGCCCATCCGGACTGGTGTGTGCAGATCAAAGGCAGGGAAAAATCGCTGGCTCGGCACCAATGCGTCATCGATATGACACGGCAGGAAGTACGGGACGAAATTTTCCGGCAAATGAAGGCAATCATGGACAGCTGTCCGATCACCTATCTGAAATGGGATTTTAACCGAAACCTAACCGAGCCGTCCTCATTGGCGCTGCCGCCGGAGAGACAGGGCGAATTTTTCCACCGTTTTGTACTGGGCACCTATGAGCTGCAGCAGCGGCTTCTGGACGAATACCCTACCCTGCTTTTGGAAAACTGCTCGGGCGGCGGCGGACGGTTTGACGGCGGAATGCTTTACTACTCGCCGCAGATCTGGTGCAGCGACAACACCGACCCCATTGAACGGCTGAGCATTCAATTCGGCACTTCTCTGTTTTATCCGGCATCTTCCATGGGCGCACATGTTTCCGCGAACCAACGCACCGGCTACGACACCAAAGCCGCCGTGGCGCTTTGGGGCACCTTCGGCTATGAGCTGGACCCGGAAAAGCTGACGGACGAGGACAAGGAGACCATCAAAACCCAGGTCGCCTATTATCATAAAACCTACGAGACGATTCACAACGGGGATTTATACCGGCTGATCCCGCCCTGGGAGAATGGAGCGACCTGCGCATGGAATTTTGCTGCGCGGGACAAGTCCTCCGCTCTGCTGACGGTCATCAGCATCCGCAAACGGGAATTTCAGACGCTGATCGTGCGGATGCGCGGGCTGGAAGAAGAGGCGGTATATCGCTGTGAGGAAACCGGTGAAAAATATACCGGCGCCTTCTTGATGAATGCCGGGCTGAACCTGACCGACCGGGATTTGAACCGGGACGGCGCAAGCCTGCTGTTATATTTCACAAAGCAATAAAATTAAGGAAGGGAGATCCTTTATGATTCGCTATTTGTTAACCGAAAAAAACAAACACAAGGGCAATCTGCACTGCCATACCACTCTGTCGGACGGGAGCATGACGCCGCAGGAAATCGCGGACGCATACCGGGAGCACGGCTATGATTTTGTAGCGCTTTCGGATCACGATCATTACTATGCCCACCCGGAATTACAGAGGGACGATTTTCTGGTTCTATATGCCTATGAACAGGGCGTAGACAGTCCGAAGCGAGAGCCCTTCGGCCCGGGGAAATGCTATCATTTCAACTTTTTTGCCAAATCTCCGGACCAAAAAGCGCCGCTCATCCCGCAAAAACCGGATTATTACGACAAGGATGCGCTGAACGATTTCATCAAAGCCATCAAGGATCAGGGGTTTTTATGCAGCTATAACCATCCCTATTGGTCGCTGCAAAATTTCGAAGATTATACGCCGCTGAAGCATATTGATTTTCTGGAAATTTTCAATTACGGCTGTTATATCGGCGACGGGCTGCATGAAAATCAGGTCAATGTGTATGATGATATGCTGCGCTGGGGGCATTGCGAAAAGCTGTATTGCACCATGACCGACGACAATCACGACCGGCATTTGCCCGGCGACCCGCTCTGCGATTCCTTTGGCGGATGGGTCATGACCGGCGGCGAATTGAGCTATGCGGGTATCATCCATGCGCTGGAAACAGGCGATTTTTATTGCTCCAACGGTCCTGAAATTCTTTCTCTGGGGTTTGATGCGGAAAATCTGACCGTCCACGTCAAGACCTCCCCTGCCTATTCCATTTCCGTAGGCACCGCCACCCGCCACGGCGCGCTGGCGTTAGCGGCGGACGGCAAACTGTTGACCGAAGCCGAGCTGAAAATTTGGGACAGCGACGTATATTTCCGCGTAGAGGTCACCGGACCGGACGGGAAACGCGCAAACTCCATCGCCTATTATCTAACGGATTTTACCGAATAAGCGTCATCACAAAACCAGCCCGGCGGGAAGCTCCCGACGGGCTGGTTTTTTATTCAGGTATTCTCAAACAAAGGAATCGAGCTTGACCGCCACGCGCAGAATCTTCCGCGCGTCGGAGGTGGAAATCTGGTTGTTTTTATCCACATCGGCGGCTTTGGTTTTGGCTTCGTCCAGCGTCTCCAGCTTCACCGCCGCCCGCAGGGCAAGGCGGGCATCGGCGGAG
>CASFQZ010000013.1 GCA_949296825.1 uncultured Eubacteriales bacterium
AACCAACGACACGAGGATTTTCAGTCCTCTGCTCTACCAACTGAGCTACAGAGGCAAGTTTTGGCGACCCGGAACGGGCTCGAACCGTCGACCTCTAGCGTGACAGGCTAGCGTTCTAACCAACTGAACTACCGGGCCATATGTGGTGGGAACAACAGGGCTCGAACCTGTGACCCTCTGCTTGTAAGGCAGATGCTCTCCCAGCTGAGCTATGCTCCCGATCAACTTGCCTTACGGCGTTTGTCTTGCGACGCTGTATACTATACACCATTCAGCGGCGTTTGTCAACACTTTTTTTCAGTTTTTTTGTTTTTCAATCAAAGAATATTAAACTCTCCCCTGCGCTTCCTTCAGACAGTGCAGCGCTGCTGTGAGCTGGCTTTCCCGGGCATAACCGTCGCTGTACAGCTCGATGATATAATCGCCCCGGTAGGCAAGCTTTTCCATCGCCGCAAAAAACGCCGCAAAATCAACATTTCCCTCCCCCGGCGGCAGGCAATCGTGCGTCCCGCTGCCGTCGCTGACATGGACATGACAGATCATCTTCCCTGCCTTTTGCAGGAAGTCGGAAATTTCCACCTTCGCCCGCCGCGCCTGCTTGAGATCCAGCACCACCCGGAAATCCTCGCCAAGGGCTTTTTTCATATTGAGCAGATAATCCGGATCTTCCCCTCGGTGCAGCACCACATTTTCCTGGGCGAAGGTCACGCCGTATTTTTTCGCTTCGTCCATCAAAATGCGGTACCGCTCAAAATATAGAGCGTCCGGCGATTTGCTGATATTTTTAATGCCATGGACAACGAAAATGCTTGCGCCCAGCGTTTGCGCCGCCGCAAAGAACCGGCGATACAGCTCCAGCGTATCCCAAAACCGCCGTTCGTAGACGCTGAACAGGTGGTTTGACTCCATAAAGGAAGAAAACGGATGAATCGACGGGATCCGTACCCCGTAATACGCCCGGATCCGGTTCAGCTCCGACAAAAAGGCTGGGGTCAATTCCGATTCGGCGTTGAAAAAAATCTCGGCGGTTTTCGCGCCGGTTTCACAGACCCGGCGGAACGCCTGCTCGGTCACCAGGGGATAATAACAGGAAGAAGAAATTCCAATATCGCTCAATGCTGTCACCTTTCCCATAATTTTGCGGGTTGCGCCGCCGCACGGGCAGCCGTATGATAAAAAGGGGTGAGAAGAATGGAACACAAACAAACCGGAACGCCGCTGCGAAAAAAGGCGAGGATGGCAGGTCAGGAGCTTTTGCGGCTGCATCGCCGCCTGAATCCGATTTCGCGCTATCTGATGCGCATCGGGACGGTAATTGTCCTGCTGCTCTACATAAAGGCGGGCGTCACTGCCCTGGGGGCAGGATTTGTGCAGGACTATTACGAAGGGATGTTCCTTTGCGGCGAGCTGTTATACTGCGCGAAGGAATGCGTCGGCGCCATCTATATCCCCGCCCTGTTATTTGAGCTTATGCGTCTGCTGGTCCAAAAGGACGAACGGTAGCGCGCTACAGCAAAAACAGCCGAAGCAGCCCCAGGACCAGCAGATGGAGCGGATAAAACCCATAGAAAAAGACCTGCGCCGCCTTGCCCGAGGCGCCTTTTCTGCCATTGTACTGAAAAAGGAAGGGCAGCGCCAAAAGGGCAAAAAGCTCTATCGGGATGCCGAAAAAGCCGCCCCGTATCATCACGGCGGGACCGGCGATGGCAGCCAGGGCGAGGGAGAGCAGGAGCGGGCGCGCCCGCAGATAGGCGAAGGCGGCAATCATCAGAACGCCCAGACAGCCGTAGTCCGTTTTTAGCCATTCTCCCAGCACGCCCGCCGCCAGCCAGGGCAGGACCGACAGCCATGCGCCGCCCCTGTCCGGCAGTTTTTTGCGAATTTCCTCCGACAGAAAAATCGCCGCCAGTCCCAGCGCCAGCGTCCAGAGGACATTCTGATATACAGGGTCGAACACCCTGCCGCTGACAACCATATTAAAGGGCAGCTCTGCGCATACGCCGCACAGCAGAAGCCGCAAAAGGTAGCGCCCCTTCCGGCTGGTATGGCGGGCACCTTCGGTAATCTGAAAGCAAAAAATCGGCATGGCAATCCTGCCGATCAGCCGAAGAAGCGTCACCTGCGGCAGCAGGGCTGCGCCGATGTGATCAATCAGCATCGTCAGACAGGCGACCAGCCGCAGGGTCGAGGCGGTCAATTTTCCGTTTTCATTGGGCAGTGTCATGCACATTCCTCCGCGTTCGGACAAGGGACAACAGCGCAAAGGGCAGTAAGGTCAGCGCGGCAGCCAGCAGGGCGTAAAGCCAGGGGTGCAGCTTTTCTGTCCCCTCCCGCAAAAAGGACGGCAAAAGTGCGTAAACGCCCCGCGCCTCCCCCAGCTCCAGCAGCTTCATCGGAATGGACTGAAACAGGTAAATCCCCAGCGCGTTCCGTCCGGCAAAGCTCAGGAAGCGGCTGCCGATACGGATTTTCTGTGAAAGCAAAACAAGCATAAAAAGCAGGCAAACCGTCATCATTTCAAATGCCATCAGACCTGACGTGCTGCGGTACCGGCGATAAAAAACAACATACAGCAAAAGGCTCGCCCCGCACAGCAAAAGGTACCTGCCGTTGCTTTTTTGCAGGAAGGAAAAGAGCTTTTCCCTGCCCTCCGACAGCCAAAAGCCCGCCGGATAAAACAAGATCGTATTATACCAGAAATCCATCAGATGAAACCGCCGGAAAAGCACAAACAATCCGGCGCATAAAAGGCTGAGCCACAGCATTGCCGCCCGGCGCTTTTCTCTGAAAAGAGCAAAAGAAAGCCATGTCAGCAAATACAGCAGGAACAGGATCGCCGCGAACCAGCCAATGCTGCCCAGCCGGCTCGTATAGGGCTTGGCAAGACAAAGGAGCGTCAAAAGGGCGGTTTTTCCGTCCGGCGCCTCACCGATCAGAGCGGCAAAGAGCAGGGACAAAACATTCAGCAGCGTAACCGCGCCAAGGAAAGCGCCGATTTTCCGCCAGGGCAGGTTGCCCCGGTAGGCGGGTTTTTCGCGGATGCCCTCGCAGAGCGCGTATCCGGCAAAGAAGAAAAAAGGCGCCGCAATTTGCTGGTCAAAAAAGTAGAACGTATTGGCGTGCGTTTCCATCAGATACAGAATATCATAGCTGTAGGCGCTGTGGGACAGCAGCACCAACAGCGCGAAAAAGCCCTTCAGCCCGTCGGTCTGGACGCGGCAAAGAGGTGTTTTTTGAAATTCTCTGCCCGAAAATCGAACGCCGGGCAGCGCCGACAGAAAAATCGGCACCAACAGTAACGGCACCGCGCAGCCCCCCTCCCTTGTTGCCGGGGTCCCGTATTATGGCTGTTTTTTCTTTTTTACAAATAGCTTCCGATCAATCGCGCCGGTCAGAAGCCCAAAGAGCCACGCCAGCAGAAGCGCGGCGGCAAAAATAATCACGGTATACAGATAAGGGTTCAGCTCGACGCTCCAGTGCTCCAGCAGACGCATCGGCAGCCGCTGGAGGATATAGATCCCGAAGAGATTTTTGCCCAGCCAGGCAAGAACGGGGTTCCCCAGCTTAAATTTCATCAGCGCGGTCAAAAGGAACGCCATCATAAAGCAGCCGTCTGCCATAAAGAGGAAAACCTTGTCGGTTTTACAGTACAAAAAGTGCGTACCGGCAAACAGCACGGCAAACAGCACAAACCAGAGCCAGTAGATTTTATTGCTCTTTTGAATCAGCGCCTCGATTTTTTCCCGCAGATAGGAATACCAGATTCCCAAGGGAAAAAAGACCGCCGTATTCCACCAATAGCTGTCCTTCCCCGCCCAAATCAGCGCCCCGGTCAAGGCGCATGCCAGCAGCGTAGTGACAACCGCCGAGGGAAGCTTTTTTTCCCGGCAGATGAGATATGCCAGGAAGGTCAGCACGTACAGCGCCAAAATGATAAACATGAACCAGTTGCTGTTGCCCAGGCTGTCCCAGCCAACGGTAGAGAGCAGCACCTGGGGTATGGTCATTGCAGCTTTGGTGTAGAGGTTCAAAAAGAAGAAAGGCACCAGCGCCAGCGTCAGGTGCAGCCAGGTTTTCAAAATGCGGTTTTTTGGCATTGATTTTAAGTAGCCCGGCTTGTTTTTCAGCGATTCGGCGACGCCGTACCCGGAAAAGAACAAAAAGGGCACCACAACCAGCTGGGACAGGTGGATATAGCGGCTCAGAAGCTCATCCCAGATACCCGCCCCGGCATAGCCGCCGCTGTCCATGATATGGTGCATCAGCACCAGCACGGTAAAGACGCCGTTGACCGCCGTGGTGGAGGCGGGCGCAATATAATCCGGCTGAAAGTCCCTGCCGCTGAACCGAAGACGCCAAAGGCAGAGAATCCCCAGCGGAATCAAAAACAAAACCATAAAAAAGCCTCCGAAAAACCGGAATTTTCGATACCAGTATAACCGTTTTTCCGATGGATGTCAATGCGCCCCGAGGAAAAGGAAGCCGAAGGGGCGCCGGTTTTCCCGATTCGCCCCCAGAAGCTGTCTTTTGCTTTCTTTTCGCTTGCCTTTTCGTAATATATATGATATACTAATGGGCAGAATCTCTTTTTCTGGTTCTCAAAAAAGAAAAAACAAACAAAGAGGCGAGTTTGTGGCTAAGAAATCGACCGCTTCGGCGGGAAAAAAACGGAAACAGACCGGCGCATCCAAAATCGGGACACTGGTGCGCACGGTGCGCACCCATTGGAACGAACCGCCGGCAGGCCGGTATATGCCCTACAAGGAAATCCTTTCCTACGCGGGCGGCGGCATCGGCGTAAAATTCCTGGCTGTCATGGCGACGAATATGATTCTGAGCGCCACCAGTGTGCTGATCGGAAATACGCTGGGCGTCAAGCCCCTGCATATGTACATCATGTACTTTATTTCTGTTCTGGTCAACATTCCCCTGTCGGGCATCCGCGCCAATATCATCGACAATACCCGCAGCAAGGAGGGCAAATACCGCCCCTATATCGTCAAAATGGGCATCCCCTCTGCGGTTGTGACGATCCTGTTTGTCTGGTTCCCCTACCAGCAATTCGGCGCGCTGTTTGGGGAAGGAACCATTTTCGGCGAGGAAAAAGCCTATGTGGTCACCTGTGCGGTGATCCTTCTATTGAATTTCATCCAGCAATTTTTCTATTATTTCTTCACCGAAGCCTATGACAACCTGATTCACGTGCTCTCGCCGGACACCCAGGAGCGCGCGGATGTCGCGACCATCAAGGGCGTAATTTATTCTCTTGCGCCGTCGATCCTAAGCCTTGCGATGCCGATTTTCGCCCAGCTGCTGACCAATAACAATTTGTATGACATCCGGCTTTACCGCTATATTTACCCGCCCATCGCCATTGTTTCGGTGGTGCTGAGTATTGTCGTTTACGCCAACACCAAAGAAAAGATTGTGCAGGCGAAGACCCATGTCATCCAGATCCGATTCCTGGATTCGCTGCGGGAAGTGCTGCGCAACAAATACTTCTGGGTCATCGCCATGGCGACCTGGCTGGGCTTTTTGGAATCGTCAATGAGCGTGATTCTGAACTGGCTGTACAACTACGGCGGCATCTGCTCGGGCACGGTCAATTCGCTGATCACGCTGGTCTGCCAGAACGCCGGTCTGGTGGGAATGCTTCTTGCCCCCTTCGCCATCCGAAAATGGGGCAAGCGCTTTGTGCTGATCAGCACCAATGTATTGAACATCGTCTTTATCGCGCTGATGTTCCCGGTGGTGCGCATCATCGATATGACCGGCGAAGCGACCGCCGCCTTTGAGACGTGGATCCCGCTGATCCTGCTGGTGGTCTGCTATTGGATGAACAATCTGATGAACGCCTTTATGCAGATTCTGACCCCCTCCATCAACGCCGATATCCGCGACTATCAGCAATATGTCAGCGGCGAGCGCATCGACGGTATGTTCTCGACCATCACCGCCGTGGGCGGACTGATTACCGTCGCCAGCAGCGGCGTGGTCAATCTGTTGTATGATAAATTCGGCATCAACGAAGCCACCGCCGCCCGGGTTATGGCGGACCCGGAAATCATGAGTAAGACCCTGCGCAACGGCACCGTGGTCGGCGAGGTCATTGCCGCCGCCGACACCTCCAGCACCGCCTATTTCGCCCTGTATGACGGCGACGTGCTGCAAACGGTCTGCGGTGTGCTGATCATCGCCTCCATAGCCGGCGCCTTTATCAATGTATTCCCCTATTTCTTCTATGACCTGACCGAGCGCAAGCAGCAGGGCATGGTGAAGGTCCTGAAGATCCGCGCCTTTTTTGAAGATTTCGGCAATCACAATTTAAGCAACGAAGATCTTAGAGAAGTTGTGGAGATGGTCGACGAAGCCCGCGCGCTTGCCGGCTGTGAAACGGAAGTCTTTGACAAAAAGACGCTGAAAGACGCAAAAAAAGCGAAAAACAAAGCCGCTGTCGCCGAAGCAAAAAAACACCGCAAGCAAATTGCCGCCCGCAACCGTGAAATTGAGCTGGCGCCCTTTGTTCTGGAAGAACTGACGCGGTACGAAAACGAGCTGGGCAAACGGCAGATCGTCGACGCCCGGGAAGTCTACAACGCCGGGCTTGCCGGACTGGGCGAAAAGAGCATTGCGCAGCTGCGCCTGGCCTTGAAGGAAGCGAGGGCGCTGCCCCACGGCACCGAAGAGGAAAAGGAAATGCGCCGCTACCGCATTTATTTCTGCCGCACCCGTCTGACCGCCCGCAAATATCTGGACAAATATTATCCGAACGGCAAGCCGGTGGAGAAGCCCGACGACGGTCCGCTCAACGCGCTGTTTGCCATAGAAGAGGAATACGACCGCAAAGAGGACAGGCTGTACAAGGCGCTTGTTGAAGCCGGGGAAAAGAAGGACAAGGAGCAAAAGAAGCAGACGAAGCTTGCCATCAAGGCGCTGAAAAAAGATTTTTCCGAGCTAAATAAAAAAATCCGCGCCGAGCAGGACGCGCGACTGAATTATACCCGTTGCGCCAAGCCCTATCTGGACGCCTACCGGATGCTGACCCAGGCGGAGAACTACACCCATTTCGGCGAGCTGGAAGAAAAATACCGCCAGCTTACCAAAACCGAAGCATAAGCTCTCCCCCCGTCCGTCGACGGGGGGATTTTTTCGGAAAAAAATGAAGACTTCGGAAGCAAAAGAGCCCCCCTTTCCTCATCAGGGAAAAAGAAAAATTCCACCCTGCTGCGTCGCAGGGTGGAATTTTCAGCACTGTTTTTTTGCTCTTTCGGCGTCTGTTTGCAGGGGACATGCCGGAGAAGCGGCTTTTCGCTTCCGGGCTTATTCTGCGTCGGGCTGCCGCGCAGCCGGCTCGCTCTCTGCGGCGGGGGCTTTGAGATAATCGTCCAGAACCCAGCCTTTTTCTCCGCCTTCTGTCTCGATATACGACCATCCGTTGTAGCTGCCGTAAACGGTGACCTCGGCGCCGTTCTCGATGGTGGAAACAATCGAATAATCGGTACCGGCAAAGGAACGGATATTCAATCTTCCGCCCTCGGTGGCGACGGTACCGGTGGTTTTGGTCTCCCCGGCAAAATATCCCTCCGGATCCTCACGGATCGCCTGCTCGGCTTTTTGGGACGGGTCCTCGGTCGTGGCGGCAGGCAGGGCAACGGAATCCTCGGTATAAAGCCGGAAGCCGTCCAGCAGCGCATCCGCACCGCCGAAGGAAGCGGTAAAGCAAACCACGGTGTCTCCGTCGGCATACAATGCCTCGGTGCCGTCTTTTTCCAGCGAATCTCCCAACAGATTTTTCAATTCTTGATAGGTATAATTCGTCCTGGCGGGCAGGATCAGATCGATGGGACCGCATACCTCTCGAAGGCGGGCGTCCTCTTCGCTCTTCTGATCGGTCAAAAGATAAATCAGCCCGTTTTCCTCGTCATCGTAGTAAGCGAAGGCGCCGTAGCCCTCCTCGGCAGGAACCGCATCGCCAAGAGACAGCGCACCGGCGGTTTCGCCAAGCTGCGCCGAAAGGCGGGCTCTGTTCTCGTCAAAAGAGGCAAGGGCGTCCGTATCGCGGCTGACCGCCGGCGTACGGGTCGAAGGCGCCGTCAAGGGCTCAGTGGTGCGCTTTTCCTCTGTTGTGATTTCCGGCACAGGATGGGTCTCGCGATATTTCTGCATCACGGCAAAACCAACGACCACCGCCAGCACCAGCACAATCAAAAAAATCAGAAAGCCATACAGACGTTTTCTGCGGCGGTTGCTGCGGCGCATGGCTTCGATGCGCTCCTCCCGCCGATGAAACGCCTCGGTAGCAAGAGGCTTGCGCCGGTCTTCGCGGGGCGCGTTTTTTACGTATTCATTGCAATAGGGGCAATAACGGGATGAATCAGGAATGGCGCGTCCGCAGGTCGGACAGAACATCGCAAAAAGCCTCCTTTTCCTAACCGATGTGAAAGAAAGAATAATACCATGCGCTCTATTTGCGCGAAACGGCGATAAATCCGCATATCGGCGGATTTAGGCTTAGGATTATTATACCAGATTTGACGAAACAAGTCAAAAGAAATTGAAATTTTATCAAAAAATTTATTTTTACATCAAAATTTATCGTTTTTGGCAAAATAAAAAAGACCGACAGAAGCCGGTCCTCTTTTGTTTTACAGCTCGATATTTTGCAGCAGCTCCAGCAGGGCTTTGGCGTCTTCTTTGGTCAGCGTCACGCCCTTACCCATTTTTTCGTGGTCAGGCGCCCAGTCCCGGATGTCGTATTTCGGCTCCTTGCCGTTCCAGCTGATCAGGTTCAGCTCCTTGGTCCAGCCGCCGCTGCCCTCGGAAATCACCCCAAGCTGCTCGACGATTTCATAGGAAAAACCAGCCATTCGTGCTCCCCCCTTTATAATTTCTCGATCCATGCCGAAAGAAGCTCGGTTAAATCCGCTTTTTTCTGATCGTTCATCTGACGATAATCGTTCTGCGCCGCATCATCCGCGTCGTCACTGATCTGCCGCAGGCTCCCGAAGGGAATGCCCGAAAAATAGCAGACCGAAGCGATTGCGGCAGTCTCCATATCAAAGGACGCTATGCCGAAGGTCGACCGGAACAGGGCGCTTTTTTCTTTGTCCGCCAAAAACAGATCGCCGGTACCGAGCGCCGCTTTCTTAACGCCGGGAAGAGAGAGCGCCAGCGCCAGCAATTTTTTATCTGCGACAAAATACGGCGGCTCCTCAGGCTTTTCCCCCGGCGCCCTTCCGATGGCAGTCAGGTCAAAATCACATTCACGGAAGCTTTCGCCTGCCACAATATCGCCGCGCCGCAGTCCGTGGATCGCGCCGGACAGTCCGGCATTCAGGATCACTTCGGCACCGTCGGCGATCAGGAACGCAGTCGCCGCAGCGGCGTTGGTCTTGCCGATACCGCACTGTACCGCCTGGATGGTCTTCCCGTTTTCCGTATAGGCAACGCGCTTACGCCCATGAAACAAATCCTCCACGGCGCCTTTGGCGCGGGCGAACAGGGAAAAAGGTTCAAATTCAAATTCATCCGCAATCACGATACCGATCTTCATTGGTCTGCCTCCCGATGGCGCTTCGCCGCGGTAATGGTGTTTTTCAGCAGCATGGCGATGGTCATCGGTCCGACGCCGCCGGGCACCGGAGTGAGAAACGCTGCCTTTTTTTCGACCGTTTCAAAGTCCACATCGCCCTTCAGCTTACCGTCCGCCATGCGGTTAATCCCCACGTCAATCACCGTCGCGCCGTCCTTGACCATATCTGCGGTGACGAAATCCGGCTTGCCCACCGCCGCCACCAGAATGTCGGCGCTGCGGGTAAAAGACGATAAATCCTTCGTTTTGGAATGACAAATTGTCACTGTGCCGCTCTCATTCAGAAGCAGCATGGCCATCGGCTTGCCGACGATATTGCTTCTGCCGATCACCACGCAATGCTTCCCCCGGACCGGGATCTCGTAGCGATGCAAAAGCTCCATAATGCCCGCCGGGGTGCAGGGCAAAAAGCCGTAATCGCCGCTTAGGATACGCCCGGTATTGACCGGATGAAAGGAATCCACATCCTTGCCCGGGTCAATGGAGAGAATCACCTCTTTTTCGTCCAGCCCTTCCGGCAAGGGAAGCTGACAGAGGATACCATCCACCGTCGGATCGCCGTTCAGCGTCTGCACCAGCGCCAACAGCTCTTTTTGGGTTGTCTCCTTCGGCAAATGATATTGCAGGGAACGAATGCCGCAGGCTTCGCAGGCCTTATGCTTATTGCGCACATACACCTGAGACGCCGGATCGTCCCCTACCAGAATCACCGCCAGGCAAGGCTGACGGAAGCTTTCGGTCAATACAGCGGTCTCCTTTGCAACCTCTTCCCGCACGGCGGAGGAAACCGCTTTTCCATCCAATAGAATAGCCATGCTGTATGCTCCTTTTCGATTCGATATACTTCATTGCGAATAAAACCTCCCCTTGCGGGGAGAAGCGGCACAGCTGCCGCGCTTTTGACGCAGACAAAGGGATTGATGCTTCCCTATGCCCGGGCGCCCATCCTCGCAAGAAGGGGATACCTCCGCCCGGGCGGATTTTTGCCTGAAGCTATTCTACCATAAACCGCCGGAGAATGCCAACCTTTTTTTGTCGCAAGACGCTTGTTTTTTCTCTTCGGATATGGTAAACTTGTTGCAATTCCCATGGAAAACGCCACGGTTTTCGGTCGTTTTGATTTTTTCGGAAAAGAGGGTATGCAAATGAAGCTTAACATCGATCCTTCCATAACCTATCAGCTCATGGAAGGCTTTGGCGCCAGCGGCGCATGGTGGGCGCAGGATGTCGGCGGCTGGACGGACATTGACCCCGACAGCGGCATGGCGGTACGCGACCGCATTTCCCAGCTGCTGCACGATCCGGACAGGGGCATCGGACTGACGATTTACCGCTACAACCTGGGCAGCGGCTCGCAATATATCACCAAGGGCTATTATTCCTCATGGATGCGCCGCACCGATACCTTTGCCATTGGCGGCGGCGCCTACGATATGACCCGCGACGCCAACGCCGTCTATATGATGAAGCGGGCGGTGCAGGACGGCGCGAAGGAGGTCATCTTCTTTGTCAATTCCCCGCCGGTCTGGCTGACCAAAAACGGCGGCGGACATCAGGATCATCATAAGTATTTCCGCGAAAACATCTCGCCGAAAAATTACGAAGCCTTTGCCGACTATTGTCTGGACATTGCCGCGTATTTCATCGCCGAAGGCGTACCGCTGCGGTATTTTTCGCCGGTCAACGAGCCGATCTGGATGTGGAACGGCGGGCAGGAGGGATGCTTTTATCTGCCCCATTCGGTGCGGAAGGTCTTTCATGTATTCAGCAAAAAAATGGACGCGCGCAGCGATCTGCCGGGGATGAAGCTGTCGGGCTGCGAATCCGGTGATCTGCGGTTTTTTAACAAAACATACACCCGGCTTTTACTTTCCGACCCGCTGGTGCGCAAGCATCTGGATTCGGTGGACGTCCACAGCTACTGCCAACCGGCGCCGGTGCCGGGACTGAAAAAAATATTGGCGCGGCGGACCGATTTTTCCCGCCGGTTTGGCGCGTTCATGCGCAAAAACTACCCGGACATCCCCATCCGCATGAGCGAATGGTGCCATATGCAGGGCGGCACCGACGCGAGCATGAAATCCGGCATCGTCGCGGCAAGGACCATCTATGAGGATCTGACCATCCTGGGCGCGGTGAGCTGGCAGCACTGGATCGCCGTCTCGCCCGGCGGGTACTGCGACGGCATCATTTACACCCATCCCGACCATACCTTCGAGCTGACCAAACGGTATTTTGCGACCGGCAATTTTTCAAAATACATCCGCCCCGGCGCGGTGCGCGTTGCCGCCTCCTGCGAAGACCGCCGCCTTTTGCCGCTGGCGTACAAAAAGGACGGCAAAATCATTGCCGTGGTTGTCAATCCCACCGACGAGGCACTGCCGCTCAGCATCCCCGCGGCGGGCGAAATCCTGACCGCACTGACCGACGAATCGCACAATCTGACCGAATCCAAA
>CASFQZ010000014.1 GCA_949296825.1 uncultured Eubacteriales bacterium
AACGATGATGTTCGGTGAGATCCCCATACCCTGAAGCTCTTTCACCGAATGCTGGGTCGGCTTTGTTTTATGCTCGTCGGATCCCCGCAAAAACGGAACCAGCGTAACGTGGATATAAAGGGCGTTCTCCCGGCCGACCTCCAGCCCTACCTGACGGATCGCTTCCAGAAACGGCTGACTTTCAATGTCGCCGGTCGTGCCGCCGATTTCGGTGATGACCACATCGGCGTTGGTCTTTCTGCCGACGCTGTAGATAAAGGCTTTGATCTCGTTGGTGATATGGGGAATATACTGCACCGTTTCCCCTAAATACTCGCCCCGGCGCTCCTTGCTGATGACATTGAAAAAAACCTTGCCCGTGGTCAGGTTGGAAAATCGGTTCAGGTCCTCATCGATGAACCGCTCGTAATGTCCCAGATCCAGATCCGTTTCCGCGCCGTCCTCGGTCACAAAAACCTCGCCGTGCTGGTAGGGGCTCATGGTGCCCGGATCCACGTTGACATAGGGGTCCAGCTTCTGCGCAGCGACCTTTAGCCCTCGCGCTTTCAGCAGCCGCCCCAGCGATGCCGCCGTAATGCCCTTGCCCAGACCGGACACCACGCCGCCGGTTACAAAGATATATTTTTGCATCCTGATCCCTTCGTTTCCGCATTCTTGCATATTTTTGCAAAATATATGAATTTTTACTCATTTATTTTAGCGAAGCCTCCGGCGTCTGTCAAGAAAATATTCAACAAATTAGAGAGGAGTTTGCAAAAAAGAATCGTTTATGTTGGATGGTGACAAGCATAAATATTCATTCCGGCAAAAATCATTGACAAGTGAATCTGGGTGGATATAATAGGAGATGAGTCAAACAGCAAAGGATGGAGTAAGATGAAGAGTATGGACTTGATGCGCTCCGGCGCGCTGTATTCCTGTGCGGATGAGGAATTGGCGTCAAAACAGACGCAGCAGCTGGAGATCCTTTATGATTTTAATGCGACCCGCCCTTCGGAAGGGGAAAAGCGTGAAAAGATCCTGCGCTCTTTTTTCGCTGAGATGGGCGAGGGGTGCTATTTTGAGCCGCCCCTTCATGCGAATTGGGGATTGCACACCCATGTCGGCAATTTTGTTTACGCCAATTTTAATTTAACATTGGTGGATGACACGGATATTTATATCGGAGATCGAACGATGATCGGTCCCAATGTAACGTTGGCGACGGCGGGTCATCCGATTTTGCCCGAGCTGCGGGAAAAGGTGATGCAGTTTAATGTGCCGGTTACCATCGGCAGAAATGTCTGGCTGGGCGCCGGCGTTATTGTGCTGCCCGGCGTGACCATCGGCGACAATTCGGTCATTGGCGCGGGCAGCGTGGTTACGAAGAATATTCCGGCAAACTGCGTCGCTCTCGGTTCGCCCTGTCGGGTGGTACGGGAAATCAGTGCGCGTGATCGGATTTACTATTATCGTGAGCGTAAAATTGACCCATCTGTACTGGATTCTTCGGAGACGCGGTGACCGCTGCGCCTCCGATTTTCCAAAAATCAGTTGCAAAAAAACAGGGGTGCGTGTATAATATTTGCATAAAGGAGTGATCGCAGTATGTCAACGACTGCCGCGCAGCCTCAGGTGGCGGAGAATCCGGTTTCCGCTTCTGCTGCTGCCCCCTCGCCTCTGGCGCAGAAAAAATCTTTAGCCGGAGAGCTGAAGACGCTGGTCACCAACATCCCGTTTATGCTGGCGCTGTTTTTGACCATTGTGTTTTCCTATGGCTATTCCATCGCGCACAATTCCATCAGCACCGATGATTTTACCGCCCATATTTATTATCCGCTGGATGGTGAAATGGTCGCGCAGGGACGCTTTACCATTGTGATATTGGCGAATCTTTTCAATATGATGAAAAATGTGCCGTATTTCTGCAACGTATTGAGCGTGGTGCTGTTGGCGCTGGCGGCGATGCTGTATTGCGTCTTTTTTGACCGCGCCATGGGCGGAAAGCTTTCGATGGCGGCGAAGACCATCTTTTCCTGCCTTTTGGCATCCTATCCGCTGATCAATGAAATTTACGTCTACGGCGGCGGCAATGTCAATGTCTGCCTGGGCTATGTGATGACGGCAGCCGCGCTGCTTTTGTATCAGCAATGGTATAGCGAAAAGAAAAAGCTGCCGCTTCTCTGGCTGTTTATCGATCTGTTTTTCGTGGTTTCTCTGTATGAATCCTTCGCGGTGGTCTTCCTCTGCGGCGTGATCATGCTCTTTATTTTGAATTTTTATTACAATCCGGAGGATGCGGACCGCGGAAAATTCGGCAAGGTATTCCTCAAAGGTCTGGTTGCCATTGGGATTCTGGGCGCTGCCTGTCTTTTGGAATTCCTCGCCGGACAGATTGTGCTTCTGGCGCTGGATATCCCTGCCAGTGAAAACGCGGCGACCGATATTTTCTGGTTCAGCGATAAAATGGACGTGCCGGAAGTTATTGTGATGCTGGTGACCGATCTGGTTCTGTATTTCTATGTGGCGGCGGCACATTATTTGCCGATTACCATCCTTTGCGCCTGCTTCCTGCTTTGCGTTATCTGTATGTTTGCTTCCTGGATCAGGAATCGGAACTTTACCATCGGCGCCCTGTTTTTTGCCCTGTTCTTTATGCAGTTTTTCCTGTCGCTGATGGCGGGACGGCTGGTTCCCGGACGCAACAGTCAGTATTATGCGTTTTTTGTCGCATTTTTGCTGATGCTGCTGTTTGAACGACTGAATGGATTTTTTAAGACAACGAAAAAAATCAAAAAGGAAACCGTTCGCAAAGTTCTTTCTGTCGCGCTCGGCTGCGCGGCGTTCTGGCTGGTCTTTTTGCAGGCATATGATTTGAATAACTGGCTGTGTCTGGATGTACAGCGCAGCGAAGAGGAGGTCGCGGTAGCGCGCGCCATCGGCGATGAGCTGAACGAAAATTACGATGTAAAAAACAAGCCGGTGCTGTTTATCGGTAAGTATGAAATCAGCGACACCATCCGCGAGCAGTGTACCATTACCCGGGACGATCCGCGGGTGCAGAAGGCGGCGCAGTTTTTCTATGATATCGGCTGGTATCAGGTCTATAGCAATATCAGCACGCTGTATGACAGCGAAACCTTCAAATTTGTGCGCAGCAATCTGAATTCGTATCTCTACTGGGCGACCTGTGCTTTTGAGCAGCCGAATCAGGAGATGATGCGTTTTTACGATTACCTCGGGTATGATTTCCACACCGTGGAGACCTATGACCAGTACCGGCGCTATGTGCCGCTGAATCTGATCATGCCCGGCTATCCGGAAAAGGGCTATATCATGGAAGAAGAGGGCGTAATCGTCGTCTGTCTGGGCAAAATCGTCGATTTGAGCGAACAGCAGCAGCAGATGGGAGAGCTTTCCGGCGCGGATAATTAAAAAAAGATTGACAAAGCCGAAAATCCGTGCTATAATGTACCGCAAGAAACCGTTGATTGAGAAGAGTACCTTTTTCAAAGACGCGCCAGAGAGCCGCAGGCGGTGGGATTGCGGCAGCGAAACTGGAAGAGGGAATGGACTCATGAGGGCGACCTGAATAAAGTAGGGAAGCCGGCAGCCGACCGTTATATCGGCAGGCGTATGATGGTACGCCGTGAGTGCGTCCGTTTTTCGGACGAATTTGGGTGGCACCGCAGGTTAGGACCTGTCCCAATTTTATGGGACAGGTCTTTTTATTTTTTTCAAAAAAGGTGAGCAGTATGTATCCCTCTGGTTTTCGATGGCGCCAAAGAAAATCCATAAGACGCTAAGATTTTATCTACTTGACATTTAATCAGAAAGAGGTTTTTTGTTATGAAAAAGTCCCGTAAATTACTGGCTGCCTTGTGCTCTGTTCTTTTAATTTGTTCGCTGGCCCTCAGCGGCTGCGGTGGCAATCCCGCCGGCACCGAGGGTACGACGCTGCCCTCCGCGCCTGCCGGCTCGACGCTGCATGTCGGCGTGATCCAGTATATCAGCCATTCTTCGCTGGATAACTGCTATCAGGGCGTTGAAGAGGCGCTGCGCGAGAAATACGGCGAAAATGTGATGATCGACCGGCAGATCGGTTCGGACACCTCAGCCGACGCAGATTGCGCGACCTATGCCAAAAATATGGTGGCGCAGGGCTACGATATGCTGATCGCCATCGCTACCCCTGCGGCGGTTTCTGCTTATGCCGCCACCGAGGGCACCGATATTCCCGTGATTTTCTGTTCGGTCAGTGACCCGGTTTCTGCCAAGCTGGTCAATTCGCTGGAAAATCCCGGCACTCTTTGCACCGGTACGGCGGATGTATTGGATCTGGAGGGGCAGGTCGATATGATCCGTCAGCTCCAGCCCGAGGTGAAGACCATCGGCGTACTGTACACCACCTCCGAGGTCAATTCCATCACCCAGCTGAATACGCTGACGGAAATCTGCGAGCAATATGATATTACGGTTGAGGCGACCGGCGTGCAGAGCGCGTCCGATATTCCCGCGGCAGCCACCGCCCTTGCCAGTCGCGTGGACTGTATCAATAATTTTACCGATAACAATGTGGTCAATAACCTGACCGTTGTTCTGGATGCCGCCAATGCCGCCGGTATCCCGGTATACGGTTCTGAAATTGAACAGGTCAAAAAGGGCTGTCTGGCGTCCAATTCCATGGATTATGTGCAGATTGGCAGAACCACCGGCGAAATGGCTGCCGAGGTGCTGGACGGCGGCGATATTACCACCATGGCGGTACGAACCGTTTCCGATTCCACGCCGGTGATCAACGGCGAAGTGCTCGACGCGCTGCAGATGGAAATGCCCGAGGCGCTTGTCAATGAGGCGCAAACCGTCGTAACCGCCCAATAATCCGCGTTTTCGCGAAAGAGCAGGTGTTTTTGCTTGGCGATTTTAAGCTCGCTCGAGGTTTGTCTGGAGGATGGCTTTGTTTACGCCATCCTCGCGATGGGCTTCTATATTACCTTTTCCATCCTGGATTTTCCCGATCTGTCGGTCGAGGGTACGGTCCTGACCGGCGGCGTAACCTGTGCCGTGCTGGCGGAGATGGGCGTCAGCCCCTATCTTTCGATGATTGTCGCGTTTCTGGTCGGCTGTCTGGCGGGCAGTGTGACCGGCATCCTGCACGTTAAGCTCGGCATCCGACCGCTGCTCAGCGGAATTCTGGTGTCTACCGGACTGATTACCGTCAATCTGGTGGCGGCGGTTGTCGGGAACGGCGGCAGCTTCAGCGGGGACGGCGCCCTGTCCAACGTGACCATCGCCCGCGGCTCGCCGACGATTTTCCGCGTCTTTCCCTTTACCCTCCTGCCGGAGACCGTCGCACAGGTCAATCTGCGCAAGCTCCTTTCGTTTTTCGTGATTGCGCTGATCGTAAAGCTGCTGCTGGACGTTTATCTGAAAACCAAAAGCGGGCTTTTGCTGTTCGCCACCGGCGACAACGCCCAGTTTACCACCATGCTTGCCAGAAATCCCGGCTCCAGCAAGATTCTCGGACTGGCGCTGGGCAACGGGCTTGCCGCCCTGTCCGGCGCCCTGATCGCCCAATCCCGCGGCAACGCCAACCAGGGGATGGGGCTGGGCATGGTCGTCATCGGTATCGCGTCGGTGATCATCGGGCTTTCCGTATTCGGCAAGCTGCGCTTTATGAAGCCTACCACCATGGTGATTTTTGGCTCGGTGATTTATCAGGCGTGCCTGGGGGTGGCGTCCATTCTCGGCGTGCCCTCGGCGTATAACAAGCTGATTATGGCGCTGCTCTTCACCGCCGCGCTGGTGCTCAGCGGCAGGCTCGGCAGAAAAAAGCAGGAGGCGTGACGGATGCTGGAACTTCAGGACATTACCAAAAAGTTTATGAAGGGTACCCCGGACGAGACCACTCTGTTTGATTATTTTTCTTTTTCCGTAAAGAAGGGGGAATTTGTTTCGGTGGTCGGCTCCAACGGCAGCGGCAAGACCACGATGCTCAACCTGATCTGCGGGACCTATCAGCCGGACGGCGGAAAGATTCTGTTTGAGGGGCGCGATATTTCCCGCCTGCCCGAATACAAGCGCGCCGCCTTTATCGGCAGAGTGTTTCAGGACCCCAAGGCGGGAACCTGTTCCAATTTAACGATTCTGGAAAATATGGCATTGGCAGACAACAAAAACAAAGCCTTCGGTCTTTCGCGCGGCGTCAACAAAAAACGGATTGACACCTACCGTTCGCTGTTGGAGACCTGCGATATGGGGATGGAGAACCGGCTGCAAACCAAGGTCGGGGCGCTGTCCGGCGGGCAGCGGCAGGCGCTGGCGCTGGTGATTGCCAATATGACCGAATTAAAGCTGCTGATTTTGGACGAACACACCGCCGCGCTGGACCCGAAATCCTCGGAGCGGATCATGCAGCTGACCGACCGCCTGATCCGGCAAAGCGGCATCACCGCCCTGATGGTCACCCACAACCTTCGTTTTGCGATCGAGTATGGCAGCCGGCTGGTGATGATGCACCAGGGACAGGTGGTACTGGACAAAGCCGGTACGGAAAAGCAAAATGCTTCGGTGGACGATTTGCTGACGGTGTTTAATTCCATCAGCATCGAGTCCGGCAATTGAGCAAAGTTCAGGAGCGCGCTTCCCGGCGCGCTTTTTTTCGCGGAAGAAGGGCAAAAGATTGACAGACAGAGTCCGGCTATGGTAGAATATTTCCTGTTGAAGCAAGCGGTTCGCAGGCTTTGTATGGAAGGGGCAATCGTATGAAAAATAAGTTGGCAGCCCTGAAGGGCAATGTGGTTTACGGCGTCGGCGCCATTGGTCTGGATCTGAGCTACGGCTTGTTTTATAACTGGCTGGCGAAGTATATGACCGATATATTGCATCTGAATAAAAAATTCCTTTTGTTCCTGACGCCCATCGCCCGCATCTGGGACGGCATCAATGACCCGATGATGGGCGTGATCGTTGACCAGACCAATACAAAATATGGCAGATATAAGCCCTGGGTCATCTTCGGCTCCTGCACCAACGCCATTGTGCTGACGCTGATCTTTTTGACGCCCTCGGTCTTTAACCTGAACGGCGGCATCGGCATTTATATTTACATGGCGATTTTGTATGTCCTTTGGGGCATGACCAATACCACGGCAGATATTCCCTATTGGTCCATGATCCCTTCCTTTACCTCCGATCCCGGCGAGCGCAATATCCTCGCTACCATCGCGCGCACCTTCTCCGGCCTGGGGCAGGGCATCATCACCATCGCCTCTCCCCTGGTTTACAGCTGGCTGTCCCGCACCACCAACGCGGCGGGGGACAAGGTCTATGACGTGTACAGCTACCGCTATTGGGCGATGATCTGCGCGGCAATGCTGATTTTCTTCTCCGTGGTTTCAATGTCAAAAATTAAAGAAGTCAACCACACCAAAAGCGACGAAAAATTCAGTTTCAAAAAGATTTTCAAAATCGTCAAGGACAATGACCAGCTGCGGGTCTTTATGCTGTTCGCCGCCATTTCCAACACCGGCTGGTATATGATCTCCGGCGTCGCCGCCTATTATTTTGACGTGGTGAAGGGCGACCCGGATTCGCAGTCGCTGTTCAGCGTTTTCGGCGCGGTCGGCTCGATTCTCGGTCTGGCGATCATTCCGATTATGACCAAATTTACCACCAAGCGCCGTACCTATCAGTTCTCGCTGGCGCTGAGCTTTGCCGGCTTTGTGATGATGGCGGTCGGCGGCTGGGCAATGGACAGCGACGTGGTGATGGGCATCGGTTATCTGATCGGCTCCACCGGCATTGCCTCGATGTTTATCGCCCAGACGGTCTTTTTGGCGGATATTGTGGATTACGGCGAGGTCAAAATGGGGTACCGCGCCGAATCCGGCACCTTCTCCATGAAAGGCTTTTTGCAGAAAATGGCGTACACCATCGAAACCATCATTTTATTTGCCGGTCTGGAAATCACGAAATATGACGAAAATCTCCACGCCGCCAACGATATGGGTGTGAAAAACGCCATCAGCTCCATGATGTTCCTCGTGCCGGCGGTCTGCGTGCTGCTTTCGCTGATTATTTATACCTTCCGCTTTAAGCTGCACGGCAAGTATATGGACCAGATCACAGAGGAAGTGACAAAACGACGCGCCGCGCGGGAAGAGACTGCCGGCGCGAAGCAGTAAAGGACGGCGAGGTCTTTGGTAGCGCTGCATAATCAATGGGATGAACTGCTGCGGGATGAGTTTCAGAAAGAATATTATCTGAAGATTCGTGAATTTTTGAAAAAAGAATACGCAGATCCGTCCTATCCGGTCTATCCGGAGATGAACGATCTGTTCAACGCCCTGAAGCTGACCGATTACCATGCGGTCAAAGTGGTGATTCTCGGACAGGATCCGTATCATGGACCCGGACAGGCGCACGGCTTGTCCTTTTCGGTGCGCGACGGCGTCAAGCCGCCGCCCTCTCTGGTGAATATCTTCAAAGAATACCACGATGACTTAGGCTATCCGATTCCTCAAAGCGGCAATCTGACGCCCTGGGCACAGCACGGCGTGCTGCTGCTGAACGCCGTGCTTTCCGTGCGCGGTGGTATGGCAGCAAGCCATCGGGGCGTCGGCTGGGAAATTTTTACCGACCGGATCATCGAGCTGCTGAACGCCAGAGAAAAGCCTATTGTTTTCCTTCTGTGGGGGCGGTTTGCCAGGGATAAGGCGGCGCTGATTACCAATCCGAACCACCATATCCTGACGGCAGCGCATCCCAGCCCTCTCTCCGCCTACAACGGTTTTTTCGGCTGCCGCCATTTTTCAAAAACCAATGCCATTCTCAAAGACGACCCCGTAGATTGGCGGCTGCCGTAACGCCTCCCCGGGCGAAAAGGGAGGCGTTCGGCAATTCGCAAAAGCTCTTTTGCAGCAGGCTTTGCTCCCCGGACGAAAGGAAAACGATACCCATCTGCGCCCGAAAAAGCC
>CASFQZ010000015.1 GCA_949296825.1 uncultured Eubacteriales bacterium
TGAAATCCCCGGTGAATATACCATCCGTGAGGGAACCATTACCATCGGCGATGGGGCGTTCGTGTACTGCGATGCCTTGACCTCAATAGTGATCCCGGACAGCGTAACCACCATCGGCGATTCTGCGTTCTGGAGCTGCGATGCCCTGACCACGGTGTATTATACCGGCACCGAGGAACAGTGGAATGCCATTTCGATTGGTGAATCTAATGAGGAGCTTTTGAATGCGGCGCTGATTTTCGGCGAGATGCCAGAAGACCCCTGCGCCGCCGGTCACACCGAAGCAATCATCCCCGGCAAGGCGGCGACCTGCATCGAAACCGGCTGGACCGAGGGCAAGAAGTGCTCGGTCTGCGGCGAAATCTTGCTGCCGCAGGAAGAAATTCCGGCGCTGGGACATACACCCGGTGCGTGGGAGGTCGTGCGTGAGCCTTCCGTTACGCAGACCGGATGGGAGGAACAGCATTGTACGGTTTGCGGCGCCCTGCTGCATAGTCGCGAAACGGAAAAATTACAGGAGTCTCCGGCAGATAAAAATCCCATTTTAGAAATCTTTGAAAAAATCATCGATTTCTTTAAGCAAATCATCAGCTGGTTTGAGCGTTTATTCCGGATTGTCTGATCTGTATGTGTAAGCAGCCGCCTGCAGGATTTTACTCCGCAGGCGGCTGTTTTTTGTATGATGGGCATCCCCTTGGTCTGTGGTGAAATCCACAAGGGGCGTATTTGTCGGATAAGCCGGAAAAAGACAGCGAAGCCCCGTAACCCATGGGGGTAGGCAGACAGGTTGACGGGGCAAGACCGGCAGGCTTATCCCTCAAGGATTCACAAGAGGGGTATGCAGAAGCTGGGAATCGAAAAAGACCTGGTGAGGCTGACAGCGTTTTGTGGCGACCGCTGCTGCCGGGTCACGGCTAAGACATGCGTTGCCAGGGGAATCACGAAAGATGTGTTAGCAAAATCAGGGCTTGTAAGCTGTCTTGATTGCTGCAATGAGCTTATGCCGAACCGGCGTATGCCGAACGGCATGTATGGTGGTGGGGGAGGAAGAGAAAATCTCTTATATTCGTTATTCCAAAGCTTTGATCCCGTTTCCGGCACACGTCGATGCGCTCTGCATCGGTATATGAGATTGTGTAAAGACAGTAAAAATCCTTCTAAATGACATATTGCCAGATAGAAGGATTTTTTATCGTTACCTTTCTTTTCGCGAACGGCTTATACTAAACCCTGTTCCAACATCGCATCTGCTACCTTGGTAAAGCCCGCGATATTGGCACCTGCGATCAGGTCGTAGCCCATGCCGTATTCTTCGGACGCGGCAGCGGAGGAATCATGGATATTGATCATGATCTCTTTCAGCTTGTGATCGACCTGCTCGCCGCTCCACATATTTCTGGTGGAGTTCTGGCTCATTTCCAGCGCGGAAACCGCAACGCCGCCGGCATTGACTGCCTTGGAGGGGGCGACCACCAGCTTCTTCTGCAAATATTCCAGAGCTTCGTTTGTGGTAGACATATTGGAACATTCCAGATAATACTTTGTTCCGTTGTTAACAATGGTTTCGGCATCTTTGATGTCGACTTCATTCTGCGTTGCGCAGGGCATGACAATGTCGCCCTTTACGCTCCAGGGTTTTTCACCCTCGTGATACTCGGCGCCGAATTTGTCGGCATACTCCTTCAGCACATTGCCGTGACCCTTTGCGCGCATGACCAGAAGATAATCGATTTTTTCATCGGTCACAACGCCGTCTTTATCGTAAACATAACCCTTCGAGCCGGAAATGGTAACAGGCTTTGCGCCCAGCTCCACCAGTTTTTTAATCGCACCCCAGGTTACATTGCCGTAACCGGAAAGCACAACGGTCTTGCCCTTGACAATCTCATTAAAATGCTGCAGCATTCTTTCAAGATAATAAATCGCGCCGTAGCCGGTCGCCTCGGGGCGAATCAGCGAACCGCCGTAACCCAATCCCTTGCCGGTCAAAACGCCCTGCAGACTCGCGCCGGTGATGCGCTTATACTGACCGTACAGATAGCCGACCTCTCTTGCACCAACGCCGATATCACCGGCGGGTACGTCGGTATCCGGACCGATATGACGGTAAAGCTCCGTCATAAAGCTTTGACAGAACCGCATGATTTCCGCGTCACTCTTGCCTTTGGGATCAAAATCAGAGCCGCCTTTGCCGCCGCCGATGGGCAGTCCGGTCAGACTGTTTTTGAAAATCTGCTCAAACCCAAGGAATTTCACCGTGCCGATGTATACCGAAGGATGGAAGCGCAGCCCCCCTTTATAAGGTCCGATCACACTGCTGAATTGAATGCGGAAACCGCGGTTGACCCGGAAATTCCCCTCATCGTCAATCCACGGTACACGGAAGATGATCTGGCGCTCCGGCTCGGTAATGCGCTCGGCAATATTTGCCTTTTCATATTCCGGATGCCTGTCAAACACCGGGGAGAGGGAAGTGAGCACTTCCTCGACGGTCTGGATGAATTCAGGCTCCGCTGCATTCTTTTCTTTGACCTTGGCGATCACTTTTGCAAGATACTCGTTCATGGCTATCTGTCCTTCCGATTAAAATTGAAAATGCGTTCTGCTTCGGCTTACAGTCGAATCATATCTGCAAATTTAGCTTGAATTATAGCATAAACTGTATATATATGCAAGAACTTTGCCGATTTTTTTCATCTTTATACAGTTGCCCAAAAATTTCACCGTTCTTCCGTATGATTCTGAAAAATATACTAATTTTACGCCAAAACCAATCTGTATTTTTTCACCATTTATTGAATTTTTATATTTACATTCGCCTTCAAGAGTGCTAAAATACTAATTGTTGCAATGGAATGCGGATTGCGGCTGTCTTGTCATGTCCAAAGATGACAGCGGTCTTTCGCAGAGATTGCCTGTCGGCGCTCCCGGCAGTATTGGCGTATCAACAATTTTTCTCTCAAGGAGGATTTGTCAGCTTATGGCAAGAAAAATGAAAACCATGAAAGGTAACGCCGCAGCGGCATATGTGTCCTACGCGTTTACCGAAGTAGCTGCCATTTACCCGATCACGCCTTCTTCCGATATGGCGGAAGAAACGGATCAGATGGCTGCAAAGGGTGTTAAGAACATTTTCGGTCAGACCGTCAAGGTTGCTGAAATGCAGTCTGAAGGCGGCGCTGCAGGTGCCGTTCACGGCTCCCTTGCTGCCGGCGCTCTTACCACAACTTATACCGCATCGCAGGGTCTTCTTTTGATGATCCCCAATATGTATAAGATTGCGGGTGAGCTGCTCCCCGGTGTGATTGATGTTTCTGCGCGCTGTGTTGCGTCTCATGCGCTGAACATTTTCGGCGACCATTCCGATGTTTATGCCTGCCGCCAGACCGGTTATGCCATGCTTTGCTCCGGTAATGTGCAGGAAGTTATGGATCTGGGCGCAGTGGCGCATCTGTCCACCATTAAGAGCCGCGTGCCGTTCCTTCATTTCTTTGATGGTTTCCGTACCTCCCATGAGATTCAAAAAATCGAAGTTTGGGATTATGACGAGCTGAAGAGCATGGTCGATTTCGACGCTGTCAACGACTTCCGCCGCAGAGCTCTGAATCCTGAGCATCCTGTTCTTCGCGGCTCCGCGCAGAACCCTGATATTTTCTTCCAGGCGCGCGAGGCCTGCAATCCCTATTATGAAAATGTTGTCGATGTAACCGAAAAGTATATGGAAGAAGTTAATAAGCGCATCGGCACCAACTATAAGCTCTTTAATTATTACGGCGCGCCCGATGCCGAAAAGGTCATCATCGCCATGGGCTCTGTCTGTGATACTATTAAAGAGACCGTTGACTATCTCAACGCCCAGGGGCAGAAGACCGGTCTGATTACAGTCCGCCTGTACAGACCTTTCTCTGTGAAACACCTTCTTGCAGTTATGCCTAAGAGTGTAAAATGCATCTCCGTTCTGGATCGTACCAAAGAGCCCGGCTCTCTGGGTGAACCCCTGTATCTTGACGTTGTTGCCGCTCTGCATGATTCTGAGTTCAAGGATGTTCCCGTTTATGGCGGCAGATACGGTCTCGGCTCCAAGGATACCAATCCTGCCTGCATTGCTGCGGTTTATACCAATATGGATGCTGCCGAGCCGAAGAAGCGCTTCACCATCGGCATTGACGATGATGTGACCCATCTGTCTCTGCCCATCGTTCCCTTTGCCGATACCACGCCTGCGGGTACCTATTCCTGCAAATTCTGGGGACTTGGCTCCGACGGCACCGTTGGTGCGAACCAGAACACCATTAAGATCATCGGCGATAATACCGATATGTACGCCCAAGGTTATTTCGCCTATGACTCCAAGAAATCCGGCGGTTTGACCGTTTCGCATCTTCGTTTCGGAAAAAATCCGATCACATCCACTTACTATATCAATAGTGCCGATTTCGTTGCCTGCTCCAATCCTTCCTATGTTACTAAATACAACATGGTGGAAGATCTGAAAGACGGCGGTACATTCCTTTTGAACTGCCAGTGGACGCCCGAAGAGCTGGATAAGGAACTGCCCGGCCATATGAAAAAATATATTGCCGAGCATAAGGTCAATCTCTATATTATCGACGCGATTTCCATCGCTAAAGAACTTGGTTTGCGCGGCAGAACCAATACGGTGCTGCAATCCGCTTTCTTCAATCTGACCGGCATCATCCCTGCGGATAAAGCCAATCAGCTGATGAAAGACGCCGCGACCCGTTCCTTCAGCAAAAAGGGCGAAGAGATTGTTAAGATGAACCATGACGCCATTGACAGAGGCGCCAACAGCGCGGTCAAAGTCGAGGTTCCCGCTTCCTGGGCAAAGGCTGAGAGCACCGTTGTAGAAAAGACCGTTGTTTCCTCTCGCCCCGAGATGGTTGATTTCGTCAAAAACATCCTTGATCCCATCAATGAGCAGAAGGGTGACGCTCTGCCGGTTTCTACCTTTGTTCATGCGGCGGATGGCACCTTCCCCCAGGGCTCTGCCGCTTTTGAGAAGCGCGGCGTAGCTGTGGATGTCCCCACCTGGGATCCCGCCAAGTGCGTTCAGTGTCATCTGTGCTCGCTGGTTTGCCCTCACGCCGTTCTTCGTCCGGTGATTATGACCGAAGACGAAGCCGCTGCTGCTCCCGCACAGGCACATATCACCGACGCAAAGCAGCTGCCGGGCTATAAATATGTCATGACCGTTTCCGTTCTGGATTGCACCGGCTGCGGCTCCTGCGCCAATGTCTGCCCGACGAAGGCATTGACCATGACTTCTCTGGCATCTCAGGAAGATCAGCAGGCTGTCTTTGATTACGGTACCACCGTCCCTGCCAAGCAGGAAGCGAAAGACAAGTTTGCCAAGCAGTTGATTAAATCCAGTCAGCTCAATCAACCGTTGCTCGAGTTCTCCGGCGCTTGCGGCGGATGCGGTGAAACTCCTTATGCGAAGCTCGTTACCCAGCTGTTCGGTGATAGAATGTATATCGCCAATGCTACCGGCTGTTCCTCGATTTGGGGTGGCAGCGCGCCGAGCACGCCCTATACGGTCAATAAGGAAGGCAAGGGTCCCGCTTGGGCTAACTCCTTGTTTGAAGATAACGCCGAATATGGTTTCGGTATGATGCTGGCGAATAACCAGATCCGCGCTCGACTGGCGGAAAAAGTTGCCATGCTCAAGGATTGCGACAAGGCATCCGATGAGCTGAAAGCCGCCTGCGATGCCTGGCTTTCCACCATGGATGACAGCACCACCAATGCTGCGCCTGCGGAGGCTTTGACTGCGGCTCTGAAAGCCTATACCTTCGATTCTGCTGCCTGCAAAGCGGTCGCCGATGAGATTCTGACCGATTCCGATTATCTTGCCAAAAAGTCTCAGTGGATCTTTGGCGGCGACGGTTGGGCATATGATATCGGTTTTGGCGGTCTGGATCATGTAATCGCCCAGAATGAGGATGTCAATATTCTGGTATTCGATACCGAGGTCTACTCCAACACCGGCGGACAGGCTTCTAAATCCACACCGACCGGTGCGGTCGCCAAGTTTGCTGCCAAGGGCAAAACCGTCAAGAAGAAAGATCTGGCGCAGATTGCGATGAGCTATGGCTATGTTTATGTCGCACAGGTCGCGCTTGGTGCGGACCCGAATCAGTGCATCAAGGCGCTGAAAGAAGCTGAAGCATATAAAGGACCCTCCATCGTTATTTGCTATGCTCCCTGTATCAACCATGGCATCAAGGGCGGTCTTGCCAATAACATTGCCGAAGAGAAAAAAGCGGTTGCTGCCGGGTACTGGAACAATTTCCGCTTCAACCCCGAATTGGCTGCTGAAGGCAAGAACCCGCTGACCATCGACAGCAAGGCGCCGACCGCGAGTTATCGCGACTTCATCATGAATGAGACACGCTATACCTCCCTGCAAAGGACCTTCCCGGATAGAGCGGAAGCGCTCTATGAAAAATCCGAAGAGTTTGCAAAGGATAAGTATGCGCATCTGCTGAAGTTGGTTGCTCTGTACGGTTCGGAAGAATAAGCGATAGGTAAATTTGTCAACGGCGTTTGTCAAACCGACAAACGCCGTTGTTATCTTTTGATCGCAGATTTCATGGTCCGGCAAATATTTCCTTGAAAACCGGGAATAAATATGCTATAGTTTAATTTGTTAGGGGGAATGCCTGATGAAAAGCATGGTACTTAAGCTGCTGTTTTCTGCGCTATTCTGGTTTGTCATGTTCTTATCCTCCGGCAAACTGAAAGAGCTTTTTAAGAAGGAGAAAATTGAAGCGTTGACGGCTGATTATATTCAGTATTTTGAACGCGAAGGGAAGCAATATCTGAAATTTACCATCAAAAATGATACGACCGCCGAGGTTTGCTATAATACCGAGGGGTATCTTTCGCAAAAAAAGGCGGAGAATGTGCTTACCGTGCCAATGAAAGAGCATCATGCTTATTCCGGAGCATCCTATTTTATCGCCCCTGGTGACATGATGGATTATGAGATTTGCTTAAGTGATTATTATGATCCATTGCCGCCCGGCGCCTATTGTTACCATAAAACGGTCGGCTGTTTTACTGTGGATGTGAATTTCCCAATTCCCGAGCCGCCGAAACACAGAGAAAAATAAGGATAATTTTTTCACAGCAGTTTGACTGTATGCCAGGCTGCTTTTTTGTTGCTTTGGAAGTTAGAGATTTGATACATTGTTTGCTTGCATTCGACGGAAACTTTTGCTATAATAAGCTGAATATGTGTCGGAGGGTCGGATATGCGAATTCTTGGAATCGACCCGGGCTACGCCATCGTTGGCTGGGGTGTTGTCGATTACGAAAAAAATCATTTTTCTACTGTGGATTACGGCGCGGTTTTTACCGAAGCAGGCACCCCTTTTGAACGGCGGCTGGAGATGATTTTTGATGATGTCACTGCTATCATCGCCCGATATCATCCGGATGTCATGTCCATTGAGAAGCTGTTTTTCAATACCAATGCAAAGACTGCCATTGATGTCAGCCAGGCGCGAGGCGTTACATTATTGGCGGCAGTGAAAAGCGGAATCGACATTTTCGAGTATACTCCGCTGCAGGTTAAACAAAGCGTTGTCGGTTACGGCAGAGCGGAAAAAAATCAGGTGCAGGAAATGACAAAAATTCTACTTCACCTGCCGCGCATTCCAAAACCGGACGATACCGCAGATTCACTGGCTCTGGCAATTTGCCATGCCCACGCGGGAACCTCTGCGCTGGGAATTTTAAATCATAACAGGGGACGATAATTTCCGGTTCTGACCAGAAAGGGCGAAAGTCATGTTTTACAGTTTAAACGGAACCGTTGTTGCGGTGGAAGGCAGCAGCCTTGCCATTTCCTGCGGCGGCGTCGCCTTCCAGGTGCTGACAAGTTTCGGAACCGCAAAAAAAATCGGCTCTGTCGGCGCGGAAGCAACGGTATATACCTATCTCAGTGTGCGTGAGGATGCGCTGGAGCTATTCGGTTTTGCTGATCGTGAGGAACTGTCCTGTTTTAAGCTTCTGATTGGGGTGAACGGCGTCGGGCCCAAAGCGGCTCTTGGCATTTTATCCGAAATGTCTCCGGATCGGCTGGCTTTTTGCATTGCCGCCGGGGATGCGAAAGAGATTCGCAAAGCGCCGGGTGTCGGTCCGAAGCTTGCACAGCGAATCGTACTGGAATTGAAGGACAAAATTTCCCGATCTCTGGATGCGACTATGGATTTTTCTTCTCCGGCGACCGCAGTCGGTGTAATTTCCGCGTCCGGTACTGCTGAGGAGGCGGTGACGGCGCTGGAAGTGCTTGGTTATTCCAGAATCGAGGCTGCTTCAGCTGTTGCAAAAGCCGACGAGGAACTTTCCGTGGAAGATAAAATTAAATTCGCGCTCAAGCTGCTTGCGAGAGGTTAATTATGCTGTTTCAAAATGATGAAGAAGGGCGTTTGGTTTCGCCCGATTTTAATCGTGAAAACGACAACGAAACGGAGATTTCACTGCGCCCGAAAACGTTGGATGAATATATCGGGCAGGAAAAAATTAAGGAAAATCTGAAAATTTTTATCGATGCCGCTGTGAAGCGTGGGGAATCGCTGGATCATGTTCTGTTATACGGTCCGCCCGGCTTGGGAAAAACGACGCTTGCCGGCGTGATCGCCAATGAAATGAATGTGCAAATTCGCGTTACTTCCGGCCCTGCCATTGAAAAACCCGGTGATTTGGCGGCGCTTCTAACCAATTTGAATGAGGGCGATATTTTATTTATTGATGAAATCCATCGTCTTTCCCGTTCGGTCGAAGAGGTTTTATATCCAGCCATGGAAGATTATTCGCTGGATATTATCATCGGTAAAGGACCGTCCGCTCGTTCCATACGTTTGGATCTTCCGCATTTTACTCTGATTGGCGCAACGACCCGTGCCGGTCAGCTGACAGCTCCTTTACGAGATCGCTTCGGTTGTTTGTTCCGACTGGAATTATATACACCGGAGGAGCTGGGCACGATTGTGCGGCGCAGCGCCGGAATTCTTGGAATCGCTGTGGATGAAGAGGGCGCAATGGAGATTGCATCCCGTGCAAGAGGAACGCCGCGTATTGCAAACCGACTCTTGAAACGCGCCCGTGATTTTGCGGAAGTCATGGGGGAGGGCATAATTACGGAAGAGGAAGCCCGCCGTGCGCTTTCGCGGTTGGAAATCGATGAATACGGCTTGGATTCCATCGACCGCCGCCTGCTTTTGACCATGATTCAAAATTATAACGGCGGACCTGTAGGCTTGGAAACCATAGCGGCAGCCATTGGTGAAGAGGCGGTTACCATAGAGGATGTGTATGAGCCGTATCTGATGCAGATCGGTTTTCTCTCCCGAACCCCTCGGGGCAGAACAGTTACCGGCGCCGCTTATCGGTATTTTGACCTTCCGGTTCCCGGACAGCAGACGCTTTTATGAATAGAGATAATTGAGTTGATGATATGATTCTTTCTGATGAGTGGCGTGATTATGAATTGATCGACTGCTCCAGCGGAGAGCGCTTGGAGCGCTGGGGCAATATCCTATTGATTCGTCCGGACCCTCAGGTAATCTGGGCAACAGCAAAACAGGATAAACGATGGCAAACGGCGGACGCCCGTTATTTTCGATCTAAAACCGGTGGCGGGAAATGGGATATTTACCACAAAATTCCGGACTGCTGGTCCATTTCCTATCGCAGCCTTCGTTTTGGCATTAAAACCATGGGATTCAAGCATACGGGACTTTTCCCGGAGCAGGCTGCCAATTGGGATGCCGTTGCTGATATGATTCGCGCATCGTCCCGGCAATTGAAGGTATTGAACCTTTTTGCCTATACCGGCGGCGCGACGGTCTCTGCGTTAGCAGCCGGCGCCGCCGTCACCCACGTGGACGCCTCCAAGGGTATGGTGGCGTGGGCAAAAGAAAACGCCGTGCTGAGCGGAGTATCCGATCGACCGGTTCGCTGGCTGGTAGATGATTGCCGAAAGTTTGTGGAACGTGAAATTCGCCGCGGCAACCGATATGATATCATTATTATGGATCCTCCGTCATACGGCAGAGGTCCTGGCGGCGAAGTTTGGAAGCTGGAAGATGAAATATATCCGTTGGTTGAGCTTTGCGTTCAAGTGCTTTCCTCGGACGCAAAAGCCTTTTTGATTAATTCTTATACGACAGGACTTTCACCTGCCGTGATGCAATATATTCTCGGCGTTATTGCCGTAAAACGATTCGGCGGCAGTGTTGAGGCGAGAGAGCTTGGCTTACCGGTTACATCAAGCGGTTATGCCTTGCCCTGTGGTTCCACTGCAATATGGAGAAGCAATGAATAACGAAATCATGATTCAAATCCAAAATGCAAGCTATGCCTATGACGGGGACGATGAAGGCGTCAAATCCGAGCCGGTGCTTCGTAACCTTTCACTTGACATTTACCGCGGTGAATTTTTGGCAATTCTCGGGCACAACGGCTCCGGAAAATCGACCCTTACTCGTCTTTGCAACGCCATGGCACAGCCGGACAGCGGCAAAGTTTTTGTGGACGGCATGGATACCGCCAATGAAGCTCTGGAATATGCCATCCGTGAGAAAGTTGGCGTTGTTATGCAAAACCCGGACAATCAAATTGTTGCTACCATTGTAGAAGAAGATGTGGCATTCGGTCCCGAAAATTTAGGCGTCGAGCCGTCTGAAATTCGCCGAAGGGTTGATGATGCGCTGCGTCGGGTCGGGATGTATGAATACCGCGGGCACGAACCACATAAGCTTTCCGGCGGGCAGAAGCAGCGTGTTGCCATCGCCGGCATTTTGGCAATGCAGACGGAATGTATTATCTTGGATGAACCGACTGCCATGCTGGATCCGCAGGGCAGACAGGAAGTGTTGAAAACCATACATGAGCTGAATCGTGATATGGGTATCACTGTTGTCTTAATTACCCATTTTATGGATGAAGCTGTGCAGGCGGATCGCGTAGCTGTCATGGATGAAGGAAAAATTCTCCTTTTAGGCACACCCCGTGAGGTATTTGCTCATCGAGAGGTTCTGTTTGACAGCGGTCTGGATATTCCGCAAAGCGCGAAGCTTGCCGATCGTTTGGCGCAGTTCGGCATCTGTTTGCCCGGCAGCATTTTAACGCCGGAGGATTTCCTTGCTTCTTTTTGCGCTTACCGGGAGGGGAAGAAATGAGCCTGGTTGAAGTAAAAGATCTGGTTTATATTTACGGTCAGAATACCCCCTTTCGCAAAACGGCGCTGGACCATGTTTTTTTAACGCTGGAGGAAGGTGGGATCAAAGCGATTATTGGTCACACCGGAAGTGGCAAAAGTACACTCATTCAGCATTTGAACGCCCTTCTGTCCCCGACAAGCGGCACGGTTTATTTTGAGGGACAAAATGTAAACGAGTCCAAGGAAATCGCTTATCAAATTCGGTTCCGGGTCGGATTGTGTTTTCAATATCCGGAATATCAGCTTTTTGAAAGTACGGTTTATCAAGATATCGCTTTTGGTCCCAAAAATATGGGACTGGACGAAAAACAGATTGATTCTGCCGTTCGCAAGGCGGCATCTTATGTCGGTATTACTCCTGATTTGTTTGAGCAGTCGCCCTTTGATCTTTCCGGCGGTCAAAAGCGTCGCATTGCCATGGCGGGTGTGATGGCTATGGAGCCGGATCTTTTGATATTGGACGAGCCGACTGCAGGTCTTGATCCACGGGGCAGAAAGCAGATTCTTTCTTTTATTCGCGATTATAAGGAGCGCTCCGGCAAAACTGTTCTTCTCGTTTCCCACAGCATGGATGATGTAGCTGAGACTGCCGATGAAGTTATCGTGGTCAATGAGGGTAAAATTGCCATGCAGGGAAGTGTCCGGGAGGTTTTTTCTCGCAGTGAAGAGTTAACAGGAATGGGACTAACCGTTCCGGAGTCAACGCGCATTATTGAGCGCTTGCGCGCCGAAGGCTATTCGCTGCCCACCGGGATTTTTACCGTCGAGCAGGCAGCGACTGCGATCCGTGATTTCCTGAAGGGGGCGACTGCCAATTGATCAAAGATATTACGCTCGGTCAGTATTTCCCGGGAAATTCGCCGATCCACCGTTTAGATCCCCGTTCCAAACTTGTTTTGGTTTTTGCGCTTCTGATTATCATTTTTCTTTGTCAAAACTTTTTTTCCTTGCTTTTGGTTTCTGCCTTTTCTCTGTTCTGTGTTCTGCTTTCCCGCATCCCGCTGAAAACTATGCTTAAAGGACTTAAAACCATTGTTTTCGTGATTTTATTGACGTCTATCCTTCAAATCTTTTATAATCACGACGGTAAGCTTTTATGGCAGTGGAAAAGCATTCAGATTACCACCGGCGGCATAAGTATGGCAATTTTTATCACCGTAAGAATCATCTGCCTGATTTTCATCAGCTCCCTTTTGACTTATACCACATCTCCTACGCTGCTGACTGACGGCATTGAACGACTTTTGAAACCGCTGAAAAAGATTCATATTGAGCCGCATACGCTGGCAATGATGATGACCATTGCACTGCGGTTTATTCCGACCCTGATTGAGGAAGTGGATCATATTATTTCCGCGCAAAAGGCGCGCGGTGCAGATCTGGAAAGCGGTAATCTCATAAAACGTGCGAAGGCATTGATCCCCATTCTGATTCCGCTGTTTGTTAATTCGTTCCGCCGCGCTTACGATCTTGCGTATGCAATGGAATGTCGATGTTATCGCGGCGGCGACGGCAGAACAAGGATGCGCGTTATGAAATTGAGCGCAGTGGATTACCTTGCTTATGTTATTTGCGCTCTGCTTTTGGCGGGCGTTATCGTATTGAATATCTTTTTTGAGGCGGTTATATGAGCCGGAATCTTTTGCTGACTCTACGCTTTGACGGTACGGCGTATCATGGCTGGCAATGGCAGAGCAATGCAATTTCTGTGCAGCAAAGAATTACAGAAGCGGCGCAGTCTGTTTTTTGCGAGCCAATTAAAATTCACGGATGCAGCCGAACGGACGCAGGCGTTCATGCCCGCATGTTTTGCTGTAATTTCCATGCGGACAAAGAAATACCGGTCGATAAAATTCCGGCGGCGTTAAATGCGTATTTGCCTCGGGATATCTCCGTTTATCAGGCGGAGGAAAGAGCGCAGGATTTTCACGCCCGCTATTCCTGTATAAAAAAGGAATATGTCTACTGTATTTGCAATACAAAATATCGTGATCCTTTTTTGGAAAATCGAGCATATTTTTATCGTTACCCTCTGGCGGTGCATGATTTGCACGATGCCGCGCAGGCTTTTGTTGGGACACATGATTTTTCATCGTTTTGCTCCAGCGGATCCTCCGTTGAGCAGAAGATACGGACGATCAGCGAATTTTCCGTAACCCGAAACGGTGAGTTGGTATTGTTTCGCGTTTCCGCCGATGGGTTCCTATATAATATGGTTCGTATTATGGTCGGCACGCTTTTAGATGTAGCGGAAAAAAAATTTTTCGCTCGCGATATCCCGAATATTATCACTGCGAAAAACCGTGAAGCTGCCGGCATTACAGCGCCACCGCAGGGGTTGTATCTGAATAAAGTTTTTTATTGATCAAAGGAGGTGCCACGCATGGAAAATTGGGACGTTTTGGAGGGTGGAAAAAAGCGTCCGGCGGTTCGCCGTCAGAGGAAGGCGATGGAAATACTGCGGATTGTGATGATTGTTTTAATCATTCTGATGGTGCTGTTCTTTTTTGCCCGTCTTCTGTCTGAGCGGAGCGGTGCGGGGGAGCAGACCGTCGATGGGGAGCATTACATTTATCAAATTGACGCAGATTCCGTTTTGGATATGAAGTGCTGCAACGGCGGACTGGCTGTTTTGACGAGCAATTCGGTGTTATATGTGTCACGGTCCGGGGCTGCGTCGCATTATAACGGACATAACTATTCTACGCCTGCGATGTGTGTTTCTGATGATCGCGTACTTCTATATGATCGCGGAGGAAAAAATTACCGGATCGAAAATGAAAACGGGATTCTTTATGATAGCGAAACGGATGCACCGATTATTACTGCTGCCCTCGGCGATAAAAAAAATTATGCCCTGGCTTTGAAAACTGCGGATACCCAGTCCTCTCTGGTCGTTTTTAATCAAAAATTTAATTTGGCGTTTCAATGGCAGTGCGCATCCGAATACATTGTCAGTGTTGATCTTTCCGACAATGGCAAAGGGGTTGCTGCTGCCGTGATGAGCGCTGAGCAGGCAGCCGTTTATTCTAAGGTTCATTTGTTTCATTTGAACGGTACGGAGCCTTATGCCTCGTATGATTTCGATTACGCGCTCATGTCTGTCGACTTTATGGGCTCTTCTATGGCGTCGATTCTTGGAGATAACGGCGTTTCCTTTGCTGACAAGGCTGAATGTATCTTAGCATTGGATTTAACCGCCTCCGAGGCTCGCCGCTATGCGATGGACCGCAGCGGCAAAACAATGGCGCTGCTTCTGACAAAATATGGCAGTGAACAGGCAAGTCAGCTCAAAGTATTTGACCGACGCGGAAACGAAACGTTTTCGCGCGACCTGCCGGAAACAGCCAACTGGATTACGGTTTCCTCGCGCTATGTAGCGGCGGCTTATGAGGATCGAACGGAGGTTTATAATTTTTCCGGTGATGTGGTCGGCTCTATTGTATCGAACGATGCACCGGAGCGCATCCTGATTGACGGCGGAAGTATCTATATTCTTTCTGCCAATGGAATCTCTGTATACAGCACAACGGCGCACGTCGCCATTGATGCGCTTCTGACAGAAAATACAACGGTTCCTGAAACCGCATCAGCAGCCGACGATCCCTTGTCCAGTACGACGGGAGCTTCGACACTGCCTCCTGTTGCGGTTTTTACAGAAGAAGGAACCACGGTTTATTCTGCGGAGGGATAATATGTCGATTGTCGTTGATTTGATTTTTGTTGTGTTTGCCTTTTTTGTCATTCTTCATGCGGCAAAAAAAGGCTTTGTAGCTTCTGCTTTTTCCTTTGCCTCCTCTCTGCTTGGGACGGTGCTTTCCTGGCTTTTTGCAGGCGTGCTTTGCGAAACCGTTTATACACGTTTTGTCAAAGAGCGCTTGCTCTCTTTTCTTCAGAATTCCGTCCTCCCCGCGGCAGAAAATCAAGTGGACGCTGACTTATCAGCCATAGCCGCTTCTATTCCGGACCCTTTATTGGATTTGGCGCGGCAGCTTGGACTCTGGGACGGTGGAACAGCGATGGATCTATCTTCCATTGTAAATGTGCAGCAGCTGGAGAGTGCATTTCTCGGTCCGATTGCTGTTTTTCTGGTAAAATGTGTTTTATTTGTTCTATTCTCTATTATCCTTGGCATCGTTTTTCGTCTGCTTGCTTCGCTGTTAAATCGACTGGTCAAGCATTCTTTTCTGCGTGGAGCAAATATTGCGCTCGGCGCTCTTTTTGGTGCACTGCAAAGCGCACTGCTTGTGTTTGTTCTTGCTCTTTCCTTGACTGCAATTTGTATCCCGTCGGCAGAAACTTCCTTTGCCGCAGCGGTTGCTGATTCAAAAATTTGCGGATTGGCAGTAGAAATTTTACATAGTTTATGATACAATACTTTTAATATCTCTGTGAGTCTGAAAAACTCTTTCCGATTTACAGTGTATCCATTTCTTGATGGATAAAATCCTTGCCGGAAGACTAAAAACGGTTAAGATTCCTTGTGAATGGGAGAATGCATAATGAAGGAAGATAATAAGAAGTTTTATCTGTTTGAGAATGTTTGGACCGTACCAAACCTTCTTTCGCTTATCCGTATTTTACTGATACCGATCTTTGCTGTTCTGTTTTACAAGGGCGAATTGGTTGGCGCCGTGATTTGTCTTGCTGTATCTGGCATTTCTGATTTTCTGGATGGAAAAATTGCCCGCCGATTTAACCAGATCAGCGAGCTGGGAAAGATTCTGGACCCGGTGGCGGATAAATTGACGCAGATTACCATTGCCATTGTTTTATTCCTGAAAATGCACCAGGCGCAGGACGATTTAATGCGCGCTTTTAGTTGGATCTTTTTGGTTTTTGTTGCGAAGGAGCTTTTGATGGTTTGCTTTGGCGGCATTATGATCCTGATCGGCATTCGTCCGGGCGCTGCCGAAATTTATGGAAAAATTGCGACCTTTGTTTTCTATGCCGTAATGATCATTGTCGTTTGTTTTGGTCCGGAGGTCGGTGCATTTTCTGCCATAGATCCTTCACTGGCGCTTCCGGACGGCGTGATGATCGCTCTTGTCGTGATCTCTGCGATTTTGACGCTGGTTGCTCTTGCCAGCTATATTCCCGGCGTATATTCGCAACTTAAAGAGCGGCATCAAGCCATCAAAAACGGCACTTGGGATAAAAAGAAAAATCAATTTGTTGACAGTAAAAAATAAGTATTAGGAGTAACTTTTTGAATGAAAACCATGCTTTGTTCCCGTTGCAAAAAAAATCCCGCTGTGGTTTTTGTGCAGAAAATGGAAAACAATAAATCGGTGCAGGAAGGACTTTGCCTGAAATGCGCTCTTGAATTAAATATTCCGCCGGTTCGTCAGATGATAGACCAGATGGGGCTGACTGAACAGGACATCGATGACGCCATGGAGCAAATGAACGAAATGATGAATTCCATGGGGGATGATTTTGAGCCGGGCGGCGCATCCGTTATCCCGTTTTTGAACGGCATTATGGGCGGTAATCTGCCGCAGCGTCCGTCGGAAAACAAAGATGGCGGCGAAAAAAAACTGACCGTCTCCGAAGATAAAAATGATCCAGAATCGGGGAAGCGCCGACACGGAAGAGATAAGAAAAAGTCAAAGCGCAAGTTTTTAACGCTGTATTGTACCGATTTGACGGCTCGTGCCAAAGATGGACAAATCGACCGTATTATCGGCAGAGACAGTGAAATTTATCGTGTCACTCAGATTCTTTGCCGCCGCACAAAAAATAATCCCTGTTTAATTGGCGAACCCGGCGTCGGCAAGACCGCCATTGCGGAAGGGCTCGCGCTGAAAATTGCGCAGGGTGAAGTGCCTGCAAAGCTTGCGGACAAGGAGATTCATTTGCTGGATCTGACGGCGCTTGTCGCGGGGACGCAATTCCGCGGCCAGTTTGAGAGCAGAATCAAGGGGCTGGTTGAAGAAGTGCGGGCAGAAGGCAATGTCATCCTTTTTATTGATGAAGTGCATAATTTGGTCGGCACCGGTGACGCGGAAGGCTCCATGAATGCCGCGAATATTTTAAAGCCTGCTCTTTCCCGTGGCGAAATCCAGGTGATCGGCGCCACTACCTTTAACGAATACCGCAAACACATCGAAAAGGACGCGGCTTTAGAGCGACGCTTTCAGCCTGTGAAAGTGGAAGAACCTTCGATTGCGGATACCTATGAAATTTTAAAAGGCATTCGCGAATACTATGAAAACTTTCATAAGGTTCGTGTGTCCGACGAGCTTTTGTATCGTGCGGTCACACTTGCTGAGCGCTATATTACAGATCGCTTTCTGCCGGATAAAGCGATTGACCTTTTGGATGAAGCTTGCGCCTGTGCTAATTTGCGCAACAAAGCAATCAGTGACTATGAAAAGAATGAAAATGCTCTTCAGCAGCTGAAAGAAGAAGAGGAAGATCTGATGGCAGAGACGGATAATGTCGATTATGAAGAGCTGGCACGTGTTCGATCGGAAATCCTTGCTCTGCAGCAAAAGGAAGAGCCTCTCAAAATAAAAGCGCAGGACAATGCCGTAACGGACAATGATCTGGCGCAGGTGATTCATCTTTGGACAGGGATTCCTACCCAAAAGGTTATGGACAGCGACATCAAGCGCCTTTCTCAACTGGAATCGCATTTGAAAGCGCGCATCATCGGTCAGGATGAAGCCATCGACGCTGTGGTAAAGGCAATTAAGCGGACCCGTTTGCAGCTGAATCCCGTCAGAAGACCTGCTTCTTTTATTTTTGTAGGACCGACCGGTGTCGGAAAAACCGAGCTGGTCAAACAATTGGCCTCCGAGTTGTTTGATGCGCCGGAGACATTGATTCGACTTGATATGTCAGAGTTTATGGAGAAGCATTCCGTTTCCAGACTGATTGGTTCTCCTCCGGGCTATGTTGGCTATGATGAGGCAGGGCAATTGACGGAAAAAGTGCGTCGTAAGCCCTATTCGGTGATTCTGTTCGACGAGATAGAAAAAGCGCATCCCGACGTGATGAATATTCTTCTGCAAATTCTGGACGAGGGCAAAACCAATGACGCACAGGGGCGCACGGTCGATTTTGCCAACACGGTGATAATTATGACTTCCAACGCCGGCAGCGAGCGGCAGGAAAATCCCGTGGGCTTTGCAAAAGACCCTTCGAGCGCCAGCCGCGACAAGGCAATGAAATCTCTGCGGGAATTTTTGCGTCCGGAATTTATCGGCAGGGTTGATGAAATTATCGTTTTCAACCAACTGACAAAAGATGACTGCCGGAAAATCGCAAAAATTCTTATTGATGAATTTCGGCCGGCGCTGAAAGAAAAGGGCATTGAGCTCAATGTGGACAATGCGGTTTATACTGCCGTGGCGGAAAAAGGAAGCGGCGGCACAAGAGGCGCACGAGACCTGCGTAATGTCATTCGCCGGGAAATAGAAGATCCCATTGCTGATATTATGATCGGTGCAAGCCTGCCGGTCACTGAAATCACGGTTTCGATGGTTGACGGTAAGATTATGGTTGCTTGATCTACTGGCGGCAGAGCTTTCTGCCGCCATTTTTTTAATAGGAGGAACAATAATGGAGCTTTCGGAGTATATTCAAAATACGATTCGCCCGAAAATTCAGGGCGACGGCGGTGAAATTTGCTATCTTGGCGAGGATGATAAGACGGTAACTGTTGTTTTTCGCGGGGAATGCTCTAAATGCAGGATTTTGGATCGCTGTGTGCATTGGATCGAGTCGGAAATCCTCCGTGAAACCGGCAAAACCGTAACCTTGCGTTATACGCGCAGAAAGCCTTATTTTTGGGATAAAGGATAAGGAGGCGGCGACATGGCACACATCAAAGTACAAAGAAGAAGTATGCGACCGGAGGAGTTTGTCGAGCTTCGCTATGGGTGGCTGAAACGACATATCCTTGAGGATACAAGAGAGATTACAACATTTGAAATTCGGGACGCTCGCCAGATTGCAGAAGAAACCTATGAATTTTATACCGATTCTTATCGCGCGCTGAAAAAGGGAGATCTGTATTTTACGCCGGATGGCACGGCGTTCATTCGCGCAAGTGCCCGCATCCCGCAGGAATGGTCGGGAAGGGAAGTCTGGTTTTCTCTGAAAACAGCGGCGGAGATGGTGATAAAAGTCAATGGCGTTTATGTCGGCGGCATTGATCCGAACCGTGATCGGGTGCTGCTTTCGCCCTATATCGATAGTCGCGATCTTCATTTTGAAATTGTTGGTTATAATCGCTCCAAGCCGGATGACGAGCGCAACCCGGATAGTCTGTCCGTTCGCGGGTGCCGGCAGATTTTTGAAGGCGGATATCTTGCGCTCGTAAATGATGCGATCCTTTCTTTGGTCTATGATTTGGACCTGCTTTTGGATGCCGCTTTGTCCGGTGTCTTTGATGAGGATTTCAGTGCCATGGTCATCCGTGAGCTGGACAGCGCACTGAATCTTATCGATTTTGACGCGATTTCTACCGAAGATGTTGCGAAAGCCTCTGCCTATATCGAATCAAATATTTACCGGAACAAAAATTACAACGGCTCCGGCAGTGTTGCCTTGATTGGACACTCTCATCTGGATTTGGCGTATTATTGGCGAAAAATTCACACAGTTCAAAAAAATTTACGTACGGTATTGATTCAACTTCGTCTAATGGATCGCTATCCTGATTTTCATTACGCGCATACACAGCCTTATACCTACGAAACGCTGGAAAAATTTTACCCCGAGGTATTTGCCGAGCTTTGCGAAAAAATCAAAGCCGGACAATTTGAACCGGCTGGCGTAATGTATGTTGAGCCTGACTGCAATATTCCTTCGGCGGAGAGCCTGGTGCGTCAATGCCTTTATGGTCAGATGTATTACCGGGAAAAATTCGGCTTGACTGTTGATAATTGCTGGCTGCCGGATGTATTTGGCAATAGTTGGATTCTGCCTCAAATACTGAAAGGCTGCGGCGTTTCCTATTTTGTGTCCAATAAAATGTCGACCTGGAACGATACCAATCGCTTTCCGCATAACAACTTTATTTGGCGGGGTATTGACGGAACGGAAGTCTATGCCTGCGTTCCCCCGACCCATTTTATTTCCTGGAACGCCCCTTCTCAAATTAAAGAAAATTGGGACGCGTATCAGGATAAGGACACCGGCGGCAGCACCATGCAGATGTTCGGATATGGAGACGGCGGCAGCGGCTGCACAGAGGAAATGATCGAATTGATGCACCGCTTCGAGAAGCTCTCCATCTTGCCGAAAACGGAGCATATGACCGGCAAAGAGTTTTTACATCGCAATTTTGACAACAACCAGAATCTTTCCGTTTGGGACGGCGAGTTGTATCTTGAAATGCATCGTGGTACTTTTACCACAAAATCCCTGCTGAAACGGATGAATCGCAAGCTGGAATTTAAGTTTCGCGATGCCGAGATGCTTTCCATTGCCAGATTGGCGGCGGGAGAGGAGTATCCTGCCGATGCGCTGCGCACGTTATATAAAAAGTTTCTTGTAAATCAATTTCATGATATTTTACCTGGCAGTCATATTGCTCCCGTCTGGCGAGATACCATGGATGAACTGCATCAAGTGGAACTGCAATTAAATCACCTGATCGGCACCGGAGAGCGCTGGATCAATACGCTGAATTTCAGCCGCCGGGAGCCGGTTTTTATTGAAGATGCAAAGGGCGTTTTTTGCCGCCATGGGAAGCGCGGAAGCTTTTTCCGGTGTTCTGATGACGTTCTTGCGCCGGTAACCATACAAGCCGGTGACAATGCTGATTGGTTCGTTTTCGAGCACAACACCGTGACCACACCACAGTATGTTTTACGGTTCGGAGAGGATGGCGGCTTCCTTTCCCTTTGGGATCGTGCGCTTTCCCGTGAATGGGTAAACGGCGATTTCAATACGCTGCATATTTATCGAGATTGTCCGGGAAACTATGACGCGTGGGATATTTTGTCCGACTATGAAGCGGTTGAATCAACGGTTCATGTGGTGAAGCCGTTGTCTTATGTAAAAGCCGATGGCAGCTGCGCTGAATTTTCCGTAACACTTGGTGTCGGCAAAAGCACTTGGGCGAGACAGATTCGGCTGTTTCGCTATTCCTGTGGCATTGAAGTGGAAAATCTGGTGGATTGGCAGGAGGACCATAAACTGGCAAAGGCAGTTTTTGATGTCAATGTTTTATCCAGAGAGCTAATTTGCGATACTTCGGCAGGATTTATTCGTCGGGAGACCCATCGAAATACCACTTGGCAGCAGGCTCGATTTGAGGTCTGTCACCATAAATGGTGTGATATGGCAGAAAGCGGCGGCGGCGTAGCGCTGATCAATGAAGGCAAATATGGCGTTGGCGCGAAAAACAGTCGCGTCAGCCTTTCTTTGCTTCGGTCGACCGAGCGCCCGGATCCGGAAGCGGATAAGGGAACCCATGACTTCTGTTATCTGATTATGCCTCACAGCGGCTCCTTCCTGGAGGCGCAGATCAACCGGCGCGCATTGGAATATAATGTCCCCCTGCTTGCGGCAGATTCTTTCCGTCTGCCCGTGAAGCTGCCGGACGCCTTGATTTTGCAAGCGGTCAAGCTATCAGAGGATGGCAAAAAAATAATATTCCGTCTCTCGGAACAAGATGGGAAACGTGGATCTGTTCCTCTGGAGCAGCGGATGATAAGGATGAACCTTTTGGAAGAACCGCTGGAGGAAATCGACGTATTGTCGTATCACCCCTTTGAAATCATCACCCTTGCGGTGAACAGATAGGAGGATACTATGTTAGCGAAAGATATTCATATTCGCGACCCCTTTATTCTGCCGAAGGATGGATTATACTACCTTTATGGCACACGAGCCTCTCATTTCGGTACGGTGACCGGCGGGTTTGATGTTTATATCAGTCGTGATCTGATCCATTGGAGCGAACCAAAAGAAATATTAAATTCGGCGGATTTTGATTTGAATAATGGCGTCAACTGGGCGCCGGAAGTCCATGAATACCGCGGTAAGTTTTATTTATTTGCGACTTTTACAAAGAAGGACTCCGATTTGCGCGGGACCGCTATCCTGAAATGTGATTCACCGGACGGACGGTTTGTTCCGAACAGCGACGGCTCCATCACACCAAAGGACTGGTATGCCCTGGACGGTACTTTTTATCAGGAAAACGGCGTTCCCTATATGGTTTTCTGCCACGAGCATGTCCAAATTCTGAACGGCACGGTAGAGGCGGTTCCCTTGTCCGAGGATCTGAGCCATCCCGTCGGCGCGCCTTTTACTTTGTTTCGAGGTTCTGATGCTTTCGGGCTCACCTTTCACAAAGGAGATCGCTATGTCACGGACGGCCCCTTCCTGTATCGCCACCGGAACGGTGCGCTGTCCATGATCTGGTCTACCGGCATTAACGGAAAATATGCGCAGTGCCGCGCTTTGTCGGACAACGGGAGCATCACCGGACATTGGATTCAGCAACCCCATCTTTTTACCGAAGACGGCGGGCACGGTATGATTTTCCGAACTTTTGAGAATCAATTGATGCTGACTCTTCATCGTCCGAATCGTCAACCGGATGAACGCCCCCATTTTCTTCCGCTTTCCGAACAAGGCTCTATCCTGTCTGTGATATAACTGTTTAAAGCCGCGAGAAAGTTTCTGCGAAGTCAATAGGCACGGAAAGCTCTTTGTGTACAGACTCTGAACTTTGCGCGACTTTCTCGAAAATGCAATGAAATGGTTGCGTTCGCTATTTTTGTTTGGTATAATAATACAAACCGTCGGCGTTGCTCCTTTTGAATTACATACTGCTGCTGCGCCCTCGGTCGTCCCGGGGGCGTTTTATTTTACTATTGTAACAGGGGTTGGCTTTATGACAAGGCGCGAATCCAGAGAACAGGCTTTTATTTTAATTTTTGAGCAGATTTTTCATCCTGATTCATCGGTCGGTGAAATTTTAGAGGCCGCAGGTATCAGCGATGACGTTCAGTATCCCGATGCTTTCGCTGTTTCTCTGGCAGAAAAAGCTGCAAAAGAGCGAGAAAAAACCGATGATGTCATTCAAAGATTTGCGAAGGGATGGAAATTAAATCGTTTATCCCGGGTTTGTCTGGCGGTCCTTCGGTTGGCAATTTGTGAAATTCTATTTTTTGACGACATCCCGCGTGGTGTTTCTATAAATGAAGCAGTTGAGCTCGCCAAAAAATATGCCACGCCGGAAGATGCTGCCTATATCAACGGTGTTCTCGGCGCTTTTCTTAGGAGCTTGAACGCATAATGGGGCTTTATATTGGTGTTGACACAAGCAATTACACCACTTCAACTGCGCTTTATGATTCCAATACAAACCGGATCTGGCACTGCCGCAGCTTTCTGCCGGTGAAAGCGGGGGAGAAGGGAATTCGACAAAGCGATGCGGTCTTTCACCATACGCAGGCGCTGCCGGAGCGGATATCGGAATTATGCGCCCTTTATGGCGCGCCGGTCTCTCTTGCTGCCGCCGGGGTATCCGATCGCCCCTGTGATCGAGATGGCTCTTATATGCCCTGCTTCACCGTCGGCGTCTCTTTTATTCGTGGGATATGCACTTTAGAAAACATTCCGATGTACAGGACGACCCATCAGCACGGGCATATCGCAGCTGCTTTGTACAGTGCGGACCGTCTGGATTTCTTGTTCCATGATTTTCTGGCATTTCATGTATCCGGCGGCACGACGGAAGCGGTTCTTTGTCAGCCGGCGCATGATAACGTTTTTTCCTGTCGACAGCTGATTTCTTCGTCGGACCTGAAAGCGGGACAGGCGATCGATCGCGTTGGTGTCATGCTGGGGCTGCCTTTTCCCGCCGGAAAGGCCCTGGATACGCTTTCTTTGGAAAGCAAGCTGCATTGCACACCGAAAATTTCCCTCAGCAATGGCAACCCCAGCTTATCCGGTATCCAGAATCAATGTGAGAATATGCAGAAAAACGGCGCCCCCGCATGCGACATTGCCCGGTTCTGTATCGAATCGATTGCTTTTGCTCTTTGCCGCATGACGGACAGCCTGCGTGACGCGTATCCTTCGCTGCCGATTTTGTATTCCGGCGGTGTAATGTCAAATACATTGATCCGAAAAAGTCTTTCCGATTTTTCAAATACGATTTTTGCTTCTGTGGAGTTAAGCAGTGACAATGCGGTCGGACCCGCAGTGCTTGCTGCCATAAAGGATGCGATATTTTGAATGCCTCCGTGTTATCGGTTTCTCAATTGAATTTTTTCATTAAATCCATGTTTGAATCGGAGCCGAGATTACAGCGAGTTCCTGTCAGCGGTGAAATTTCAAATTTTGTTTGCCACTATCAATCAGGGCATTTATATTTTTCTCTGAAGGACGAAAAATCCACAGTTAAAGTTGTAATGTTTCGTTCCCATGCGGCGCGGATTCGTTTCCAGCCGAAAAACGGAATGAAGGTTGTTGTGACGGGCAGAGTTTCGGTCTTTGAGCGTGACGGGCAATATCAGATTTACGCGGATTCCATGTTCCCGGACGGTGCCGGGGCTTTGGCGCTGGCGTTTGAACAGTTGAAAGATAAGCTCAGCCGTGAGGGGCTTTTTGACGAGAATAACAAAAAGCCAATTCCCCGCTTCCCCAGGACAATTGGCGTTGTTACAGCGAAGACCGGCGCTGCAGTTCGAGATATTCTGCATATTTTATGCCGGCGCTGGCCGATGGCAGAGGTTCTGCTGGCGCCGGTGCTGGTTCAGGGCGACCTTGCTGCGCCAATGATTGCTGCCGCAATTTCAAGACTGAACGATCTTCACGCCTGCGATGTAATCATCGTTGGGCGAGGCGGCGGCTCCATGGAGGATTTGTGGTCGTTTAACGAAGAAATCCTTGTTCGTGCTGTTGCATCCTCGGAAATTCCGGTCATTTCTGCGGTTGGGCACGAAACGGACTTTACACTCTGTGATTTTGCCGCTGATTTGCGCGCGCCAACTCCCTCCGCAGCGGCGGAGCTTGCGGTGCCGGACCAGTCGGAAATTTCAGCGTCTCTTCTTTTGTTAGCTCAGCGCTTAAAACGAGCGCAAACCGTTTATTTAGCCGCTTGTGAAGCGTCGCTATCCCGCTCAGACTCCGCAGCTGCAAAACGCCGCCTGCTTTATGAAATTGATACAAAAGCGCAGATTTGCGACGGATTGTTTGAACGGTTACAGCTGGCGGAGCGCAATAGAAATACAAGCAGGCAAAAAACATTCGGACAATTGGTCGCCTCTCTGGAGGCGCTGAGCCCACTAAGGGTTTTGTCCCGAGGCTATATCGTTTGCCAGAAAAACGAAATTGCCATAACCTCTGCGTCGCAATTACAAAAGAACGATGAGGTCCGCTTGCTTTTACGGGATGGCTCTGCGGATTGTAAAATAGTAAAGGAGCCTATTTATGAAAAAACTGACATTTGAAGACGCATTGCAGCAGCTTCAGCAAACGGTTGAGAAGCTGGAACATGGTGATGTTACCTTGAATGAATCATTAAAATTATATGAAAAGGGGACCAGGCTTTCTGCTTATTGTGCTGATTGTCTGAAAAAAGCGCAGCAAAAAATAACGGAATTGGAGAGCGATGAGAATGATACTGAAGCAACCGAGTGATTGCCTCGAAGAAGTCAACCGCGCGTTGATGGAATATCTTCCTGACGAAACGGATCCGATGCGCGAGGTAATGGCTTATTCTCTGCGCAATGGCGGTAAGCGGATTCGTCCTTTTTTGACCCTTGCCTTTTGTGAGCTTTGCGGCGGCAGTCGGGAAGTCGCATTGCCCTTTGCCTGTGCGGTTGAATACATTCATACCTATTCTCTGATTCACGATGATTTACCCTGTATGGATGATGACGATATGCGGCGCGGACAGCCTGCTTCTCATATTCGTTTCGGCGAGGCGAACGCTTTGCTGGGCGGCGATGCGCTCCTGACCCGAGCCTTCGGAGTTCTGACCAGCGCTGATTTGCCGCCATCTCTGGTGGTGCGTGCTGTTGACGCTCTCTCCCAGTATGCGGGAACAGCGGGAATGATCGGCGGACAGGTTCTGGATCTTGCCGGTGAAGGTAGCAACCAAACAATTGAAGCTCTAAAAAGAACCGATATCGGTAAAACAGCGGCACTGATCAAATGCGCCTGCGTTCTTGGCTGCATCGCAGCCGATGCGCCGTGGGAGCAAATCGATGCGGCGGAAAATTTCGCCGAATATCTCGGGATCGCCTTTCAGATCCAGGATGATATTCTTGACGTCACATCGGATGATAAAGTTCTGGGTAAGCCGGTCGGCAGCGACAAAAAGAACGGAAAAAGCACCTATGTTTCTTTGCTTGGATTGGAAGGCGCCCGTAAAGAAGAGCAGATATATACCGATCGCGCCGTTCATGCGCTGGATATTTTTGGCGAAGACGCAACTGTTTTGCGGCAGTTCGTCAGAGAATTGTCTCATCGCCTTTCCTGAATTTTTCCGGATCGGGTGACAATATGGAAGATCTTTACTTAAAACAGATTCATTCCCCGCAGGATCTTAAAAAATTAAATGAAGAACAGTTGGAAGAGCTGGCAAAAGAAATACGGGAAGAATTGATAGAAACCGTTTCCAAAACAGGCGGACATTTGGCTTCCAATCTGGGCGTGGTTGAACTGACCATTGCATTACATAAGGTTTTTCGTTCCCCGGAGGATAAAATTGTCTGGGATGTCGGACACCAAACCTATGTCCATAAGCTATTAACCGGGCGATATGATCGTTTTTCTTCCCTGCGTACCGAGGGCGGCATTTCCGGCTTTTCTCGCCCCAGTGAGAGCGAGCATGATATGTTTTACAGCGGTCACAGCAGCACATCTGTTTCCGCGGCCTTGGGCATTGCCGAGGGCAATAAACTTAAAGGAAATAAAAATTATGCCATTGCCGTAATCGGTGATGGCGCGTTTACCGGCGGAATGGTATATGAAGCGTTGAACAATGCCGGGAGATCCGGTACTCGTTTGATTGTTATTTTGAACAACAACGAAATGTCTATTTCAAAAAATGTCGGTGCTGTTGCCAAGTATTTGGCGGTCATTCGCTCGAAACCATCGTATTTTCGATTGAAGGAGCGGACGGAAAATTTTCTGAATCGTATTCCGCTGATTGGCAAAAAATGCGCCAAGGCTATTTTTAATTTAAAAACTCATATCAAAAATCTGATTTATTCCAGCACAATGTTTGAGCAATTCGGATTCCGCTATATGGGTCCGATTGACGGTCATAACATCCAGCAGCTTTGCGATGCGCTCGAAGGCGCAAAAGAAGCAAAAAAACCGGTTCTTTTACATATTCACACCATAAAAGGGAAGGGGTACGATTTTGCTGAAAAGGCGCCAGCCGCCTTTCATGGTGTTTCCGAGTTTGACATTAATACCGGAGAACCAATTTTTTCCGACGATAATTTTTCTAAGGAGTTCGGCACGTTTCTCGCAGAGATGGCGGCGAAAGATCGCCGCATTTGTGCGATAACGGCTGCCATGTCTCTCGGCACGGGGCTCGCCGTCTTTCAGAAAAAGTATCCGGAACGCCTATTTGATGTAGGCATCGCAGAGGAACACGCGGTCACTTTTTGCTCTGGCCTGGCGAAAGCCGGTATGCTCCCTGTTTTTGCCGTTTATTCCTCTTTTTTGCAGCGCGCCTATGATCAGATTGTCCACGACGGCGCCCTGCAGGGGCAAAAAATAATTCTTGCGGTTGATCGCGCCGGTTTTGTCGGCGAGGACGGAGAAACGCATCAGGGAATTTTAGATGTTCCGTTTTTAAATACAATTCCAGACATTACAATTTTCAGTCCCGCAACTTACAGTGAGCTGCGCGCAAATTTTGTGAAGGCTTTTTATCATATGGATGGTCTTGTTGCCATCCGTTACCCGCGCGGCGCTGAAAAAGAGCTTCCGAATGATTTCCATTTTTCCGACAAAACCTTTGATATTTACGGGGACCCGGCGCTGGATATTGCTGTCCTTGCATATGGCAGAGAATTTGCCTTCGCCTGTGAAGCAAAAAGCATTCTTGCGTCAAAAGGCATTTCTTTTAAGATTGTTAAGCTGAATCAAATCAAGCCGATTGATTTGAAAATTTATGAACAGCTGCTTAATTGTCGCGCCGTCTTTTTCTTTGAAGAATCAGAAAAAAATGGGTCTGTCGGCGAAGTGATTGGCGCGTCGCTCTGCAACCGGGGGTTTCGCGGAATCTATCATCAGATTGCGGTCCCCAATGAATTTGTGTGTCATGCCGGCGTTGCTTCACAATTGCATCGGTACCATTTGGATGTTAACGGCATGATAGAAGAGATTCAAGGCGTATGGAATGAAATTTCATGAAAAGACTTGACTTATTCCTGACAGAAAACAATCTTTGCCGCAGCCGCTCTCTTGCTGCTGTACTGATAAAAAATGGTTGTGTTCTGGTAAACGGCGTTTGTGTTGTGAAGCCTTCTTACCTTGTGCCTGATAACGCGCAAATCCAATTGACGGATGCTTCCACCGCAGAAACGGAATTTGTCGGCAGAGGCGGTAAAAAATTAAAGAAAGCTCTCCGTGTTTTTTCCGTTGATTTAAGCGGCGCAGTCTGTATGGATATCGGCGCTTCTACCGGTGGATTTACGGACTGTATGCTGCAAAACGGTGCGAGGAAGGTTTATGCAATTGATGTTGGGAGCGGTCAGCTGGCGCCAAGTCTGCGAAGTAATCCTAAAGTAGTCAATCTGGAAAATACCAATATACGCCTCTTGCAGCCGCAACAGGCGGAGTTGGTAGATTTTATCGGTTGTGATGTGTCATTTATTTCCCTGCGTTATATTTTTCCTCAAATACATTTATTCTTAAAGATGTCAGGAAGCGCGGTTTGCCTGGTAAAACCGCAATTTGAAGCCGGCAAAGAATTCATTGGGAAAAACGGCATTGTGAAGGATCCGGCGGTTCATCGCCGTGTTTTATCCGATGTGATTAGTCAGGCAATGAATGTCGGCTTGTTTCCATGCCAGGTGGATTTTTCTCCGATCCGCGGTGGTGAAGGAAATCTGGAGTATCTGTTATTGCTTCGTGCGCAGCGCAGCAGGGAATGCGCCATCGATATCGATAAGACAGTCAGTCTTGCGCACGATTCTCTAAAGGGGTGATTTCTATGCTGGCTGCGATTGAACCAAACACCACACGACCCGGCGCGTTAACCGTTACAAAAAAAATTTGCAGAGAATTGAAGTCGCTGAAAATTGACTACGCGTTTTCTACGCGAAACCGTGACTTTTGTCAAGAGCTCGACGGGAATATTTTACCTGACGAACAGCTGTATGCTTCCTGCGATCTGGTCATTGCCGTTGGTGGTGATGGTTCCATCATTCGCTCTGCAAAATATGCTGCGGTTCATGATAAACCGGTGCTTGGCATAAATGCCGGAAATGTCGCTTTTATGGCGGGGTTGGAAGCCAATGAACTATCCCTCCTTCGCGCGTTGATCCATGGAGATTATGCGATTGATGAGCGAATGATGCTGCGTGCCGACATCATTCGAGATGGAGAAGTACTGTATTCCGCTCATTGCCTGAACGATGCTGTTTTTGCGCGCGGTGCGGAAATCTATCTGACCGAAATCAATCTATCCTGCGATGGCGTCCCTGTGAATCGATATCGCTGCGACGGGGTCGTTCTGGCGACACCAACCGGGTCCACGGCCTATTCGTTTGCCGCGGGTGGTCCCGTGGTAGAGCCGACGCTGGAAAGCATTATACTAACCCCGATTTCCCCCTATGCCATGTCGTCCCGCTGCGTCATTTTTTCATCTGAAAGCGTTCTTGATGTTTCGCCTGCCGATTCCCGTCGTCCGCTATATTTTTCCGCCGATGGCGGCAGTGCGCGACTGATTCCGGACGGAGGGCATGTCAGCGTGCGAAAATGCGAGCATTATGCAAATTTTATCCGAATCAAAAATGATAAATTCTGGACTGTGTTGGAGAATAAAATCGAGAAATAGTGCTTTTGCCCTTGCAAATGAGCAAATTTTTTGGTTTAATATAGAATTAGATGTTGTTGCAATTCGACATAGAGGAAGAACAGGAGACAGGTTTTCAATGAAAAAGAGCAGACACGCGTTAATTTTGCGATTGATTGAGCAATACAATATCAGCACGCAGGATGAGCTTCTGAATAAATTGCTGGAAAGCGGTGTTTCTGTAACTCAGGCTACAGTTTCCCGCGACATCAAAGAATTAAAGTTGATTAAGCGTCCTTTTGCCAATGGATTGTATAAATATTGTGCGGCTGATACCGCAAGCGCTGATGAGGAAAGCGAGCACAATTCCAAGTATTATAATATTTTCGTCCAATCAGTGATTTTTGTGGATTGCGCAGAAAATATATGCGTACTGAAATGCCACACCGGCACGGCGAATGCCGCCTGTGCTGCGCTGGATTCTTTAAATTTTGATGATATTGTCGGCACACTTGCCGGTGATGATACTGTTTTTGTGCTGTGCCGTACCACCGCCGCAGCGACACAGACAAAAGAAAAAATGGAAAAGCTTTTGCATTTCTGAAAGGAAAGGCACGATGCTGTCAGAGTTGACCATTGAAAATATTGCCGTGATTGAAAAGGCGACCATCGCTTTTCCGAACGGCTTTTCCTGCCTGACCGGTGAAACCGGTGCGGGCAAATCGATTATTATCGATGCAATCAATTGCATCACGGGCGAAAAAACCTCTCGCGACCGGATCCGCGCCGGCGAAAATAACGCGCGAGTCACGGCGGTTTTTTGTGATCTTTCGGAGGATATTCGTCATATTTTACGCGATAATGAGTTAGATGACAGTGAAGAAGAACTGATTCTCTCCCGGCGCATCACCAGAGACGGCAGAAATAGCTGCCGCGTCAATGGCTATCCGGTTCCGCTTGCTTTGCTGCGCCAGCTTGGAGAGCGTCTGGTAAATATTCACGGACAGATGGACAGTAAAAATCTGCTGAATGCCGATCTGCACTTTGCATACATCGACTCTTTTGGTCAAACCGACGCTCTGCTCGCCTCATATCGTCAGATATACGGCACCCTTTGCGCGCTTCGTCGGGAAATGAAAAAACTATCCATGGATGAGTCGGAGAAGCTGAAAAAACTGGATTTGCTGGATTATCAAATCGAAGAGCTTACATCTGCAAATTTAATTCCCGGAGAACGCGAACAGATCGAGCAACAACTACGCGTTTTGCGAAACGCAAAAAAAATTGCGGAAATTCTGGCGCGCGTATTCGATTTATTGCTGGGGAGCGATGAAAAGGACGGTGCTGCCGAAGCAGTCCGTCAGGCTGCGGAACAACTGAGCAGAGCGGGAGAATATTTCCCCGAATTTTCCGACGCGTCTGCCTCTTTGGAAGAAATCACCTACTCCTTGACCGAAATTGGCAATCTTGTTTCTGAAAAATGGCATACCACTGAATATTCGGAGCAAAAAGAACTTGAGCTGGACGAACGGCTCAACGAGTTGAACCGCTTAAGCCGAAAATACGGCGAGACGGAAGATGAAATGCTTGCATATCTTTCGCAAATTGAGCAGAAGAGAGATGAAATTGACTCCTCGCAGGATCGACTGATTGCGCTGAACAAAGAATTTGACCAGGTTGTTGATGAAGCAAAAAATGCAGCCAGGAAGCTGTCGCGGGCTCGTAAGGATGCCGCATTGCGTTTTTCCGAAGCGGTCCAAAAGGAATTGTGCTTTCTGAATATGCCGAACGTTCGATTTTCTGTCTGCGATACTTTAGTCCCGTTAAACGAAAACGGTGTAGATCAAATGGCGTTTCTTTTTTCCGCAAATCCCGGGGAACCGCCAAAACCTTTGAGCCGCATAGCCTCCGGCGGCGAATTGTCTCGCGTGATGCTGGCAATTAAAAATGTTTTAAGTACCTGTGACAGCGTGCAGACAATGATTTTTGACGAGATAGATACCGGCGTCAGCGGAAGCGCAGCGGAAAAAATTGCAATGAAGCTGTATCAGGTTTCACGCGGCAGACAGGTGATTTGCGTTACACACCTGACGCAGCTTGCCATGTTTGCCGATACACAATTCCTGATTCAGAAAAATTCCGATGGCAAAACAACAAAAACGACGGTTAAAAGATTATCTGATGATGAGCGCAAGAAAGAATTGGCTCGCATGGGAAGCGGCGGAGAAATCGGCGAAACCCAGTTGGAAAATGCGGCGCAGCTTTTACATTATGCGAAAGAATACAAGCAAAAACTGTGAGGTGGTCCCATGAGATTTGGTGTTTGTACAGCGGTTGAGCAGGAAGAGAATATGCGTGTTTGCGCCAATTGCGGCTTTGACTATGTGGAAGCGAATTTCCGGATGCTGGCAACGGCAACGGAAGAAAAAGCACAAACGCTCCATCGCCTGGTTCGGCAGTATCAACTTCCGGTGGAAGCTGCTAACTGTTTTTTACCGGGGGAGCTGAAAACCTGCGGTCCGACGGTCGATCCATCAGCGCTGCGTGCCTATATCAAAAAAGGTCTGACGCTCGGAAAATCACTGGGACTGAAAAAAGTTGTGTTCGGAAGCGGCGGCGCACGAAAAATGGAGCCTGGTATGAATTTTGCCAGTGCTCTGCAAGATAATCTCTCATTTCTGCGAACGATTGCTTTGCCGCTTTTTGCGCAGGCGGATGTTTTGCTTGTAATCGAGCCTCTTCGTCCGCAGGAATGTAATTTTATCAATACAGTCAAAGAAGCCGCGATGCTGGCTGTTATGGCAGGCAGCGAGAGAGTCGGCGCGTTGGCGGATCTTTATCACATGGTGGAATCCGGCGATCGCATTGAAAATATTTCTGATCTGAGCGGGCGCCTGTTCCATTCTCATATTTCATACCCCATTGCCCGAGGTGAGAAAAAAAGAAGCTATCCCCTGCGGGGGGATGAATATGATTATCAGATTTTTTTACAGGCTCTTCGACGGGCTGGCTGCGAGACCTGTTCTGTCGAAGCAGGCACGGACGATTTTGCGCTTGATGCGCCTGTCGCCCTTGCTTTGCTACGTGGTATTGATAGAAAGTTGGAGGATATGAACCAATGAATGTTTTTGAAGAGTTAAAGGCGCGCGGACTGGTCGCGCAGCTTACCGATGAAAAAAAAGTAGAAGAATTGATGACCGGCGCACCGATGAAGTTTTACATTGGATTTGACCCGACGGCTGACAGTTTGCATGTCGGGCACTTCGTTTCCGTTATGGTCATGGCGCATATGCAGCGCGCCGGGCATATCCCGATTGCGCTGTTTGGCGGCGGCACCGGGCTGATTGGCGATCCATCCGGAAAAACAGATATGCGTAAAATGCTGACACAGGAAACCATTGCCCACAATATTTCATGCTTCCGCAAGCAAATGAGCAGACTGATTGATTTTTCCGATGGCAAAGCCATTATGGCTAACAATGCCGATTGGCTTTGTGATTTGAATTATATTGAATTTCTTCGTGATATCGGCGTGCATTTTTCCGTGAATCGGATGCTGGCTGCGGAATGCTATAAGCAGCGATTGGAGCGCGGCTTGTCCTTTTTTGAATTGAATTATATGATTATGCAAAGCTACGATTTTTTGCATCTTGCGCGCACCTATGACTGCAAAATGCAGCTGGGTGGCGACGATCAATGGAGCAATATGATTGGCGGCGTGGAATTGAACCGGCGCGCCGACCAGCGTGAAGTCTGCGCGATGACCTTTACCTTGCTGCTGACCAGCGAAGGCAAAAAAATGGGAAAAACCGAAAAGGGTGCGGTCTGGCTTGATCCCGATAAAACATCGCCCTATGATTTCTATCAGTATTGGCGCAATATCGACGATGCAGATGTAATCAAGTGCTTAAAAATGCTTACCTTTGTCCCGCTGGAGGAAATCAGCGAATTTGAAAAGCTCGAAGGCAGCGAGCTCAATCCGGTCAAGGAACGTCTCGCTTACGAAATCACCGCTTTAATTCATGGCGATGAGGAGGCGAAGAAAGCCAGAAGCGCTGCACGCTCGGTGTTCGGTGGCGCGACTGACGTTTCTGAAATGCCTGAGCGCGAAATTTCTGAAACTGATTTTACCGATGATTCGATTTCTCTTGCCGATTTGCTGGTTAAAATGCAGATTGCAAAATCAAAAAGCGAAGCAAAAACCCTGATTAAGCAGGGAAGTGTTAGTGTGGACGATGTAAAAATCACGGATATGTTCGCATCAATACCGCATTCGGCTTTTGACAAAGGCTATGTTGTTGTAAAAAAAGGCAAAAAAATCTTTCTAAAAGCGATGATCCGCTGAAAGGAGAACGCAAAATGAAACTTTCTTTTCGTTGGTATGGACCCGATGATGCGATCACACCGCAGATGATTCGGCAGATTCCGGGAATGCATTCTATTGTTACTGCGGTGTATGATGTGCCGGTTGGTGAAGTCTGGAGCCGGGAGAGCATTGCCGCTCTGAAAAAGCAAACAGATGACGCCGGACTTGCTTTTGATGTCATTGAAAGCGTACCCGTTCATGAGGATATTAAATTGGGGAAGCCGACCAGAGACCACTATATTGAAAATTATTGCGAAAATCTTCGCCGTCTCGGAGAAGCTGGTATTCGATGCGTCTGCTATAATTTTATGCCGGTTTTTGATTGGACCAGAACGCAGCTGGATCATGTGCGGGATGATGGCTCTACCTGCCTTGTCTATTATAAAGATCAGGTTGACGCGGTAGATCCACTGAAAAGCGATAGCGATTTAACCCTGCCCGGCTGGGACGCAAGCTATACGCGCGAACAGCTCAGTGCGGTTGTCGCGGAATATAACGCCATGACGGAGGAGGACCTGTGGAATAATCTGCAATATTTCCTTGAAAAAGTAATCCCCGTTGCCGCATCCTGCAACATCAATATGGCGATTCATGAGGACGATCCCTGCTGGAGTATTTTCGGTCTTCCGCGCATCATTACGGATGAAAAAAACCTCGACCGTTTTCTTCATCTTGTGGACGATCCGCACAATGGCATTACCCTTTGCACCGGATCGCTCGGATGCAGCTGTAAAAATGATGTGGTGCACATGGCGGCGAAATATGCCGCAATGGGCAGAATTCATTTTGTACATATGCGTAATGTTAAAATTCTTCCCGATGGTTTCGAAGAAAGCGGTCACCTTTCCTCTGATGGCAGTCTGGATATGTATGCCATTGCCAAAGCGCTGCATGACAACGGCTTTGACGGCTATGTCCGTCCGGATCACGGCAGAATGATCTGGGGAGAAACCGGCAGACCGGGCTATGGCCTCTACGATCGCGCCCTGGGCGCCGCCTATATCAACGGTTTGTGGGAAGCCGCCGAAAAGGAAGCCCAATAAAGCAGCCCAAAGAATGGAGCGACTGGTTATGAAAAAAGAAATGGTGCTGTTTGCCGGCACAAATTATTCTTTCCTTGACAAGGTCCGCCCATCCGGATTTTCCGCTCCGGATTATCGAATTCCCTCCCTTATAACTGCAAGGGGGAACATTATCGCCGCCATTGACAGCGCCTCCGGCGGAATGGACTGGGGAAAAATTGGCATTTCCGTTAAAGTCAGCGAAGACGCCGGAAAAACCTGGAGCGATGAAATTCGCGTTGTGTCGCCGCCGTGCGGTAAAGCCCCCGTGGGCGGCAACGATACAACCAGCGCGATTTTTATGGATCCGGTTATGGTTGTTTCCGGGGAAAAGATTATTATGCAGTTTGATATGTTCCCGGAAAGCAAGGGACTTCATGACCGCAGCAGATTGGAGAAATCTGACGGCTATTGCGAGATTGACGGCAAGCGGTATTTAATGCTGTTCTCCAATCAGCAATCCGTCAAAAAACTGAAAAAAGGGAATGCTGCAACCGGCTGGAATTGCTATACACTGCGAGAAGACGGATTTGTTTATGATCCGGACGGACAAAAAACCCGTTATTATCTGCCAAAAAAGCACGATTTTTCCCATGCTTTTGAAACAATCGGCGATCTGTATTACGGCGACGGGGAATTTCTTACCGCAGCACCGCCGCTTTATCCGGAAAACACAAAGGATATTTATGTCGGGAACATCTACCTGAATACCAATATGCCGGCGCTGTCGGATAAACCTGCTCCCGTAAAGAAATCGCACTATCGCGAACGTTATGTTACGCCGGAGACCCAGGCTGCCCCTCTGCGAGCTGCCGTGGCTTCCTATATCTGGCAGACGGAAAGCACCGATGGCGGCAAAACCTGGACCTGCCCGACGGATATCACACCGATGGTTAAATTACCGAAGGACGGAAAGTTTTTCGGCACCGGTCCCGGTGTTGGGATTTGCCTTTCTCATCAAGCTGATCCCCAAAGAAACGGACGGCTTCTGATGCCAATGTATGCCCTCGGCAGGTCTGCTGTTATTTTCTCGGATGATGAAGGAAAAACCTGGCGCAGACAGGCGGGAAAATACTCTAAAAATTTAGATGAATCCCAGCTGATGGAGCTTTCGGACGGAACCATCGTCTGCATGGGCAGACAACTGAAATATGGTAAAACCCCAACCTCGATTAGTAAAGATGGGGGAGAGCATTTCTCCCGCGCCAGGGCTTGCGGTTTGTATTCTGTTCGCTGTCAAAAATCCATACTGAAGCTGCCGCGCTGCGGTGAAAATGGTTTTCAATATGCCGATGATATGGATAAAAACAAAGAATATTTTGTCAGCGTCCATCCCTCCGGTCACCGGGGAAAGGACAGCTCTCGTACGGACGGCGTTTTGTCTTTGTGCGAAATCGATGGCGCAAAGGTAATTACGGTAAGAGAAATCGAATTGAAGAATAAGAGCGAATACGAGTTTTTAGAAAAAACGAAAGATTTCTTCGCTTATTCCTCCATTGCCCTGCTTGGCGACGGCAGCATCGGCGTCTTTTACGAGGCACATCCCTCCGGACTTTTGGCCTATCAGCAAATTCGATTATAAAAATCTAAGCGGTCCGCCGAAATCGGAGGACCGCTGTATTATCATTCGGCGCTGATTTACGCCGCTTCTTTTGCTTCAGCAACACGGTCGGCGTGCGACATCATATGCGGTGCCGATATTCCGTAGCCTTTTGCGTGATCATCCAGAAAAACATGCGTCACTGCGCCGATAAATTTACCGTCCTGGATCAATGGACTGCCGCTCATTCCCTGCACAATACCGCCGGTAGCCGCAAGAAGAGCAGTATCCGTCACACGAATCAGCAAATCCTTATTTTCGGCAGAGAGATTGACATTTTCAATTTCTACCGTATAAGCGCAAGGACCGTTGTTGTCAATGGATGTGATCACCTGTGCCGGTCCTGTCTTTATTTCATCTGCATTTGCAACAGGATAAATGCCATAGGCAGTTGGCTTTTCGGTCAGTGTGCCATAAACGCCGTTTTCACTGTTTTCGTATATGCTTCCCAATACTTTCTGTCCCAAAGCGCCGGTTATCTCACCGGCTGTTCCATCGCCGCCTTTTTTCACTGCTTGTATCACTGCGGTCAAAACATCACCGCTGCGAACGTTGATTGCTTGCCCGGTATCCGCGTCGCAGACCGAATGTCCCAAACAGCCGAAGGTCATGGTTTGCGGATCGTAAAAAGTCATGGTGCCGATTCCGGCAGCGCTGTCTCGTAACCAGAGACCCGTACGATACGTGCCAGTGTTTTGATCATACTGAGGAGCCAGACTCAGTATGATCTGCGTGTCTCCTCGTTGGATCGTAAATGATATTACGTTCCCGTTTGCTCGTTCAATTGCGTCGGAAACTTCCTGCGCCGTATTGACTTCAATCTCGTTGATTTTTAGAATGACATCGCCTTTTTGGAAGCCAGCGTCCAAAGCCGGACGCTTCAAGCCGTCACTTGTTAAAAGCGTATCGGTGTCAACGACAGTAACGCCTTGCGAATAGATACGCAGTCCGCAGAGAGTTCCGGATACCACGACCTGTCTGCGAGCCGTCTCTGAAATTTTGACATTTTTTACGGGAATTACTCCCAAAACCGAGACTTCCGCTTCATAGACCGATGACTCATCTGACTGTTTACTCTCAGAAAATACATCCTTTGTTCTCTCTTTGATCGAATACAATGTTCCGATGGATAAGGCATCGCCTTCTGTGATTTCATAGGAATCAGGCAATAAAAAACAGCCTGCCGCGGCAGCGCTCATCCCGAATACACAAAAAATTCCGATCAAAAAAAGGGAAAGCTGAATCAATCGCTTCATAATTCACCTCCTTGTTCATAGCTTTTCCGATTGGCGGCCTTGATATTTGCGGCAATATCAAACTGAATATCCATAGTCCCTAAGAAGCTCTTATGTGAAAAAAAGCGCTCCCGCCGAGCGAAAGCGCCTTTTGAAATCAGCTTATTTCATACCGTTTTCGTAAGCTTCGATCATCTTTTTCACCATCTGACCGCCGACAGAGCCAGCCTGACGGGAAGTCAGATCGCCATTGTAGCCCTGCTTCAGATTAACGCCGACTTCACTAGCGGCCTCCATCTTGAACTTGTTAAGTGCTTCACGAGCCTGGGGCACAAGAGAAGAATTACCGGACTTCGCCATTGTGTTTCACTCCTTTTCGTTTCAATCCCCTGCGCTTGCAAGGGTAGTATGTGCCGCCTACAGCAAAAATACAAAGGTAATTTTTACAGAGATAAAAATATTTTTCAACGGCACGCTTTTATCTTATGTCGGAATGAAAACAATACGCCTGTTATTTTTTTCTGAATCATGACAAAAAATTCAATGTCAAATTTATCGCTTTTGCAAAGGCATAATTTTACATTTCATCTATCGACAGCAAAACAAAAGTATGGTATACTAATTTAGTATTTTGTCAGAAGTGAGGTTCTCCGTATGCTTCCAATTGGCTTTGATAATGATAAGTATCTAAAAACGCAATCGGAGCAGATCCGAAAAAGAATCGATGCCTTCGGCGGGAAGCTTTATCTGGAATTTGGCGGCAAATTATTTGATGATTACCATGCGTCTCGCGTACTGCCTGGGTTTGCCCCGGACAGCAAAATGCAGATGCTCCGCAAATTAAAAGATGATCTGGAAATTGTGATTGCCATCAACGCGGCGGATATTGAGTCCAATAAGGTTCGTGCTGATCTTGGTATTTCCTATGAAGATGATGTTCTGCGGTTGATTGATACTTTCCGCGAATTGCAGCTGTATGTCGGCAGCGTTGTATTGACCCAGTTTGATGGACAGGCGTCCGCCAATCAATTTTACCAGCGCCTGCAATCTCTTGGTGTTAAGTGTTATCGCCATTATCCGATTGCCGGGTATCCTTCGGATATCGCGCATATTGTAAGCGACGAAGGCTTGGGTAAAAATGAATATATCGAAACCAGTCATTCACTGATTGTCGTTACCGCGCCGGGACCGGGCAGCGGTAAAATGGCGACCTGTATCAGCCAGCTGTATCATGAACATAAACGCGGCGTAACGGCTGGATATGCAAAATTTGAAACGTTCCCCATCTGGAATCTTCCTCTGAAGCATCCGGTCAATATTGCATACGAGGCAGCTACCGCAGATTTGAACGATGTTAATATGATCGATCCCTTCCATCTGGATGCCTACGGGGAAACTGCCGTGAATTATAATCGTGATGTTGAGATTTTTCCGGTGCTGAACGCCATGTTTGAGCGGATTCAGGGTGAATCTCCCTACCGCTCACCAACGGATATGGGCGTTAATATGGCGGGCTTTTGTATTGTTGATGATGACGTTTGCTGCAAGGCCTCTAAAATGGAGATTTTGCGCCGCTATTATACTTCCGCCGTCAATCTGCTGCGTGGAAAAAGCAGTGAAGAAGAGCTGCGCAAGCTTGAGCTGTTGATGAATCAATCGCACACGGATGCTTCCGTTTTCCCGGCAGTGGCTGCTTCTCTGGAAAAGGCAGAAAAAACCGGTGCGCCGGCTGGCGCTATGATTCTGCCGGACGGAAGAATGGTAACCGGTAAAACATCCGACACCCTCGGAGCCGCTTCTGCGCTGCTGTTGAATGCGCTGAAGGTTTCCGCCGATATCGATGACCGCTTTGATTTGATTGATGCCAGCGTCCTTGCCCCAATCTGTGAATTAAAAACGAAGTATCTTTCCCATAAAAATCCCCGGCTCCACACAGATGAAGTGCTGTTGGCGCTTGCGATTTCCGCATTAACGAATCCATTGGCAAAAAAAGCACAGGAGCAGCTTCCCCTGTTAAAGGGCAGCGACGCGCATTTTACTGTGATCCTAAGCGAAGAAGACGAAAAGCTCCTGAAGCGTCTCGGGATTCGCGTCAGCTGTGAAGCTTATTATGAAACAAAACGACTTTTTCATCGGAACTGATAAAATGAAGAGCGGCACTCCACAAAAGGAATGCCGCTCTTCTTTATTATTATTGTGTAAAAGCCATCATGACCCAGCCGTTATCCTCTTCATGGCGAATCATGCGCAGTTCCAAAGCTTCCAGCGCCCTGCGCACCTCGGCGGCTCTGGTGTCAATGATTCCGGAAATCAGATAGATCGATCCATCCTTCATAAAACGACGAATATCCTTCGATAACGCCAGGATAGCATCCGCTACGATATTGGCAGCAATCACATCGAAGGTTCCGCTGATTTTATCGACGAGATTGCCTTGCAGCAGTGTAAGCTGCTTTGCGGAAAAACCATTCATTTCGCCGTTTTGGGCGGCGGTCTTAACCGCCAGCGGATCAATATCGACGCCGGTGGCATGCTCAGCGCCCAGAAGGAGAGATGCAATCGATAAAATCCCGCTGCCGCAGCCAACATCCAGCATGGTGCAGCCGGGAATAATATAATCTTCCAGTGCAGCGAGGCAGAGCTTTGTGGTTTCATGGGTCCCGGAGCCAAAAGCGATGCCCGGCTCCAATTCCATTACGATCCGATCTTGTGCCTGCGCTTTTTCTTCCCAGACCGGGTGGATCAATAGCTTTTTCCCAATCGGAATTGGTTTGAAATATTTTTTCCAATTGTTGATCCAATCTTCCTGATTGCAGCTGCTGCTGTCAATGGAAAAGGGAATTTCTTCGCTTACTAACCGCTCTGTGATAAACGAAACTGCTTCAGCTGGATTGTCTTTTGGGGAGATATAAATATGAATGATTGCGTGCTCCCGATCTTTTTGAAGAAGCTCCTCATCAATCAAGTCAATATGCGCAATCTCCTGCGCGCCCTGCTCAAGATCACTGTAGTCTTCCGTATAAATGCCATAGGGCACGCACATATTGGCAATAGCGCCGGCGGTATCCGCGTCATTTACCGGAACGGTAATTTTAATTTCAGTCCAAATATCCATAAAAAATCCCGGGAAGGGCGCCTCCTTTCATTACATGCTCTCCGGCGCACCGATTTTCAGCAGCGACAGTATATTTTTCATTACGGTTTGTACGGTTCGGCAAAGTGTCAACCGCGCATAGCGCAGCTTGTCATCGTCGGTATTGCAGCGGCAGGCATTATAAAATTTATGAAAGAGGGAGGCAAGGGTATAAACATACCGGGTAATCATTGATGGATCCAGCGCCTTGGCGGCGGCAACAATTTCATCCGGCAGTGTGCCGATAAAACGGATCAATTCCCGCTCTTCCGGTGCAGTCAGGGAATCCAGACAGTCGGAATCGCAAATCTCATCCAGATCAAATTGCTCGCTCTTTTTTAAAATGCTGCAAATGCGCGCGTGAGCATATTGACAATAATAGACAGGATTTTGCGCCGATTCCTCGACCGCCAGATCAATATTAAAATCACAATGACTATTTGGCTCACGCTGATTAAAGAAGAATCGCGCCGCATCAATCGGAACTTCCTCTAAAAGCGTAACCAATGTAATGGCTTTTCCGGAACGCTTGGACGCCTTGATGATCTCGCCGTCTTTGTTAACAAGACGCACCATCTGCATCAGTACCACTTCCAGTCGGGCGGGATCCAAGCCGATGGCAGCCAGAGCCGCTTTCAGACGGGGAACGTAGCCATGATGATCCGCACCCAGCACATTGATGGCACGATCGAAATTTCGGATTGCCAATTTATTATAGTGATAAGCGATATCCGGCACAATATAAGTGGGAATACCGTTAGAACGCACCAGCACAAAATCTTTTTCACAGCCGAATTCTGTCGCCTTGAACCAGAGCGCACCGTCCTGTTCATAAGTATAACCGCTGTTTTTCAGCCGTTCGATCACTTTTGTGACAGAGCCATCCTTGTGAAGCGTGCTTTCTTTGAACCAGGTATCATATGAGATACGATATTTTAAGAGGTCACGCTTTAATCCTTCAATATTCAGCGGCAGCGCGTAAGCAACCAGGGCTTGCTTTCTTTCCTCAACACTCCTGTGCATATATTCATCTCCATGAATGGCAGCGAACTGCTTCGCATGGTCGATAATATCCTGCCCATGATAAGAATCCTCCGGCATTTCCACGCCGTCTTTATATAATTGCTGATATCTCAAATCAAGAGAAAGGGCGAATTTTTCAATTTGATTGCCGGCATCATTGATATAAAATTCCCGTTTGGTCTCATAACCAGCCCAGGACAGAGTCTCCGCCAGGCAATCACCGATCGCGCCGCCGCGCGCATTGCCGACATGCATTGGTCCGGTTGGGTTCGCCGAAACAAATTCGACCACCACACGCTGCCCCTGACCAAAATCAGACTTTCCGTAATAACTCCCCTCATCATGCACTTTGCGGATGATATCGCTATAATAAGCGGCGCCAAGGGTAAAATTGATAAATCCGGGACCGGCGGCCTCGACTTTTTCAAAATAAGTGCCGGTCAAATCGATTTTCGCCAGCAGTGCTTGCGCGATTTTTGCCGGCGCTGTGCGGAATATCCGCGCATTTGCCATTGCTGCATTGGTGGAATAATCTCCATGGCTGCGGTCCGCCGGAATCTCGATGATAAAGGGGGCTGGGTCTCCATCGGGCAGCAAGCCGTCGGCACAGGCAGCCTCAAAAGCGCCATGGATTAAGTCATTGATTTGTAATTTTGCTAATTCTACAGGGTTTTTCATGGGGTTCCTCCCGTTTTTTTATAACGATTTTCATGTGGGTTTCACTTACCTGCTGACGATCGGAAAACAAATGATAGTGCAGCTGTAAAATATGCCTGTCCGCTTCCTGCGAGTAAATCGCTTTCATTGTATGAAGGGTCATAACGACCGTACCGTAGGGCGTTTCATAATCAACAGAACGAGGTGTTTCCGTAGAAAAAACAAACTCTGCACGACAAGCGCCCCGGTGACACAGGGAAATGTCAGATCCGTTTTTTACCGTCAGCGTAGAAAGGCGAATATTGCTCGGCGCCGCCGGATCCGGACTATCCTGATAGGTAAAGGTAAAACCGTTTTCCGACTCATGTAAAACGCCTTCATATATATTTTTCTCATGTGTCCGTTCGCCGTCTTCCGTGCGATACGTTAACATTTCGGCAAAGGCATTATTCTTCGGTGCAGGAATGTTCATGTCGTCGGAACCTCTTTTCCGCGAAAAACAGCAGGCGATCGATCAGCTCGGAATAAGGGATGCCGGAATAGGCAAAAAGCTTCGCATACATGCTGATTTTGGTAAATCCCGGGATCGTGTTAATCTCGTTGAAAAATAAGCGATTATCCTCTGTAAGGAAGAAATCAACGCGCGAAAGACCGGAGCAATTACAGAACTGAAAAATTTTCAGAGCCTCTTCCTGGACAATCCGTGCTGTTTTCTCGTCCACCCGTGCCGGAATGTACAGCTTGCTGTCACTGACATATTTCGCGTCATAATCATAAAACTCCGCACAGGGTTCAATTTCGCCGGGCGCCGACGCAATTGGCGCTTCATTGCCTAAAACCGCGCATTCGATCTCTCTGCCTTTTATGGTTTCTTCCAGCACAACTTTATCGTCAACCGAAAAAGCGAGGGTCATCGCCTCTTCCAACGCAGCGCGATCTGCGGCTTTTGTCACGCCGACAGAGGAACCGGCACACGCCGGCTTTACAAAAATCGGATAGCCAAGCGCATCTTCCGCCTCTTGTAAAAAACTCTCTTTTTGGTTCAAATAGGTATAATGGTCGATAGCGCGCCATTTCGCCTGCAAAATATGATAATAATCCGCCAATAAATTGGTGATCGCTTTATCCATGGTCAGTGCGGCGGCAAGGGTAGAAGAGCCGACGCAGGGGAGTCCGGCAATTTCCAAAAGTCCCTGGATGGTGCCGTCTTCGCCGTTTTTGCCATGCAGCACCGGAAAAACCACATCAATAGGAATCCGAATATTTTTTGAATCCTTTTCCACAAACACGCCTTCGCCACAGTTCGGAGATATCCACGCGCGATGTGTTTTGCGGGTTTGCCAGGTGTTGTTTTCAATGGCATCAGGATCGCCGTCGCTTAATAGCCATTGACCGTCTTTTGTGATTCCAAGTGCATAAACTGTATAAGCATCATGAGAAATATTACGCAAAACACTGGCGGCGGAACAGAGAGATACATCATATTCCGTTGATTTCCCGCCAAAAAGGATTAAAATATTTTTCAGCATGGAAGATTCATCCCTTTGTATCGGTAAAACTTACCGTAGTCTGCATTATTTTATCATATCTTTTTCATCTTTGCAATTGCTTTGTACGGTAAAATATGTTACAGTGAATTGAATTATGTGTGCTCGAGGCAAAGGATGAGGTGATACCATGAAAAAAGCGGAGCTTTTGGCGCCTGCCGGTGACGGGGAAAGTCTGCGCGCCGCCCTTCGCTTTGGCGCTGACGCCGTTTATATCGGCGGAGAAATGCTGCAATTGCGCTCAGAAAAAGCATCCTTCAATCGCGAAGAACTTCTGGATGCTGTACAATACACCCACCAATCAGGGAAAAAGATTTATGTAACGGTGAATTCCTTTCCGACTGATCAGGAGCTGGACGCTTTGCCGGAATATGCGCAGTTTTTGCAAAAAGCCGGGGTAGATGCGCTTATTGTGTCCGATCTTGGTTCGATTTCTGTAATCAAGAGGGCTGCACCAAATCTCACAATTCATGTCAGCACACAGGCGAATTGCTGCAATGCCGAGGCGGCGAAGGTTTACGGACGTCTCGGAGCGAAGCGCATTGTCCTGGCGAGGGAAATGACTTTGGAGCAAATCCGAGCTCTTCGGCAGCGGCTCCCGACAGACCTCGAGCTTGAGGTTTTTGTTCACGGCGCGATGTGTATGGCGTATTCAGGCAGGTGCTTAATCAGCTCCTATCTCAATCAAAGAAGCGGCAATCGCGGCGAATGTACCCAACCGTGCCGTTGGGGCTACGCCCTGATGGAGCAGAAGCGCCCCGGGGAGTATTTCCCCATCGAAGAAAACGGCGCAAAAACCGCGATTCTCAGCTCCCACGATCTATGCTGCATTGATTTTCTGGATCAACTCTCAGAGGCTGGCGTCGTCTCTTTCAAAATAGAAGGACGAATGAAATCAGCCAATTATGTAGCAACCGTTGTTAATGCCTACCGTCACGCCCTTGATGAAGATGTGGTATTGCCTTTACTGAAACGGGAATTGCACAGTGTCAGCCACCGACCGTTTTCTTCCGGTTTTTACTTTGGTAATGAGCAAAAAACGCCATATAATGACGGAATTTATCGTTCTGATTGTGTGTTCGCTGCCGTTGTTATCAGAAAAACAGCGGAGGGCTATTTGATTGAGCAGCGAAATCGTTTTGCGGTCGGCGATGAATTAGAACGACTTACCCCAAATAGGGTAGGCGATGTAATCCGCGTAACGGCGTTATATGACGAAATGCATCTCCCGGTTGAAGACGCCAAGCTGGTGCAGCAACGACTGACGCTGATTTGCAACGGAGAGCTGGAAGTTGGCGATATTTTGCGTTTGCGACGCCAAGTTGACGAGAGACCATTTTAATTCACGCGCTCAACCTGCTTTTCGCGCTTTTTGCCGGGGAAAGACTTGACTTTTTCCGGAAAATGATGTTTAATAGATGCGTTTAAGGATACGATCGAAACGATTTATCGGAGGTATGGAAAATGAAAACGATTGGAGTATTAACCAGCGGCGGAGACGCGCCGGGTATGAATGCGGCGATTCGCGCGGTCGTTCGTTCCGGTTGTGAAAACAACATGAAGGTCCTCGGCATTCGCCGTGGTTATACCGGTTTGATCAACGGCGATATGTATGAAATGAATATCCGCTCGGTTTCCGACATCATTCATCGAGGCGGAACGATGCTGTATTCCGCCCGTTGCCCGGAATTCAAAACCGAGGAAGGTATCCAAAAGGCTGTGGATGTTTGTCATGCAAACGGCATTGAAGGTATTGTCATCATCGGCGGTGACGGCTCCTTCCGTGGTGCGCGGGATCTTTCGCTCAAAGGCATCCCCTGCGTCGGTATTCCCGGAACCATAGACAATGACATCGCCTGCTGCGATTACACCATTGGTTATGACACAGCGCTAAGCACAATTATGGATATGGTGGATCGTATCCGTGATACGACCGAGTCTCATGACCGCTGCTCCGTTGTGGAAGTCATGGGCCGAAGAGCCGGTTATCTGGCTTTGAACGGTGGCATTGCCGTCGGCGCAACTTCCATTTTGATTCCTGAGAATGATTTCGATGTGCAGCGTGATGTAATTGACCGGATGCACCGCACCCAGAATACCGGCAAGCGTCACTTTATCATCATGGTTGCTGAAGGGGCCATTGACAAGCTGCGCAATCAGGGCATTCACGATACCATGTCGCTGGCTGCCTATATCGAGGAGAAGACCGGCGTTGAAAGCCGCGCTACGATTCTCGGTCACGTGCAGCGCGGCGGCTCTCCTACAGCGAAAGATCGTATCGTGGCGAGTGAGATGGGATATCGTGCGGTTGAACTGCTTAAACAAGGAATTGGCAACCGTGTTGTCGCGACCCAAAAAGAAAGTATCGTCGATTATGATATTTATGAAGCGCTGAATATGTCCAAGCATATCGATTTGAATCTTTATAAAATTGCAATGGATATTTCAATCTGATGTCCTCTGCAAGCGGCAGACTCCGGTCTGCCGCTTTTTATTGTACATATAACTCCTATTTGTTTGATATTTTCGCATCAACTGTTGTATATTTTTCTTGATTTCATGATTTGTTCAAATAAATGCAACATTTGCCCCATCGTAATATGATAAAATACTAATGTTTTTTGAATAAACTGTTTCCTTTTTGTCGAAACGGTACCAGGAGGATATCTATGAAATTGGATCGGCTGATTGCAAAAAAAGACATGTATGCCAAATATATGCTGCAGGAAATCACCCATATCTGCAAGAACATTCCGCCCCGCGATCCCGGTTCTGAGGGCGAAAAACTGTCCTGCGAGTATATGGCAAAAGTTCTCAAGGAAGATTGTGGCTGCGAAGAAGCAACCGTTGAGAGCTTCCAGGAACATCCCGGCTCCTTTTTCGGCTGGATCTATCTGACCTTTACCTTTCTTTTTATTGGCGTTGCTTTGTTCTTTGTCGCGCCGATCATTTCAATTCTTTTGATTTTTTTGGGTTTTCTGTTGGCGTTCTTACAGTTTGGCTTTTATAAAAAAGCGGTCGATTTTCTGTTTCCCGAAAAAACAGGTCATAATGTAACCGCAATCAAAAAGTGCAAAGGAGAAGTTAAACGCCGCATTTTCTTCAATGGTCACCCGGATGCCGCGTGGGAATGGCCAGTAAATTATGCCCTCGGCGGCGTCGGTTTTGAGGGGCACGCCTTGATTTCCATCGTTGGAGCGCTGTATTATTTAATTCTTTCTATTGTTGTCACGGTAAAAGAGGGCGCCTTTGGTGTTCTTCCGATGGATTCCGAATATGTCAAATGGGCGCTGGGCGGTCTTGTCTTTGTACCATTCTGGATTGGCATGTATTTTATGTGGAATAAAAACCGTGTAGTAGACGGCGCCAACGATAACCTTTCCGGCTGTTATATGGGCATTGCTGTACTAAAAGCGCTGAAAGATGAAGGCATTGAATTGGAAAATACTGAAGTAGGCGTAATTTTGACCGGCTCCGAAGAGGCTGGACTGCGCGGCTCAAAAGCATGGGCAGAGCAGCACAAAAACGACTATGACGATGTACCGACCTTTATCATTTCCTATGACACCATTCATGATCCCAAATATCTGATGACCAACTATCGCGATTTGAATGGCACGGTCAAGGCAGATAAGGATGTTTCCGATCTGTTCATGGAAGCTGCTGCAGAATTAAAAATCCCCTGCAAAAAAGGCTGGGTCCCGCCCCTGGGCGGCGCAACCGATTCCGCTGCGTTTGCACAGGCGGGCTTTCGCGCCACAGGTATCACCGGTTTGAACCATAAACTGGAATCTTATTATCACACCAGAAGAGATTCCTACGACAATATGAATCTGACAGGACTCGGCGATTGCTTCGCTATCAGTGTTAAGGCCCTTGAAATGTTTGACGAGGGCGCAAAACAATAATCTTCTTATCTTATAAAAGGCTGCCGGACAAACTCGGCAGCCTTTTTTCTCATATTTTTTGGAAAATATCCAGCGTATGATCCGATATGCCGCTCATATCCAATCTTTCACAGGTGATAAAATGATAGTTCAGATAACATTCAAAATCCGCAGGATTCATTTGATCCACGGCGTGTCGAATCAGATTGGTACAGCCGTCTGTCGCGACATAATGCAGCTGCTTAACTGGAAAAGCTTCGCGCAGCGCATCGATTTCCTCTTTTCTGATCAGCTGAAAAATATCCTTTTTACCGGAATGGCAGGAAAAAGTTTCGGTGTCGACCTTACCGCGGGCAATAAATTTACGAATTTCTCCGCCGCCGAATCCATGCAGGATTAGCACCGCATCCGCCATACAGTAAGCGGCAAAGATAACCCCGCCTGTTTTTGTAACACGAATTGCTTCCGAAAGCGCCTGTTTTTGATCTTCAAAAGTGTAAAGATGATACAGCGGTCCCAGCAGCAAAGTAATGTCAAAGGTATTATCAGGGAAAAAAGAAAGGTTCATCGCATTGCCCTGACGAATTGTAACGGTCTCATTGGGCAACGTCTTTTTTTGAAAATGCTCAATGTTGCTTTGCACCAGTTCAACTGCGTCAACCGCATAGCCCTTTTGGGCAAAATAATGGGAATATCTTCCGGTAGCGGCGCCGATTTCAAGAATGCGCATTCCATCTTGCAGGTATTTTTCTACATACCGCAGGGTGGTCAAAAACTCCACCTGTCCGCGTCTTGACAGCAGACGATTGTCCTCATCAAAGGTTCCATAATAAGCTGCAATTGGTCCCAAAGTTTTTTCCAGTCGTTTTCGTTTTTCTTTGCGATACAGTTTTTGAATAAGATTCATTCTTTCTCCTTCTTTCCAAATGGTCGATTCGCGCTTTTTTGCGATATAAAAAAGCGGTGCAGCCAATCGACTGCACCGCTCAGCATTTGTATCACAAAAAGCGTTCATTTGTGAAGAAAACACAGCGGAAACAGCCCGACGGAAACAAAATCAGCGCCGTCAAGCCAGAAAAAATCTTGATTGTTAGAATAGTGCATCAACATTGTTCTTAAATCCTCCGTGTTTTTTTGAGTATAGCAAGCTATAAATGTTTTGTCAACATTTTTTAAAATTTTTCGCAAAACAGCGCCCGAATTTCTTCCGCAGTTGCCGTACCGGTTTCCCCGATTTTTTGAATGGTGACTGCGGACGCCAAAGAAGCAAATTCCGCGCAGCGAAGCAAATTGCAGCCGGTACCCACTGCCAGAGCAAATGCAGAAAGAAAACTGTCGCCGGCACCGCAAATATCCAGAGGACCGTCTATGGTAACTGCCGGAATATTTCGTAAATAGCTGCCGTCGGTGATAATTGCACCCTGGCTGCCCAGAGTTTCAATAACCGTGGCGTAACATTTACTCGCCAGTTCGCGGGCATTTTCTTCAGCGGAAAGAGAGGAGTTTTTGCCGCAAGCAGCTTGGCATTCGGATTCATTTGGCTTCAATATAACATTCCGGTATTCCGCAATATGATACCGGCTGTCCGCAATAATTTTCAATCCGTCTTGCGCCAGGGAAGACAGTTTGTCTCGCACCGCCGGCGTGACAATGCCGTTTTTAAATTGATCGGCGACCGCCAAAACATCCATCGAGGAGGACAAATGCTCCAGCAGTAAAAGAATTTGTTCTTCCGTCTCTTTTGACGGCGGATTCGGAGACACAAAATCCAGGCGGGGATCTTCATAAATCACATCGGATATCCCCTTGCGCAGCGGCTTACAATAGGCGCTGGTCCACCGCTCAGGGCATACGATCAGAGATGCGTCGATTCCTTTTTGCGAGAGCGCTTCCTCCAGCAGCATACCGCGCCAATCATCGCCCTTAATGCCAAGACAGTGGAGAGATGCAGGACGCAGGGCGGCAAGATTTGCCGCGACATTTCCTGCGGCGCCCGGCGCCACCCGTTCTTCCATAATCGGAAGAGGGAAATGCGGTGTTTCCTTGGAAAGCTCACTTTGCGTCATATCGGCAAGCCAGTAAATATCAACGCAAAAGTCTCCTAAAATTCCGATATGAACTTTTTGAATATCTTCCAGTAATTCATTGAGATTTCCGATTGTCATTCGTTGTACTCCTTTCCGTCTTTTCGATTTTTCTCATAGATGAGCAGCAGTCCGTCGTGGATCAGATGAGGGGATACTTCCATCTTGCGGCGGCAGTGACGAACAATATCTTCACACAATCCGCCGGTTGCCACCAACGATTTTACCGGTGTTTTCAGCTCCGCTTCAATTCGGTCGCAAAGTCCATCCAGCATCGCGGCTGTGCCATAAACCGTACCGGAGAGCATACTGGAAACCGTATTGGTGCCGATCACCGAGCGGGGCGCTTCCAGCGAAAGCCCCGGTAATTGTGATGCGCCGCTGCTGAGTGCGTGCAGCGATATATTCACGCCGGGACTAATGGTGCAGCCAAGGTATGCGCCGTTTTGATCAAGTACGCTGATTTTTGTTGCTGTCCCCAGATCCAGAACAAGGCAGGGGAGGGGATATTGTTGAATCGCGGCAACCGCAGCGCAAACCAGATCCGCACCAAGCTGCGCTGGATTATCGATCATGATGTTCAACCCGCTTTTTAGCCCGGGACCGATAATCAGCGGTTTTTTTCCGCAAATTTTTTCAATGGCACCGGCAATCGCATAGGCGCATTCCGGTACAACACAACTGATGATTCCATCTGTGATGTCTTTCATCTTAAATTGATATAGTTCAAGAATGCATAAAATCTCTGCGGCGTACTGGTCTGCGGTATATCGGTGCTCTGTTGCCATCCGGGCAGTAAAGCAAAGCTCTCGTTTTTCATAGCCGCCGAAGGTAATATTTGTATTGCCGACGTCAACAGTCAGAATCATATAAAAAACTCCTTTATTTCGATTGAATTCAGATAACTAAAATGCTATAATGATGGCTGAAAAGGTGGTATGAACAATGAAAATTGGTTTTATCGGCTGTGGCAACATGGCACGCCCAATTATTAGTGGACTGGCGGAATCTGTTGCAGAGAGTCCGACGGATATTTATGTCACAGATTTACAGAGAGAAGCGTTGGCATCTTTTTGCAGTAAAATCGGCGTGAACGCTTCGACGCAGGATGAAATTGTGCAGAAATGTGATTGCATCTTTCTTGCTGTTAAGCCACAGAATCTGCCGGAGCTGCTACCGCAGCTTGCGGAGGAAGTAAATCGGCGAAATATTTTCATGCTTTCGATCGCCGCCGGGAAAACAACGGAATATATCTCCTCTTTCTTCGCGGCGCATATCGCGGTTGCCCGTATTTTCCCCAATTTGAACGCCAATGTTAAGACGGCGGTTTCTGCTTATTGCGGCAATCAAAATGTTACAGCGCAGCAGCTGGCATTTACCGCCCGATGCTGCGAAAGTTTCGGAACCGGCTATCAGGTGCCGGAAGAAATCATTGGCATCTTTGGTGTGCTGGGCGGCTGCGCGCCCGCTTATACTTTTTTCTATATTCGCGCTCTGGCGCAGGCGGCGATTGATGCCGGCATGGAGGAAAGCATGGCATATGATGTTGCTGCCAAAATGACTGAGGGCAGCGCCAAATTTTTAGCGTTTTCCGATGACACGGCAGACGAACTGATCAAAAAGGTCTGCTCACCCGGGGGGACTACGATTGAAGGCATTCGTTCGCTGGAAGCGAATAAAGTAGATTCGCTTCTGAAGATCGCATTTCAATCTTCTCTCAAACGAGATAAAGAATTATCTAAGTAATACATTTATTTAAAAAATAATATCCTGCACGATCTGCGACGCCATGAGAAGACCGGCTGCAGCAGGAACAAAAATCATACTCGCCGGTATTGGTTTTTGCGTTTCCGGATCCAAACCGGCTTCCTGCGCAGTAAAGGGCTTTTCCGATGAGAACACTACCGTTTGTCGCTCAATGCCGCGCTTTTTCAGCTCTCGCCGTAGGACCCTTGCCAGCGGACAGGTGTGCGTTTGATAAATATCTGCGATTTCAAGCCTTTCCGGATGCAATTTATTGCCCGTTCCCATACAGCTGATCAATGGAATCCCTTTTTCTTTGGCGGCAACAATTAAATCAATTTTCGCAGTTACAGTATCAATCGCATCGCAAATATACGTATAGGATGTGTCAAAAAATTTCTCCCGTGTCTCCGGCAGATAGAAATCACAAATTGTGTGCACGCGACAGGCAGGATTAATATTCAAAACACGTTCTTTCGCAAGCTCCGTTTTCCATTCGCCAACGGTAGAATGCAAAGCGTAAAGCTGGCGATTGATATTTGATATATCAATTCGATCACGGTCCACCAATGTCAATTCGCCAACGCCGCTTCTGGCAAGCGCCTCCGCAGCATAAGAACCGACGCCTCCTAAACCGAAAACGGCAATATGAGAGGATCGCAATCTATCCATGGCGCCGCTCCCAATCAGCATTTCTGTCCTGTCTGTAAAAGCTTCCATTTGTTTCACCGGTGATAGCATAACATATCTTTTCTTTTTTGGCAAGCGAATCCGATCTTTTTACTATATTTTGAGATTACAAATATTTTACGTATTTTTATAGTCCGTTCATTTTTTTGTATTTTATTTGCTATAATTTTTCAATATTATATCAATTGGTGGATCGGTTTTCTCTACTTACCGTATTCCGCAAATTAACGCAAATTAATAAAAGAGTGAAGAGGAGGTTTTTTATTCTTCCGTAGCCAATCACCGGCTTTTTTCGGTGACTCACGGCTGTTTTTCTATCCAAATGTAAAACTAACAATTAAAGGAGAAAAATTATGAAAAAATTCAAGAGGGCCCTACTTGTGCTCTTCGCTGCTGTTTTGATGTTCGGCATTATGACCGCAGTTAACGCCCTTGCTGCCGATACTCCGCTTGAGCAATCATTGGTGTACAGCCAGACGACAGAGGAAGGGGACGCCATTGTCCGTCCGCAGACGGCGCGGGACGGGAAATGGTATTTGTTCCTGCCCTCCAATGCGGATTATGCCGCGCTGCCGCTTTCTGTTGTGGAAGGCGTAGAATCAGTCACCTTGTCGGCAAAGGGTACTTCCGTTTCAGTTGCCGCCGGACAGACGACGGATGTTTCGGCTTTGCTGCAGGATGGCAGTGAGCATTCCGTTACGGTAACGGTCACAAAGGACGGCACGACGCAGAGCTTTGCGCTGATTTTGATGAAATCGGAAAATCTTCGCTCCTTGTTTTATACCAGTGACGATCCGATCTATCATGGCAGAGATTATGTGGATGCCAGCAAAGAGAACGAAGACGCCAGCGGCGTAGCACTGATGCTTTCCGCCAATGGAGAGCCGGATTATGAAGGCGAAGTATCCGAGCTGAAAGGCAGAGGCAATTCCACGTTCTTCTATTTTGACAAGAAGCCTTATCAGATGAAGCTGGATAAGAAGGCGGAGCTGGTCGACGGGGCAGGAAAGTCCAAAAAATGGATTCTGCTTGCCAATGCCGCAGACCCGACCTTTATGCGCAATTCCATCGTATTTGACGCTGCGGAATATCTGGGCATTCCCTATCCCTGCGCCAATGAAGTGATTGATTTCTATTTTGACGGGGAATATCGCGGCACCTATCTGCTCTGTGAAAAGGTAGAGGTAGGTGACAGCCGCATTGAAATTTCCAATACAGATGATTTGATTGAAGATGCGAACAAGGATGCCCCCGCCTACGAGGAGCCTTCCGTAAAGGCAGTCTCCCGCAAGGATGGCACAACGGAAACCGCTGTCGATGCTGCCGGTTCGTTCCGCTATGTTGAAAATCTGGTAGAGCCGGAGTATCCGGAGGGTGCGTCGCATCACGCCTATCTTCTTGAGCTCGAATTGGCGGCGCGTTATCCGGACGAGTTGACCGGTTTTGTTACCGACAGAGAGCAGCGGATCGTTACCAAAACACCGGAATACCTTACCTATGCGCAGGGAATGTATATTTCCAACCTCTGGCAGGAGTTTGAGGACGCCGTTTACAGCGAAGACGGCTACAACGCGGCAACCGGTAAATATTACTATGATTACTGCGACATGGAGTCACTGGTCAATACCTATATTCTGAATGAATTTGTGAAGAACTGTGACTATTACGATTCCTCCACCTTCTTCTATCTGGCAGAGGATGCGGATAAATTCTTAGCCGGTCCGGTTTGGGACAATGACCTTGCCTTTGGTATCGGCTTTGATGTGGACCGCAACGCATTGATCACCAAGCCCGAGTATTTCTACAGCGCAGACAAAACCGCTTTTTCGCGGGCGCTTTTGAAAATTGAATCGTTCCGGGACGCGGTGAAAGCAAAAATGTCTGGCGATGGAGAGATGCAGCAGCTGAGAGAGCTGATGACAGCCGACGGCGGCTGGATTGATACCTATGCCGAGCAGACGGCAGCTTCTCTTGCGATGAACTATAAGCTTTGGGATATCACCAACAAGGATGTGCTGTATGTCACCCTGCCTGATGGCACAACGGTGGACGGACAGGTCGCGAAGCTGAAAGATTTTGTTTCTGCCCGCGCGGACTGGCTGACGACGCAGACTTCCCAATGGAGCGGGGATGATTATATCATCCAGAC
>CASFQZ010000016.1 GCA_949296825.1 uncultured Eubacteriales bacterium
GGCTATCGCAACTTTGGCCGCTTCCGCAACCGTATCCTGCATATGTTTTCCCATCAAAAACCGTAATGCCGACAAGCTGCCGCTTGTTGGCGGCCGCCTGTCGGCTGACTTCATTTTTTTCGGGCTTACCCCAACTATTGACAAAGAGCCAATTTATTGTGTAAACAAACAAGATTCTGCCTATTTAAAATCCTGCTGCTTTTTTTTGGGCGGGCAAAGCCTTTTTTGGTTGCTTTTTGTAGAAAACGCCAATGGTTTCGGCTTGACAAAACCGGAGGAATGTTTTACAATAAGCAGGTAAAAAACAATAAACGCTGATGGGAAGAGCGATACGGCGTATGCTTCAGAGAGAAGCCGGTTTGGTGCGAGGCTTCGCCTACCCTTATCGCAGCCGTCCCGGAGTTTCGCCGCGAGGAGCGGCGCGTATGCTCTGCGTTAAAGAGAAGCTATGAGTGGTGCTTTTCGGCACAATTCGGGTGGTACCGCGGTCAGTTTGACCGTCCCGTGTTGTTTCCGAGGGGCTTTTTTATTTGCCCTTTGGAGAAATTTTCACCTGAAAGGATAATGTAAGATGGAATGGACCGGTTTGAACGAACTCAGAGAGCAGTTTTTGCGCTTTTTTGAATCCAAAGGGCATTTGCGTCTGCCCAGTTTTTCGTTGATTCCCCAAAATGACAAAAGCTTGCTTTTGATTAACTCGGGCATGGCGCCTATGAAAAAGTATTTTACCGGTGAGGTCACCCCGCCGCGCAAGCGCGTGACCACCTGTCAAAAGTGCATCCGCACGCCGGATATTGAAAATGTGGGCAAAACCGCCCGCCACGGCACCTATTTTGAAATGCTGGGCAATTTCTCCTTCGGCGACTATTTTAAGCACGAGGTGACCCGGTGGGCGTGGGAGTTCTGTACCCAGGTCATTCAAATGCCGGTGGATAAATTATATGTCAGCGTCTATCAGGACGACGACGAGGCGTATGATATCTGGACCAAAGAGGTCGGCGTGGATCCCTCCCATATGGTGCGTCTTGGCAAGGAAGATAACTTCTGGGAGCATGGCGCGGGTCCCTGCGGTCCCTGCTCGGAGATTTATTTTGACCGGGGACCGGAGCATGGCTGCGGCAAGCCCGATTGCCATGTGGGCTGTGAATGCGACCGGTTCGTCGAGTTCTGGAATCTGGTCTTTACCCAGTTTGACAACGACGGCAGCAATAACTATACCCCCCTTGACCATCCGAACATCGATACGGGCATGGGGCTGGAGCGCCTTGCCTGCATCTGTCAGGATGTGGACAACCTCTTTGAGGTGGATACCATCCAGAATATTTTGCAGCAGATCGTCGCCATTTCCGGCGTTCCCTATCACCGGAGCCACAATTCCGATGTTTCCATCCGCGTGATCACCGACCATATCCGCAGCACCACCTTTATGATCGGCGACGGCGTGATGCCCTCCAACGAGGGGCGCGGCTATGTGCTGCGCCGCCTGCTGCGCCGGGCTGCCCGCCATGGCAGGCTTCTCGGCATCAATCGCCCGTTTTTGGCGGAGGTCGCCGAAACGGTGATTGCCGATAACGAAAACGCCTATCCCAATTTGGCGGAGAAAAAGGATTATATCTTAAAAATTATTTCTATTGAGGAAGAAAACTTTAATAAAACCATTGATTCCGGTCTAAAGCTGCTGGAGGAGATGATCGCCCATGCTGGCGGTGCGGTTTTAAGCGGCGACGACGCCTTTAAGCTGTCGGATACCTTCGGCTTCCCGTTGGATCTGACCAAGGAAATTTTGGCGGAAAAGAATATGTCCGTCGATGAAGACCGCTACAAAGAGCTGGTGACCATCCAGCGCGAGACCGCCCGCAGCGCCCGCAAGGACGCAGGCGCCGATGCGTGGAAAAACGCCGGAGCGGATTTGAAGGACATCCAGCCTGCTGTCTTCACCGGTTACGAAGCCCTTTCGGGCGAGGGGACGATCGTTGCACTGCTTGGCGCAGACGGCAGCCGCCGGGAATATCTGGAAGCCGGCGAAGCTGGAACGGTCATTCTGGACAGCACGCCTTTCTATGGTGAGAGCGGCGGTCAGGTTGGCGATACCGGAACCCTTGCCGCGTCTTCGTCGGTCTTCACCGTACAGAACACCGGCAAAAGCCACGAGGGCGTTTTCCTGCACAGTGGTGTTTTAAGCGAGGGCGAGAGCCTGAAGGTCGGCGACAAGGTGCAGTCCCGGGTGGACGAGGCACGCCGCCGGGCAATTATGCGTAATCATACGGCGGCGCACCTGCTGCAGGCAGCCCTGCGCCAGGTGCTGGGCAGCCACGTCGAGCAGGCGGGCCAGCTGGTCAACGATGAGGCGGTACGCTTTGACTTTACCCATTTTTCCGCCCTGACAGGCGAAGAATTGCAGCAGGTGGAGCGGCTGGTCAACGAAGTGATCCTGCGCGGGCTTCCCGTGGAAACCAGAGAAATGCCCATCGATGAAGCGCGCAAGCTGGGCGCGATGGCGTTGTTCGGCGAAAAATACGGAGATGTGGTCCGGGTGGTCAAAGCCGGCGATTTCTCTCTGGAGCTGTGCGGCGGCACCCATGTGGACAATACCGCCAAGGTCGGTCTGTTCCGCATCGTGTCCGAATCCTCCGTCGCCGCCGGCGTGCGTCGTATCGAGGGCGTGACCGGCTTCGGCGTGTTGGCGCTGGACGACGCGCGCGCTCAGACGCTGCAAAGCGCCGCTGCGGCGATGAAGGTCGGCAATCCGTCCGAGCTGCCCCAGCGGGCGGCGGCTGTGATGGCAGAGCTGAAACAGAAAGAAAGAGAAAATGAAGCGCTCAAGGCGGAGATCGCCGCCGCCAAAACCGCCGATTTGCTTTCCGGCGCGGTTCAGGTCGCCGGGCTGCGGCTGCTGACCTCCGATCTGGGCGAAAGCGCGCCCAACGATGTGCGCAAGGCGGCGGATACGGCGGTAAAGGAGAATCCCGACCTGATTGCGGTTTTCGCGGCGGTCAACGGCGGTAAGGTGACCTTCGCCTGCGCCTGCGGTAAGGACGCCGTCGCTCAGGGCGCCCACGCGGGTAATCTGGTGCGCGAAATTGCAAAAATCGCCGGCGGCAGCGGCGGCGGTAAGCCCGACTCCGCCATGGCAGGCGCCAAAGACTCGGAAAAGGTTGCCCTGGCGCTGACGCGAGCCAAAGAGATTGTTGCTGAATTATTGAAATAAGGAATATGATATAAAAAATTTAAAAAAGGAGGTTTTCAGTATGAGCGATTGCATTTTCTGTAAAATTGCCGCCGGGGAGATTCCTTCCAAAAAGGTTTATGAGGATGATATCGTTCTTGCGTTTTTGGATCTGGACCCGCAGGCGCCGCAGCATATTTTGCTGATTCCCAAAACGCACATCCGGAGCGCGGCGGATATTACAGCCGAAAACAGCGCGGTGGTGGCGCATATCTTTGAAGTGGCAGCGAAAATCGCGGCGGAAAAAGGTTTTGCCGACGGCTTCCGCGTGGTGACCAACTGCGGCGCGCAGGCGGGGCAGAGCGTCAAGCATCTGCACTTCCACCTGTTGGCCGGCAGGGATTTCACCTGGCCGCCCGGCTAATCGGACGCGCCGAAAAAAAGGTTAAGGGAGTAATGGAAGATGGCTGATTCTTATAAAATGACCATTGCCGGACTGGAACGCGAGCTGCCCCTCTGCCGGCTGAACGAGCATCTGCGCATCGCCGCCTTTGTGATTTTCGGCGACGTGGAGATCACGGTGGCGTCCGCTGCCGCTCTTTTGAAAAAATGCCCCGACTTTGATTATATCGTTACGCCGGAAGCGAAAAGCATCCCCTTGGCTTACGAAATGTCCCGGCAGAGCGGCAAGCCCTATTTTGTCGCCCGCAAGGGTCCCAAAGGCTATATGACCGATCCGGTCCATGTCAGTGTCAAGTCCATCACCACCGAAAAGGTACAGACGCTGTATCTGGATGGGCTGGAGGGCAGAAAAATGAGCGGCAAGCGCGTGCTGATCGTCGATGATGTCATCACCACCGGCGAATCGCTGCACGCGGTGGAAGAGCTGCTGAAGCCCTTCGGCTGCGAGATTGCCGCCAAGGCGGCGATTTTGGCGGAGGGCGACGCGGCGGAGCGGAAGGACATCCTGTTTCTGGAGCCGCTGCCCCTGTTTTTTGACTAAGCAATGAAACGTCTGGCAGCCACCAGCGGCTTTGCAGCTTTCTTTACTTTGTTCTTTTTGTGCGGAAAAGATGCCGCGCAAGCGGCGGCGGTATGTCTGGTTTCTGCTGCCGCTTTTTTGTTTTTGCTGCTTTTCTTTTTGCTGCTGCGGCGAAAACCGAAGCAGCTGGCGCCGGTGCTCCTTGCCCTGTTTTCTGTCATACTCGCATCGGCGGCTTATTGGATAGCCTATCAAACCCAATACCTGCCCGTCGCCCGTTTTGATGGGGCGGAGAACGCCCATATCATCGGCATTGTCACCGATTGCAGGGGCTTTTCCGACGGGCGATTCTCCTATGTATTGCAATGCGGAACCATCAATGGCGAAAAAGCGGATTGCAATCTTCTGTTGTATTCCTATTCCGATCTTTATGTCAATCCCGGCGACCGGGTCGAGGGTACGGTTTCCACACTGTACGGTGTCGCCGAAGGGGCTTACGGTAAATATCTTTTCGCCGAACGTCTCTTTTTAAGGGCATATGATATGTCCGAGCTTACGGTCACGCCCGACGCGCAGCGGAGCTTTGTGATCTGGGCGTCAACATGGCGTCAGACGCTGCGCAGCCGCATTTTGCAGGCGGTCGGTGGCGACGAGGGCGGGCTGCTCTGCGGCTTGATTTTGGGCGACACCTCTGCGCTGTCGCTGCGGGCGGAAAACAGCTTTACGCGCAGCGGGATCAATCATATCTTTTCCGTTTCCGGCTTTCATGTCTCGGCGTGGTCGATGATACCTTATCTGATGCTGTCGGCGTTTTCGGTTCATCCGGCATACCGGGCGCTGGTTTCCTCCGTCTTCGTCCTGCTGGTGACGGCGGTCACCGGCTTCCCCCTTTCCGGTCTGCGGGCTGCGTTTATGCTGCTGCTGGTTTATCTGTCAACCTGTGTGCGCCGGAAAAGTGACCTGTTTAATTCGCTCGGTTTTTCCCTGTTGGTGATCGGACTGTTGAATCCCTTCTCCGGCGGCAGCCTCTCGCTGCTGCTTTCTGCGGCGGCAACGTCAGGCATCGCCCTGTTTTCCGATGCTGTTTTTTCGCCGGTGCAGGAGTGGTTCGATCAAAGCGAAATCCATCCTGTCCTGAAACAGATGCTGCTCGCGGTGCTCTCTTCGGTGCTTTTGAGTCTGACGATCACCGTGGTGATGGCGCCGCTTCTCACCTATTATTTCGGCAGCCTGTCGCTGGCTTCTCCCTTGTCCAATCTGATACTCGCCCCCTTGACCGAGATTGCCATGATGACGGGCGGTCTGGCGGCGCTCATCCCTTGGCGGTTCCTGATTCAAACGGCGGGGGAGATCTGCCGCTGGCTTTTGTTCGGCGCGGATCTGGTTGCATCTTCGCCCCTTGCTACCGTTTCCTCCGAGCTGTGGCAGCTTTTGCCCGCCGCCCTGCTCGGCGCGGCGGTACTCCTGGTTTTGATTTTATGCAAAAGAAAATCCATTGCCGCGCTGGCGGCAATCCTGGCTTCCGTGACGGTGCTGAGTTCGCTGGCGGTCGGACAGGGCGGATGGAGAAGAAACAAACCGCAGCTGACCCTCTGCGACAGTGGCGGGCTTTGCCTGCTGGTGTGTTATCAGGGGCAGGAGCTGATGCTCTGCGCGGACGGCGCCGGGTACGAAGCGCAAACCATGCTGACGGAGCATCATATTTATTCACTGGATGCGCTTTTCTATCGGGACAGGGATGCGATAGAAGTGCTGCGGGAAAATTTCGCGCCGGAAGCTGTCATTTCCCTCGGCGGCGCGGTGTGGCAGTCCGGGGATTTTTCCGTCGCCTCTCTGCCGGATAACGCCGGTTGGCTGATTGATCTGCCGGATCGCCGGCTCCTTTTCCTGATGGACGAAAACGACCGGCGGTTCGACGAGGGTGCGGACGAGCTGATTCTGCCCGCTTTGCCGGCGGAGAAATCTATCCCCGAGGGCAATATTACCTGCTGGATCGGCGGCAGCGGGATCGATACCGAAAACTTGCATTTTTTGAATGAAAATCCCCAGCTAAAACTGACAGGAGGAGAGTAAATGCCCGAGCTGAGCGAACAGGCGCTGAAAAAGGAGTTGGCGGAGGGAACGCTGCGCCGGTTATATGTGTTTTGCGGCGCGGAAGGCTATACCAAGGATTTCTATACCCAAAAGCTTATGCAAACGGCGGTGACGGAGGGCTTTGAGAGCTTCAATCTCAAAAAACTGGACGGCGCGGAATGCGAGCTGCCCGATGTTCTGGAGGCAGCAGAGCAGCTGCCGCTGATGGGCGGGTGCAATTGCTGTGTTGTAAAGGATTTCCCCCTCTCTTCGCTGCGTGCCGCCGACGCACAGGTTTTATGCGCCTATCTTCCCCGCATCCCCGATACCACGGTGCTGTGCTTTTATCTGCGGGATGAGGCTTTCCCGCCGAAGGGCGCAAAGGACGAGGGAGCGGATCAGGAAAAAAAGAAAAAGCAAAAAGAGCTGTTCGAGCAGTTCCGTCAAAGGGCGGCAATCGTCCGCTTTGACCGGATGACGGACGGCGCGATCGCCGCGCTTCTGACCCGAGGCGCCGAAAAGCGGGGCGCGAAGCTCTCACCCGCCTGCGCCCGCCAAATGATTGAATTATGCGGCAGAGATCTGTATTTGCTCTTGAATGAATTGGAAAAACTCTGCGCCGCCGTCGGAAGCGGTGAAATCACCGCACCGCTGCTCCAATCGGTCGTCACCAAAACAATGGAAGCGACCTCCTTTGAGATTGTCGAGCACCTTTTGGCGGGACGGACCGACCGGGCGCTGCAAAGCCTGCGGATCCTGCTGGATCAGAAAACTCCAGCCCAGATGATTTTGGGGGCAATGATCTTTCCCTTTGTGGATATGTACCGGCTGAAGCTGGCGCAGAATGCGGGCAAAGGGCTTCGGGATGTGAAGAAAGATTTTTCCTACGCCAGCTCCTTTCGGTTGGAAAAAGCCCAGCGTTCCCTGCGGCAGCTCTCGCTCTCGCAGGTGCGCCGCTGTTTAACGATTCTGAATGAAGCGGATACGGCGCTGAAATCCCGGGGCGGCTCCGACGTGCTGGTGCTGGAAGAGACGCTGGTCAAGCTGGGGGCGGTGCTGTGCTGAAAATTGAACAGGTGGTGCTGGTCGAAGGGAAGTACGACAAAATTCGCCTGTCCGCCGTGCTGGACGCAATGATTCTGGAAACCGACGGCTTCGGTATTTTTAAGGATAAGGAAAAACAAAAATTTCTGAAACGGCTGGCAAAGGAGCGGGGCATCCTGATATTGACTGACAGCGATGCGGCGGGCTTTCGCATCCGAGCGTTTCTCGGCGGAATGCTGCCGAAGGACCGGGTCTGGCACGCTTATATTCCGGATGTTCTCGGAAAGGAAAAAAGGAAAGACCATCCTTCCGCTGAAGGAAAGCTCGGCGTGGAAGGCATGAGCGAGGAAATCCTCCGTAGCGCCATCGCACGGGCAGGGCTGCCCGCCCGGCAAACCGGTCAGCCTGCCGAGCCGGTTACCGCCGCCGATCTGTATCGTCTGGGGTTGAGCGGCACGGAAAACAGCGCCGCAAAACGCCGCGCCATTTTGCGGTATTTTGATTTGCCCGAGCGCCTGTCCGCCGCCGCTTTTCGTCGTGTCGCCGCAGATTTCATCGGCAAGGATCGCCTGATCCAGGCTGCCGGCGATCTTTTCTCCTTACCCGAATCATCGGAATAAAGCAACAAAGCCGCCCCTCTGCCCGAAAAAGGCAGAGGGGCGGCTTTGTCATTGGTGTTGTAGATACGTCAAATGCTCTTTGAAAAGGGAAAGAATCGCTGCGCCGAAAAGAGCCGCAGCACCGCATAGAAAAAAACATGAAAGGAGGAAAAATACAAGACTTCTTGTGAAATTGCACAGGGTATTTTAACCAAAAGAGAGCAGCGGCTATTGTATAAAATAACTGATTTTTGTTGTATGATTAGAAGAAACCAATCGTTTTTTTTTTTTGAAATTTTGCCGCGGAATCGATTGATTTTTTTGTTGTATTTTTTCTCTGTTTTTACTAATAGATTTCCATTCTTGTTGTGTGTTATAATCTGCATAAATTATAAAGGAGGTCTATCCAATGAGAACAAATCGGAAATGGATGGCTGTTTTGTTATCTTTGGTGCTGTTCATCGCAGCTGTTCCGGTGAACATTGCATCCTTTGCCGCTTCGGCAGAAACATCGGGAGATTTTGAATATCGTGTGCTGAGTGATAATACCGCTGAATTAACGGATTATACCGGTACAGGAGGAGATGTTGTCATTCCAGCGAACATCGATGGATATTCAATTGTTCGCATAGGATTTAGTGCTTTTTCTTTTTCTAATATTGTTTCCGTGTTGGGATGTCAGCCCGGGGCAAAAACGGATACGCCATAAAATCTGCCCGCCTCCAGACAAGTCCCCGTGTTTTGAGGCGGGAAGTGTTGAAACAAATGGGAACGGTGTTGTGTTGTTATCGTAAACAAGTCAATCTGTTGTCGGATTTTTGCGGCAACAGGTAATAATATAAAACTCAGAAGAATAATTGAATTGACAAATTCATTGTTGTTCTGATATAATTGCTTCACAAAAAGAGCGGAGCGGCTGCAAATGGCTGCTTGAAAAAATGACATTCTCCGTGATGGGAAGGGAGCATTGCTATGACAAAGACAAAGCGCGAGAAGAAAAAGTCATTACTGCAAAGTTTGATTCGCTGTTTGTCGGGGGGGGGGGACAAGGACGCAGTCACTTTGTATTTTTCCGTACTGTTTTGGGCGGTATTTGGTTTGTTTTATCTGGTGTATTTTATCAGCGTCGGAAAAACAAACGTCCATTACGGCGACGGCTTGAATCAGCATCTGACCACGCTGGTTTATATCGGCGAGTATTTACGGGAATTTTTTCACAATCTTTTTGTGGAACATCAATTTGTTTTGCCAATGTTCGATTTTTCCATCGGGTATGGCATGGATATTCTGACCACGCTGCATTATTATGGGCTGGGAGACCCGCTGAATTTCTTGTCCGTTTTCTTTCAGCCGGAAGATACGGAAAGCCTTTTTGCGTTCCTGTTCGGGCTGCGAATGTTTATCGCCGGAGAAGCATTTTTGATCTTTATGAAAAACAAGACTGCTTCTCTTCCTGCGTTGTTGATGGGCGCGATGGGCTATTCTTTCTCCGCTTATGCGCTGATGTTGGCGATCAAACATCCGTTTTTTATGATCGGTCTTATGTACGCGCCGCTAGTCTTTGCCGGTATTGAGCGGATTCTGGCGCGCAAATCGCCGCTGTTGTTTATCATTTCTCTGGCGCTGGCGGTTGGCTCCAACTTCTATTTCGCCTATATGATCTGTATCTATATGGTTATTTATGCCGCACTGATTTATTTCCCGAAGTACCGCAAAAAAGGCGCCGGTTATTTTTTCAAAACGATCGGGAAATTCGCGGGATATACGGCGATTGCCATGCTTTTGCCGATGATTATATTCTTGCCGCAGATTTATCACGTGCTGAGTCTGAATCGGCTGAACGTGGACAATTATATTGGCATCTTCCATTCTCTGTCCTATTACGAATCCTTCCTGGGTTACTTTACCAATTCGGTTGCCGGCAGCAGAGACCTGTTCCTCGGCTTTGGCGGCATTGTGCTGCTCTGTATCTTTGCCGCGATGATTCGCGCCAAAATGAACCGGACAATTTTGATTGCGCTTGCTCTGTCGATTGTTTTTTGCCTGTTCCCGATTTTTGGCTCGGCTCTAAACGGTTTGGCCTATGTGTCCAATCGTTTTTGCTGGATTCTGGTGCTGATTGCCAACGCCTGCTTTGTGGTGAACTATGACACTTTGTTCAGTTTGAACGCGGCGGAGCTGAAAAGGCTGGCGCTTTGTCTTGCCCTTTATACGGCGTTGGTTTACATCAGCAGCAGCTCCATGAATTCCATCACCTTGACTATGGTTGTTTTGGCGCTGCTCGCCGTGGCGGTGCTGTTCGGCACCCTGGCAGCAAATGATAAGCGGCTTCCCAGAAGAGTGATGGCTTGTCTTATGCTGGTCGGAATGTTGATTCAAATCAATAATGTTTTTAATTATACGAAAAATAATTATCTGCAGAATTTCATGGATCGGGGCACCCCCTATAAATACATCGGCGAGCAGTCGATTAGCTCCGGGGTAAAGGCGATAGGAGATACATCGGAATTTTATCGTTATGAAAACAACACCATTTCGAACTCCAATGCAAATATTTTTAATGACGCGGTGCTCAGTGACATGAATTCCACCTCCTTTTTCTTTAGTATGCCAAATCAAAATATTTCCAATTTTATCCGCGAAATGGGATTGCTGACCAGTCTGGAGCAGATTTACAATAATCTGAATAGCCGTTCGATTTTGCAGTCCCTTTTTGGTTGTAAATATCTGGTCGGCGGGGATTATTTCGACAGACAAACTGGATATGAATATACGATGTTTGAAGTCGAAACGCAGAATGATACAACACTGATCGACAATTATGCGCAAATCGGCTTCTGCCGCGGTGTGAATGCGGTTCTCTGCGATGAGGTGAACAGCTATCCGATCTGGCAATACGAAGATTATCTTCCGATGGGTTATACCTATGACGCAGTTGTTCCTCTGACAGAATATCAGGGAATGAATTCCGCGCAAAAGCAAAGCACGCTTCTGGTGGCTGCGCACACAGATAAGCCGGTGGATTTGCCGGTGGCGGAACAGGCGGCGGCAGATGTCGTGCAGCATTCGCTCACGGATTATCTGGTGCCGGGCGACGGCTATGAGATTGTCGGGCACGAAATCTATGTTTATGACGAGAGTATAAAGCTGCAATTTACGGTGCCCAGCGTCCCCAACGCGGAATATTCTCTGCTGTGGAGCGGCATGGATTTTGAGGATATTTCCAAATATGATATGCTGGAGCGAAATCTGGAAAACCATCCGGAGCGAAAGGATGAGATACAAAAACTTTCCTATAAACGGATGAAATGGTCGCAGCGCCGTGAACAGCCGTCTGAAGGGGTTCATATTTATATGAAGTCCGATAATCTTGGTGCGGAGCAAAATATTTATTACCGCACCAATCGTGACGCTTATTATTCCGGCTATAATAATTTCCTGGTTCGTCTGGGGTACACCTCGGCAGGAATGGCGGAAGATATGCCGTTGATTCTGTTTGAGCTTTCGTTTGAAAAGGCAGGAATTTATTCTTTTGACGACCTTGCGCTCACAGTTCAGCCGCTGGAGTATCTGCAGGAAAATGTAGCGAACCTGAAACAGAACATTCTGGAAAATGTTGAAATGGATGATAATTTTGTCGGTGGCACGATCCGTCTTACCGAGCCAAAGCTGCTGGCGACCCAGATCCCCTATTCGGAAGGCTGGCGTGTTACGGTGGACGGCGAGGAAGCGGAGCTGATCAATGTCAACACCATGTTCTGCGGCGTGATGTTGGACGCAGGCGAGCACACCGTCGAGTTTCGCTATACCACGCCCCATTGGCTGCTGGCTGTCGCGCTGAGCGGCGCCGGTCTGGTGATGCTGCTGGTTGTTGCGCTCTATTGGAAGATAAAAAGCAAAAAGAGCAAGTCGATAGCGAAAAACCTGCCGTCTGACCCAAGACAGGAAACGGAGAGGGTAGGGGGAGCCTCTGCCGCAGCGGCGCCGCCGGAACCCATTGCGCCGCAGGAGAATGCCTCTGCCGGCGATTTCCCGCAGTTCTGACCTTTCTCAACTCGTTTGTTTTATCGCAGAGAAGAGAAACAGAAATGTATGTAAACAACCTCGCCCACCGATTTTGGGACAATCGGTGGGCGAGGTTGTTTATTCGCCGTCAAAATCCGCCCGCATCCGGGCAAGCACCCGCGTTTCGATGCGGGAAACATAGGAGCGGGAGATATGCAGCTTTTTGGCGACCTGCGCCTGGGTCATGGCGTCTTTGCCGTCCAGGCCATAGCGCATGACGATGATCTGCTTTTCCCGTCCCGGCGGCAGATGGTCGGCAAGGAAACGGGCGCGCCGGATGTTCTGCCGGTGAATCATATCATCTACCGTGTGATCCTCGGTCGAAAGCACCTCGCCGATGGTCAGCGGATGTCCCTCCGCGTCCGTCTCGATGGGATCATCCAGCGAAAGCTCCTGACCGCCGCGGTTTTTTGCGCGGAAATACATCAGGATTTCATTTTCAATACATCGGGCGGCATAGGTCGCCAGGCGGGCGCCCTTGTTCGGGTCAAAGGTATGTACGCCCTTGATCAGCCCGATGGTGCCGATGGAGATTAAATCGTCCTGTTCGTTTTCGTCGGCATAGTATTTTTTGATCACATGAATGACCAGCCGCAGGTTATGCCGCACCAGCAGCTTTTCCGCGTCCTCGTCTCCTGCCGCCTTGCGGCGCAGCAGGTCGGCTTCCTCTTCCTTGGCGAGCGTTTTCGGCAATATGCCGTAGTCGCTGATATGCAGTGCCCAAAAAATCCAGTCGGAAAGAAATTCCGTCATCTGAACCACCTCTTTCCCTGTATCCTATGAGGCGGCAGGACTGTCCTATGTTTTTTTGTAATTGATACAGCATATTGAGGCGGAGAAAGGCGGTTAGGCATGTGAAAACCGCCAATGATTCTTTCGGATCGTCATATTTCTTGTTCCAATACCGCAAGGAAGCTCTTAATGAGTTATGCCTTCGGTATATAAAATCGTTATTTGTATTTTGCCGCTATCGCTTTACTTCGTGCTTTCTCGCTGTTATTTGGCGAGGACAATATCTTTTGCTCTGTGCTATACTATTCATGTCAATTGTGCTCTTTCTTGATCGCGTAGGCTTAATGTAATTCTTATTCCATCTCGGTTCAATCGCTTTTTCAATTCCTTTCTTGGTTTCACTACTATTGCAACACTACAAAGACACTTATTATTTCTGAGCCAATAATTGACATCAATGTGATTGTATTGTATAATCATTTATACATGTGAATCGTTTATTGCTGTTTTGAATGGAGGAGGGTATTGCAATGAGGAGATATCAATACAGACCAAAAGACAAACCAAAAGGGACGATATTTTATCAAAAACTTCAAAAACGAAATATAGTGTTTGCCTATACTTTTGCTTTTGCAATTATGGCAGTTTGGCTTTTTGGGTATTA
>CASFQZ010000017.1 GCA_949296825.1 uncultured Eubacteriales bacterium
TTTTACAAATGCGGCGTTCCAGTCCATCCCCTTCACAGGTGGCGGGGGTCACGGTCGTCCAGTCGCCCCAGTCATGATCGGTGGCGGGAAGCGGCTGGGTTTCAATGGCATCGCAGGCTTTGTACTTTTCTGTTTCCTCGGTATGCTGACAAACACGCTGCTGCAATCCCGTCTCGGTACAAGTCGGCGCCTGCACCGTCTTCCACTCGCTCCATTGATGATTTCTTGCTTCAATGGCGTAATCTTCCAGGTTGGCGCCGCAGCGGGTACAATCAAGCTTTTGCGCACCATCCTCGGTACAGGAGCCTTTTTCGATATAGCTTTCGCCGGGTAAATGTCCAAGAGGCGGAATCTCTTCCTCCGCTGTCCGATACGTGCAGCCCTCATTTTGGCATTCGCGGTGCTGTAAACCGGACTCGGTGCAGGTCGGCTCTTTGGTGACCACATAATCGCCAAGCGTATGATCCGCCGGTTCGCCAATCACGACAGTATAATCGCAGCGCACGCCGTTGTTGATGTGGGTGCATTGATAGGTATCGACGGAACCGGAACCGCAGACATTGGGAACGGAGGAAATCAACTCCATTTTGTCCATGCTCTGCGCATATCCCTCATCGTTGGGCGATAAGGCATGGCCCGTAGCTTCCGTCGCGTTTTCATAAGCGGTATAGCCGCAATAAGAGCAAATATTTTCCGTATATCCGCCTTCCGTGCAGGTTTGCGGGTAAACAACCGCCTCGCCCCAAGTATGGGCGGTCAAGGTCAGATATTGCGAAACCGTTTCGCCGCACTTGTCACAGGTGTAAGTGTCAAGCCCCAATTCGATACAGGTCGGCTCCAGATGCTCGGTTAATACAAAATGATGATCCTCGGCGGGAGTGATTCTTTCTTCAATCAGCGCATGGTGACTGCCGTGACCGTTTTCATACCCACAGTCCTCGGTGATATCGCACCATTCGTTTTCACAATACCGGCGTTCGATCTTTGCCACGCCGCAGGCGCCTTCGATCTCGGTGACCCAGGCGCTGCCCTGATGTCCGGTGGCAGGAAGAACCAGCTCATCTTCGGCGCACGGTTTGGTCGCTTCGGCGTCAGCAAATATCTCATTGCAGGCTTGACAGGTATAATATTCGATATTGCCGTCTTTTTCGCAGGTACGGGCGGTTGCTTCGGTCTTAACCAAATCGTGCCCCATGGGCGCGATCTCCCGTGTAAAGGTCTCGGAACAGGTCTTCCCGCCGTCATAGCGAACGCAGCGGCAGATTTCTTCGCCCTTTTCAGTACAAGTCGGCGCTTTGGTTACCACCCAATTTTCATCCGCCTGATGTCCCAGCGCAGGAACGATATCCGCCTTGTAGGTCTCGTCGGGATGAAGGGTGCAGCGGTATAACGTATAGCCGTCCTCGGTGCAGGTCGGCGCAACGGTTTCGACCGGCGTAAAGGCGCAGCTTTCACTTTTGACTTCGTAATAGCCGCAGTTGCGGTGACAATCACGGCGATAGGTTTTTGTGGTGCCGTCGTCCGTCAGTAAATACCAATCATCATGCAAATCATGCCCCAGCGCCGGCACAACATTGGTATCCATGGTGATGCCGCAGCGCTGGCAGGTATAGCGGGTATATCCCTGCTCGTAGCAGGTCGGCGCAACGACAACACCGTCGTCCCAATTATGCCCCAATGCTGCCTGCTTAAAGGAATAAGTCTTGCGGGTCTGTACCTCTTTGGTGGAGGATGCCGTCTGCTTGGTCGCGGACCAGGAAGACCAGCTGGACCACTTATAATAATGATAGGTGGTGGTTTTGGAGCGGGTACGGGAACGGTACTGCGTCTTGGAGCCGGTACCGTCATAGACCCAGTGGTCCTCCGACCCGTCCAGCGTATTGCAGCACTTATGCCCGTCATACATCGTATAGGAATTACCGCTTGTGTCCGTCCACACATAGGTGGATGTCAGCTTGCTGGTAAGCGTGACGCTGTGCTTTTTCAAGGAGACCCCAGGGCTTTTGCCGAGGGCATTCGCCACTTTGTTATAAACGGATAAGCTCACGGGCACGGTTACAACCGTACCATTTTCTTTTGTAATGGAATTATGCCAATACTTGTATGTCGTTACCTTTCTGGTTTCCACATCGCGGGTCTCGGTTTCCGTGATTTTGGAATCCTTCCAGCCGCTCCAACTGCCCCAGCTACCGTAAGAAACGGTGGTGTCAAACAGCGTCCAGCCGGACATACTGGAAGCGGTGGAGGTTTTGGTGGATTTGGTGCGATAGCGATATTCCGTTCTTGAACGGCTCAATTCCGGATTATTCAAAAACTCCGCGTATTTCGGTTCGCTGGTATCAATCGTAATATAAGCGGACCATTCGGATTGATCAATATAACCGTAACCGCAGCGATTGCACTGATAGTAGCTCTGCCCATCCGTCGTACAGGTTGGAATGGTTACATTCGCCTCAAAATCATGTCCCAGCGCGGGCACGTCTTCCGTTTCGGTATAGCCGCAGCGCTCACAAACGCTCTTTTGAGAGCCGCCGGACAAACAAGTCGGCTCGACGATATAGGTCCAGTCGCCCATGGCGTGCCCCAGCGGATCGGAAAGAATCTCGCCGCACGCGGTGCAATAGGACGGATTCAGACAGGTTGCGGCAACAATATTTTTATGCTTGCCGCCCACAGACATATTGCGCTGCTCGGTATAGCCGCAGCGGGAGCATTCGCGCTCTTCCACGCCGACGGTGGTACAGGTCGGCGCCACAATCTGATGCCAATCCCCCATCAGATGATCTATGGGACCGGTGGTATAATGCCCCTTATATGTCATGGAGGAAAGCGGAATCCAGCCCCATAACAGCTTGTCATTGCCGTAGCCGTAAGTATATCCCCAAGTCTTGCCGCCAACGGTTTTCTTCTCTAAAATATGATAATATTCGCCTTTATAGGTGTGGAACAGCTTCTTCGCAGAGGTGCTCGGACTTGCCTTGCAGTCCACCTCGCCGGGCGCAGTATACACATAGACATCCCGCACCACCTGGTCGGTGCAGGTTGCGCCGTACATCTTAACAAGATAGGTGCCGGACGGAGAGAAGCCGTCTAACCGCCAATCGGCAATATAGCATCTCTCCAGCGTGGTATGCGCCGCAATTTTCACGGAATTTCCGTTGACATCAACAACGATGGCGCAGTGAGCCATGCCGGAAGAACCGGATTTTTGATAAAAGATCAAATCACCCGGCTCCACATCCGAAGCGGAAGGATTTTTAATGCTTTTGCCGCCGATGGATCTTACAAAATCATACAGCTGTGGCGCACGGATCCACGCACCATCGCTGCTGGCGGGGAAGTGAGCGTAATACCCGTTGGTCATCCAATCGGTAACCGGGTCGATGCCGCCCATAAAAATACACTGGGAAACAAAGTTTGCGCAGTCTCCGGTGCCCGCTTCCCAATAGCCCCTGCCCAGAAGCTTGGATGTGACATCGTACACATGGTCCTTTGCCCATTGCACCGCCGCCACCGCGTTATAACCGGCAACGCCCGCCGCTTGCGCAACCGGAGCAACCTGCAGATCGGTCAGCGCGCCAACGGGGACAATGCTCAGCATCATCAACACGGCAAGCAAAAGCGACAGCGCCTTTTTTCCTGTCTGTTTCATTCCGCGTTCTCCTCTTTTGTAAATTTTGACAAAATCACACCGGCGAAATCTTGGTTTGCTTGTGCAACATCACCTCGGTGAAAATGTCTATTGCAACGCTTCTATCATAACAGACTCTTCATAAAAAGTCAACGCAAATTATAAATGTTTTTTCATGATTTATATACATTTACATGCAAAACACAAAAAATCCGGAAATGGTTCTCACCAATTCCGGATAAAAAGATTGTTTTTGTTGTTATACTTTCCGAATAATGCAAACCGGAGTTTGCTGGGCTCCCTGCCCCAAGGGATTATCGGCGAAAATCTCCTTGCACATCTCAATGCTGATCTGTTCGCTGCTTCTGCCCAAAATTTCCCTGCCGATGTCGTTGGCGTCCATAATCACCACATCGCAGCCGGTGTGCTTTTTCAGCTCCCGGGCGACCTTGTCCGGGTCCTTGGGGGCGAGCTTGGCGCAGTGATTATAGGGCGGAATCGTACAGTCGCATGGACCGTCGATGGCACGGGCGCCGGTGCCCGCAATTTTATAAAACACGCCCCGCACTCCGAAAGGCTTCGTCACGGCGGAACAAAACGCAGCAAAGAGGATGCGCGGCTTGCCTACATCCCGCAGCGCCAGCTCCATCGTTTCCGGCATACCAAGCCCGATGCCATAGGGGGATTTATAAACGAATTTGCTCAAAAAAGTCGCCAGCTTTGAGGGGTGAATCTCGTCAATATCAAAGGCTCGTCCCTGGCTGATGGCGATGATTTTTTCGCTGATAAAAATCATATCTCCCTTTTGCACATAGGGCATGGCGCTTTCATCAAGAATGGCGGGGATGCTGTCCCCCGACTCCACCAACTTGGTTTTTACCGGATAGCGGGCAAAATTGCCGAAAGAAGTCTGTATGACCAAATCCTTTCCCGGATTGGGCGCAAGCGCGGACATATCCATAATCAAGATTCCTTTCTCATCAAATCAAAACTCTCTGTTTATCATACAACGGTTTCGCCGCTTTTGCAAGCAAATCTTTTTTTACCTGCTCCTTGCTGAAAATCGTGCAAACAGGCGGCAAATCTTACGCCAGAAAAATTTTGCCTGTCACTGACCCGCAGAATCTCTATCTGCGGGTCAGTGCTCTCTGCAACTGCGGAAAATTTCGGCAGCGGTTCATCCATATGCCGCAGTTCATGGACCATAGAGGAACTTCCCATTGAAGCGGGCGATTAAAACAACCCGCTGATCACGCCGTTTTCGTCTACATCAATGCGTTCAGCTGCCGGGCGTTTCGGCAAGCCGGGCATGGTCATAATATCCCCGGTCAGCGCCACCACAAAACCCGCACCGGCGGAAATTTTCACATGGCGGACCGTGACGGTAAAGCCTTCCGGCGCGCCCAAAAGAGCCGGATCGTCGGAAAAGCTGTATTGTGTTTTTGCGATGCAGACCGGCAGCGCGCCGAAGCCGAGCTCTTCCAGCCGCTGCGCCTGCTTCTGCGCGGCAGCAGTCAGAATTACATCCTTGCCGCGATAAATTTTTTGCACCACCGCGCGGATTTTATCTTCGATCCCGCCCTCCAGGGAATAGCTGAAGGTGAAGCCGTTTTCTTGCTCACAGAGCGAGACCACTTCCCGCGCCAGATCCTCTCCGCCTTTGCCGCCTTCCGCCCAAACGGTAGACAGCACGGTGTTGACACCCAACGCACGGCATTTATCCATAATAAAGGCAATTTCCGTGTCCGTATCCGTCGGGAAACGGTTGATCGCCACCACGGCGGGCAGATGATAAACCTCGGTCAGGTTGGACAGATGACGCAAAAGATTGGGGATGCCCCGCTCCAAAGCCGCCAGATCTTCCGTCGCAAGGTCTGTTTTCGCAAGTCCGCCGTGCATTTTCAGCGCCCGCACCGTGGCGACCAGCACCACTGCGTCCGGCTTTAAATTTGCCATGCGGCATTTGATATCCAGAAACTTTTCTGCGCCAAGATCCGCGCCAAAGCCCGCCTCGGTTACGACATAATCGCTGAGCTTGCGCGCGGTTTTTGTAGCGATGACGGAGTTGCACCCGTGGGCGATATTGGCAAAGGGGCCGCCGTGTACCAGCGCGGGCGTCCCCTCCAGCGTCTGTACCAGGTTCGGGTTTAAGGCATCCTTCAAAAGGGCTGTCATTGCGCCCGCTGCCTTCAGATCCTTGGCGGTCACCGGTGCGCCGTCATAGGTATAGCCGACGATGATCCGCCCCAGCCTTGCCTTGAGGTCGGCGAGAGAATCCGCCAGGCAGAGCACCGCCATGATCTCGGAGGCGACGGTGATATCATATCCGTCTTCCCGCGGTACGCCGTTGACCTTGCCGCCCAATCCGTCCACCACATACCGCAGCTGCCGGTCGTTCATATCGACGCAGCGCTTCCATGTAATGGTTTTCGGATCAATATGAAGGGCATTGCCCTGATAGATATGATTGTCCAGCATGGCGGCAAGGAGATTGTTCGCCGCGCCGATGGCATGGAAATCACCGGTAAAATGCAGGTTGATATCCTCCATCGGCACCACCTGTGCCCAGCCGCCGCCGGCAGCGCCGCCCTTGATGCCGAAAACCGGACCCAGCGACGGCTCCCGCAGAGCAACGGTCACGGATTTGCCGATCCGCGCAAGACCATCTGCAAGACCAATCGTTGTGGTGGTTTTGCCCTCCCCCGCCGGCGTAGGCGTGATGGCAGTCACCAAAATCAGCTTGCCGTCCGGCTTGTCGGAGCAAAGCAGCCGATCAAAGGGAAGCTTTGCCTTATATTTCCCATACAACTCCAAATCATCCGCACCAATGCCGAGCTTTTTGGCGACATCGGTGATCTTTTGCATCGGGACGCTTTGGGCGATTTCAATATCGGTTTTCACAAAGGAACCCTCCCGTTCTTATTGGAAATAGGCGACGGCGGAAGCAAAGAGCTTCATATCATAATTGCCCGGAACATTCAGATACAGATCGCTGTCCAGCCGTTCCGCGTGCCCCATTTTACCAAAGACTCTGCCGTCCGGCGAGGTGATTCCCTCGATGGCATAGACGGAATTGTTGGGATTGTAGCGAATATCCGCACTGACATTGCCGGTCAGATCCACATACTGGGTGGCGATCTGCCCCTTTTCGGCAAGGGCGCGAATCACGCTGTCCGGCGCGTAAAATCTGCCTTCGCCATGGGAAATCGGTACCGAATAGATTTCATCGGGCTTGGTCGCGCCAAACCAGGGAGAAAGATTGGACGCGACGCGCACCTGTACGATTTTGGACTGATGTCTGCCGATGGTGTTAAAGGTCAGCGTCGGGTCGTCCTCTTTTGTCTCGGTAATTCTGCCATAGGGCACCAGTCCCAGCTTGATCAGCGCCTGGAACCCGTTGCAGATACCGCCCATCAGACCGTCCCGCTTCTCCAGCAATTCCGTGACGCCCTCGGTAACGGCGGCATTGCGGAAAAAGGCGGTGATAAATTTTCCGGAGCCGTCCGGCTCATCGCCGCCGGAAAATCCACCGGGGATAAAGACGATTTGCGCTTCCTTCAGCTTTTTGGCAAACACCTGTACGCTTTCGGCGACACCGGCGGACGTCAGGTTATTGATCACAAAAATATCCGCCTGCGCCCCGGCATCACGGAAGGCTTTTGCCGTATCATATTCACAGTTGGTGCCCGGGAAAACCGGGATCAGCACCCGCGGCTTCGCCGCTTTGACGGCGGGCGCGGGGCGGGTCTGCGCCGTATAGGTAAAGGCGCGCACCGGATTGGTTTTTTTCTGGTCGATAAAATAATGATAAATATCGTTCAGTTTGTTTTCATAAGGCTCCAGCAAACTGTCCAGCGTCAGCTCCTCCGAGCGGTAGCTGATACAGCCGTCGCTGGTGGTCTCGCCAAGATAGATGCCCCCCGCAATGTCGTCGGAAAGCTCAATCAGGAAGGAGCCGTAGCGATAGCGGAAAATATCTTCCACGGACAGGGAGGAATCAAAATGGACGCCGACGCCGTTGCCGATTGCCATCTTAAACGCAGCCTCCGCCAAGCCCCCTTCGCCCGGGGTATAGACCGCGGCGGCTTTTTTGCTGCGGATGGCGGAAGTCACCTTGCCAAACAGCGCCAAAAGCGACGCGGGGACCGGCAGCCCGTTTTCATCGTATTCCGGCTCCAAAAGCACCAGCTTATTATGAGGCGCTTTGAATTCCGGCGTTACCACATCCCGCGCCTTGCCGGTAGTCACGGCGAAGGAAACCAGCGTCGGCGGAACGTCCATCTCTTCAAAGCTGCCGCTCATGGAATCCTTGCCGCCGATGGCGCCGATGCCCAAATCCAGTTGTGCCCGGAAGGCTCCCAGCAGCGCCGCCAGCGGCTTGCCCCAGCGTTTGCCGTCCTTACCGGGACGCTCAAAATATTCCTGAAAGGTCAGATAAACATCGGAAAACTCCGCGCCGGTGGCTATCAGCTTGCAGACCGACTCCACCACCGCCAGATAAGCGCCGTGATACGGGCTCTTTTCCGTAATAAAGGGATTATACCCCCACGCCATAAAGGAAACGTCGTCGGTATGTTTTTCCTCGCAGGAGATTTTATGCACCATCGCCTGAATCGGCGTCTGTTGATACTTGCCGCCGAAGGGCATAAGCACCGTCCCGGCGCCGATGGTGGAATCAAACCGTTCGGAAAGCCCCTTTTTGGAGCAGACATTCAAATCGGCAACGGTTTTGAAATATTCCTCCGCAAAATCGCTGCCCACCGCCTTTTCAAAAGGCTGCGGTTGTGCGGGGGTAATGTCAATATGCTTGGGCGCGCCGTTGGAATTGAGAAATTCCCGCGACAGATCGACGATTGCCTTGTCGTTCCAGGTCATGGTCAACCGCTTTTCCTCTTTGACCCGGGCAACAACGGTAGCCTCCAAATTTTCCTTTTCAGCAAGGCGTCGGAAGGTTTCCGCATCTTCCGGTGCAACAACCACCGCCATGCGCTCCTGCGATTCGCTGATGGCAAGTTCCGTGCCGTCCAGCCCCTCATATTTTTTGGGAACGGCGTTCAGGTCAATGTCCAGCCCGTCTGCCAACTCGCCGATAGCGACGGAAACACCGCCCGCGCCAAAGTCGTTGCAGCGTTTAATCAGCCGGGACGCTTCCTTATTGCGGAACAGGCGCTGTAATTTACGCTCTTCCGGCGCGTTGCCCTTCTGTACCTCAGCGCCGCAGGATTCCAGCGACTGCAGGGTGTGGGATTTGGACGAGCCGGTCGCCCCGCCGCAGCCGTCTCTGCCGGTTCTGCCGCCCAGCAAAAGAACTATATCGCCGGGCTGCGGCTGTTCGCGGCGCACATTCTCCGCCGGAGCCGCCGCAATCACCGCGCCGATCTCCATGCGCTTTGCCGTATAGCCGGGGTGGTAGATTTCATCCACCATTCCCGTTGCCAGACCGATCTGGTTGCCGTAAGAGCTGTAACCGTTGGCAGCGGTGGTGACGATCTTGCGCTGGGGGAGCTTGCCGGCAATGGTCTGCTCCACCGGCGTTAGCGGGTCGCCTGCGCCGGTTACGCGCATGGCGGCGTATACATAGGCTCTGCCCGAAAGCGGGTCGCGGATCGCGCCGCCGATGCAGGTCGCCGCGCCGCCGAAGGGCTCAATCTCGGTGGGATGATTATGCGTTTCGTTTTTGAACAGCAGCAGCCACGGCTCCTTTTTTCCGTCGATCTCCACATCCATTTTAACGGTACACGCATTGATTTCTTCGGATTCATCCAGCTTTTCCAGCCTGCCGGTCTTTTTCAAATATTTTGCCGCCAGCGTGGCGATATCCATCAGCGTGACCGGCTTTTTTCTGCCCAGCTTTTGGCGGATATCCAGATAGTCCGCGTAAGCCCCTGCCAACAGCTGATCTTCAAATTCCACCTTATCGATTTCGGTCAAAAAGGTGGTATGGCGGCAGTGATCGGACCAGTACGTGTCGATCATGCGGATCTCGGTGATGGTGGGATCGCGTTTTTCGGAGCGGAAATACTGCTGACAGAACGCCAGATCGTCTGCGTCCATTGCCAGCGCGTATTTTTCCGCGAAATGCGCCAGCTGCTTTTCGTTCAGCTTCAAGAAGCCGGTCAGCGTCGCCACCTCGGTGGGCACGGCATAATCCGTCCGCAGCGTTTCAAAGGTATCCAGCACCGCTTCCCGGCTCTCCACCGGATTGATCACATATTTTTTGATTTTCTGCACATCTTCCCTGGTCAGGTCTCCGTAGAGAATATAAATCTTCGCGGTGCGAATCAGCGGCCGCTCCGCCTGGGAGATCAGCTGGATGCATTGCGCGGCGGAATCCGCCCGCTGGTCAAACTGACCCGGCAGGTATTCCACCGCAAAGACCAGACCGCCTCTGGCGTTGATATTGTCGGAAAGCAAATCCAGCTGCGGCTCGGAAAATACCGTTGTTTTGCAATGCGCAAATAACTCGGGCGAGATATTTTCCGCGTCATAGCGATTCAAAATCCGTACGCCTGTCAGCGCGTCGATGCACAAAAGCTCTTTCGCTTCCGAAAACAGTTCGTCCGCTTCGTGGGTCAGTCCTTTTTTCTTTTCAACATAAACTCGATAGACCATCCTCAGACCTCCTTGCCGGCTGCCAGCGCCCGCTTGCCGATGTCGGTTCGTTTGTAAGCGTTTTGAAATTCAATCTTGTCGGACGCTTCATAGGCGTATTGAATCGCCTCTTCCAGCGTCGGCGCGACGGCTGTCACGCCCAGGACCCTGCCGCCGCCGGTCACAAGAATACCGTCCTTTTTTTTCGCGCCCGCCACAAAAACTTCCGCGTTATAGGGGAGTGTCTGCGGGATTTTCAGCGCGAATCCCGTTTCGTATTTCTGCGGATACCCCGCCGACGCCATCACAACGCAGCAGGCGTTTTCTTCGCGGAACCGAATCGCAAGCTGAGAGAGCTTTTCCTGCCGAACCGCCTGCATAATCGTAAACAGATCCGTTTCCAGCAGCGGCAGCACCACCTGCGTTTCCGGATCGCCGAACCGGCAGTTATATTCGATCACCTTGGGTCCATCCTTTGTCAGCATCAAACCGAAATAGAGACAACCCTTGAAGGTTCTGCCCTCGGCATTCATCGCGCGGACCGTCGGCAGAAAGATTTCCTTCCTGCAGCGCTCGGCGACTTGTTCGGTGTAATAGGGGTTCGGCGCAACGGTGCCCATGCCGCCGGTGTTCAGCCCCTGATCGCCGTCCAGCGCCCGCTTATGATCCATGGAGGAAACCATCGGAACGATTGTTTTGCCGTCGGTAAAGCTTAAAACAGAAACCTCCGGTCCCTGCAAAAATTCCTCGATTACAATATGACTGCCGCTTTCGCCAAAAATTTTATCTTTCATCATGGAGCGGACCGCGTCCGCTGCCGCTTCTCTGGTCTCGGCGATGATCACGCCCTTGCCCAGCGCCAGCCCGTCCGCTTTGATCACGGTGGGCAGCGGCGCGGTCTCAAGATAGGCGAGCGCCTTTTCCATATTGTCAAACACTTCATAAGCGGCGGTGGGGATACCGTATTTTTTCATCAGGTTTTTGGAAAAAACCTTACTGCCCTCAATGATCGCCGCGTCCCGATTGGGACCGAAACAGGGGATGCCCGCTTCCTCCAATGCATCCACCGCGCCGAGTACCAGCGGATCATCCGGCGCGACCACGGCAAAATCCACCGCATTCCTGACCGCAAACTCGACAATGGCGGGAATGTCCTTTGCGCCGATACCGGTGACCACCGCATCGTTTTCCATGCCGGCATTGCCGGGCAGGGCGTAAATGGTCTCGATGTCTTTGTTCTCTCTCAGCTTTTTGATGATGGCGTGCTCTCTGCCGCCGCCGCCAACCACAAGAAGTTTCATCGGTTATCCCCCTTGCATATAAATATGGGTGCGGCGAATCCCCAATGCAAGGAGATTCGCTGCGATTTTTATCAAAACGCCATAAAAACAGCGCGTTTGGCTATAACATCTCGCCGGCTCATTCGTACAGCGGGAAGCGTTTGCAGGTTTCGGTGACTTCAGACAGGACCCGGTCCTTGCTGTTTTCAAAATCGAAAGCGACATCGTGGATCCATCCGGCGATTTTTTCCATCTCGGGCTCTTTGAAGCCGCGGGTGGTCACGGCGGGCGTACCCAAACGCAGACCGCTGGTCACAAAGGGCGAAAGCGGCTCGTCGGGAACGGTATTTTTATTGGCGGTGATATGCACCTCGTCCAGATTATGCTCCAGCTCTTTGCCGGTGATGCCGGTTTTGCGCAGATCCAGCAGCATCAGATGGTTGTCGGTGCCGCCGGAAACCAGCTCAAAGCCCTGATTCAAAAGCGATTCGGAGAGCGCTTTGGCGTTGCGCACGACCTGGGTCTGATATTCCTTAAATTCCGGCTTGAGCGCCTCGCCCAACGCAACGGCTTTGGCGGCGATGATATGCATCAGCGGACCGCCCTGAGTGCCGGGGAAAACAGCCTTGTCGATCTGCTTGGCAAATTCCTCGCCGCAGAGGATCATACCGCCGCGGGGACCGCGCAGGGTCTTATGAGTGGTGGTGGTTACCACATGAGCATAGGGGATCGGACTGGGATGCAGTCCCGCTGCAATCAGACCGGCGATATGCGCCATATCAACCATCAGATAGGCGCCGACCTCATCAGCGATTTCACGGCAGCGCTTGAAATCAATGATCCGCGAATAGGCGCTGGCGCCGGCAATGATCATTTTCGGGCGGCATTCCTTGGCGATTTTCAGCATTTCATCATAATCAATGGTCTGCGTATCATGGCTGACGCCATAGGGGACAATATGAAAATAGTTGCCGGAAATATTGGCGGGGGAGCCGTGCGAAAGATGACCGCCGTGCGCCAGATTCATCCCCATAACCGTATCGCCGGGCTTGAGCAGCGCATAAAATACGGCGAGGTTTGCGTTGGCGCCGCTGTGGGGCTGCACATTGGCGTGCTCGGCGCCGAACAGCTTTTTTGCGCGCTGACGGGCGAGCTCCTCGACCTTATCCACTTCCTGACAGCCGCCGTAATAACGTTTGCCGGGGTAGCCCTCGGCGTATTTATTGGTCAGGAAAGTGCCCATGGCGAGCATCACGGCTTTGGAAACGATGTTTTCCGAAGCAATCAGCTCAATATTGGCGCGCTGACGGGCAAGCTCCGACGCGCAGTCGGCAAAAACCTCGGGGTCATATTGCTGCAATTCATTGAAAAAGTCCATGCTTGATCTCCTTTATGTTTCGGTGATAAAAAATTTAATGATGGAACAGGCGCATTCCGGTGAACGACATGACGATGCCGTGACGATCACATTCCTCGATGACATTTTCATCACGGATGGAGCCGCCGGGCTCGGCGATATAGCTGACGCCGCTGCGCACCGCGCGGATGATATTGTCCCCAAAGGGGAAGAAGGCGTCGCTGCCCAGCGCAACGCCGGACAGGGAGGAAAGATAGGCTCGTTTTTCCTCCTTGCTCATCGGCGCGGGACGCTCGGTAAACAGGGTCTGCCAGACCCCATCCGCCAGTACGTCGTCGCTGTCCTCCGACAGGTAAACGTCAATGGCGTTATCGCGTTCCGGACGGCGCACCTCGTCCCGGAAGGGCAGGGAAAGCACCTTCGGATGCTGCCGCAGATGCCAGAGATCGGCTTTGCTTCCGGCAAGACGGGTGCAGTGAATGCGCGACTGCTGCCCCGCGCCGACGCCGATGGCTTGTCCGTCTTCGGCAAAGCAGACCGAATTGGACTGGGTGTATTTCAGCGTGATCAGCGCAATGATCAGATCCCGTTTTGCAGATGCCGGTAAGTCCTTGTTTTTTGTTACAATATTTTCCAGAAGAGCTTCGTCGATTTTAAAATTATTTCTGCCCTGCGCAAAGGTAATGCCGAAAACCTCTTTGTGTTCGTCGGGGGCAGGCACATACGCCGGATCAATCTGCACAATGTTGTAATTGCCCTTTTTCTTGGTTTTTAAAATTTCCAGCGCTTTTTCGCTGTAACCCGGTGCAATGATGCCGTCGGAGACCTCCCGTTTGATCAGCCTTGCCGTTACCTCGTCGCATTCATCGCTCAGGGCAATCCAGTCTCCGAAGGAGGACATCCGGTCCGTACCCCGGGCGCGGGCATAGGCGCAAGCCAGCGGCGAGGCATCCAGGTCCTCAATATCATCCACAAAGCACGCCTTTTTCAATGCGTCCGACAGCGGAAGACCCACGGCGGCGGAGGTTGGACTGACATGTTTGAAGGAGGTTGCGGCAGGCATTCCCAGCGCTTCCTTCAGCTCCCTGACCAGCTGCCAGCTGTTGAATGCATCCAGAAAATTGATATAGCCGGGCTTGCCGCAAAGGATCGTGATGGGCAGCTCGGAGCCGTCGCGCATATAAATCCTTGCCGGCTTCTGATTGGGATTACAGCCGTATTTCAGTTCAAATTCTTTCATGTTCTCTTCGCCCCTTTATTTGTTCTTGTTGACAATCCGCGATTCCGCCCTGCCGCTTGCCAGATCAATGAAGCGCACAAAGAGCGAAACCTTATTGTCCTCGTTCAGATTGCACCAGATCAGATCGGTCATTTCGTCCAGGCTGACATCGGGCAGTGACAGGGTCTTCGGCTCCCCTTCAAAGGAGGGCAGCGGGTCGCCTGCGCCGTTGTAGGTATGGATGAATTTGGCTTTGCCCGCCGGCGGGTCGGAAAACGCAAAAGTGAATCGCTCACAGGAGGACGGATCCCCTTCGGCGCTTTTGAGAATGGAAAGGGCAAAATTCATATTGCCGTCGTCCAGATGAATGATACCGGAGATGCGTGGGGTGTAGATCGGGGCGTCGTCCTCAAATTCCCGGCTGCGCAGGGTCTGCTCAAAGGTCATCTGCCGGTCCATGCCCGCATAGATTGTATCGGTCTGATCGCCGTTGGTAAGGATGGTCTTATTGCCCAGCACCCGAACCGGCGAATAAATAATCAGATGCGGATCTCGCATTTTGGATTCGTCAAAGGCTTTGGTGCGGATGCCGTCGCCGTCTTCAACAAAGACGCGATTGCGGCTGTTTTCGCTTCTGCCCATGATAAAATAAGCTGCTACGGCTTGTTTGCCGTCGGCGCTTTTGCCGATCAGAATGCCTCTGCCGTGATACGCCAGCGACTGCAATTCTTCCTGTACGGATAAGATTTTCATTGCGCTTCTCCTTTGCTTTGATCAATATGGGTTCTGCCGTCCATTACGGTGATTTTATCTTCACAAAACAGACGGACCGCCTCGGGAAGGAGCTTCCATTCCGCCTGTTCCATTATACGCCTTTGCAGTGTTTCCGGCGTGTCGTCGTCCAGAACCTCCACCGCCTTCTGCAAAACAATCGGACCGGCGTCGCATTCCGGCGTAACAAAATGCACCGTTGCGCCGGATACTTTCACGCCCTTTTTCAGCGCCGCCTCGTGAACATGCAGACCGTAATAGCCTTTTCCGCAGAAGGAGGGGATCAGCGCCGGGTGAATATTCAGGATTCGGTAGGGAAACCGCCGGAAGACTTGCTCGTCAAAAATCGTCAGAAAGCCCGCCAGCACCACCAGGTCCGCTCCCTGCTCGTCCAAAAGATCGGCGAGGGCTTTGGAGTAGGACGCGATGTCCGGAAAGTCCTTGCGCGGCAGCACAAAAGCCGGCACGCCGTGCTTCTTTGCCCGTTCCAGCGCGTAAACGCCCTCTTTGGAAGAAATTACGGCGGTGATGCGGCTCTCGCCGAACATCCCTTTTTCCTGACAATCCAAAAGGCTTTGCAGATTGGTGCCGCCGCCGGAAACCAGGACGACAATATTCTTTTTATGCAATGATAACACCCTCGTCGCTTTTTACCGTTTCGCCGATGAGATAGGCGTTTACGCCGTTTTCCCGCAGGATGGCGAGCGCCTGCGCCGCGTCTTCGGCGGCAACCACCACGCTCATGCCGACGCCCATATTATAGGTATTAAACATGTCACGCTCGGGAATTTTACCGGTCTTCTGCAAAATCTCAAAAATCGGCAGCACCTGTAATCTGTTCTTTTCAATGCGGGCGCTGAAGCCTCGGGGCAGGCTGCGGGGAATGTTTTCATAAAATCCGCCGCCGGTGATATGGGAGACCGCCTTGACGGTGATTTCCTCAAACAGGGCGAGCATGGGCTTGACATAGATCCGGGTCGGCGTCAGCAGTGCTTCCCCGATGCTTTGCCCGCCCAGCTCCGCCGGTTTTTCAAAGATCGCGCGGCTGTTTTCCACATCGAAAACCTTACGCACCAGCGAAAAGCCATTAGAGTGCACGCCGCTGGAGGGCAGCGCGAGGATCGCGTCCCCCTCGGCAATCGTGCGGTTATCCAATATTTTATCTTTATCTACCACACCGGTGGAATATCCGGCAAGGTCATATTCGTCTTCCGGATAAAAGCCGGGCATTTCCGCCGTTTCGCCGCCGATCAGCGCGCAGCCGGACTGCACGCATCCCTCCGCAACGCCTTTGACAATGTCGGCGATGCGTTCCGGCACATTCTTGCCGCAGGCGATATAATCCAGGAAAAACAGCGGCTTCGCCCCGCAGCAGATAATATCATTGACACACATGGCGACACAGTCAATGCCGACGGTATCGTGCCGATCCAGGAGGAACGCCAGACGCAGCTTGGTGCCCACGCCGTCGGTTCCGCTGACCAGAACGGGCTTGCGGATACCGTCCAGATCCAGTTCAAACAGACCGCCAAAGCCGCCGATGCCCGAAAGAACCCCCGCCGTCCTGGTTTTGGCGATATGGGCTTTCATCAGTTCTACGGCGCGGTACCCGGCAGTGATGTCCACACCCGCGTTTTTATAGCTTTCGCTGTAGCTTTTGCTCATGGTCGTCCTTCTTCCTTCGGTAAAACTAAAAAGCAATGAACACCGAAACGGGCGGAAAAAACCTTTCCGCCCTTCCTTCGGCAATCAGCCAAAAATACGCTTCATCATTTCATTGTAGGCGTCTTCCACGCCGCCCATATCTCTTCTGAAGCGATCCTTATCCAATTTTTCATGGGTGGTAGCATCCCAGAACCGGCAGGTATCCGGTGAAATTTCATCCGCCAACAAAATTTCGCCGTCGGCGGTCTTGCCAAACTCGATCTTGAAGTCAATCAAATCGATATTGATTTTTTTAAAGAAATCCAAAAGGAATTGATTGATCCGGAAAGTATAACCGGCGATGGTGTCCAGATCCTCTCTGGTTGCGTAGCCCATGGCAAGGATATGATACTCGTTGACCATCGGGTCGCCCAGCGCGTCGTCCTTATAGCAATATTCCAGCACGGTGGTCTTCAGGGGCGTGCCCTCCGGGACGCCGAGACGCTTGGAGAAGGAACCGGCGGCGACATTGCGCACGATCACTTCCAGCGGCACAATGGAGACCCGGCGCACCAGCGCATCGCGGTCGTTCAGCTCCTGGACAAAATGGGTCGGGATGCCTTCTTTTTCCAAAAGGGTCATCAGATAGTTGGACATTTTATTGTTGACCACGCCCTTGCCGCGGATGGTGCCCTTCTTTTCGCCGTTAAAGGCGGTGGCGTCGTCCTTATAGGAAACAATACAATACGCGGGGTCGTCGGTGGCAAATACCTTTTTGGCTTTGCCCTCATACATCTGTTCTTTCTTTTCCATCGAAAAGTCCTCCATATTCATCTATTGACGGCGCTCAGCCGTTATATTTTTCTTCGATCGCCCTGTTTTTGGCAAGAACCGTTTCGGTCCCCTTCTGCCGCAGCGCCCGGAGCTTATCCCGCAGGGCATCGTCGGATACCGCCAAAATCTCGGCTGCCAGCAGCGCAGCGTTGGCGCTGCCGTCGATGGCAACGGTAGCGACGGGAATGCCCGAGGGCATCTGCACGGTGGAAAGCAGCGCGTCCAGCCCGTCCAGCGTCGAGGATTTGACCGGGATGCCGATGACCGGCAGCACGGTGTTAGCGGCAAGGGCGCCCGCCAGATGAGCGGCTTTGCCGGCGGCGGCAATCAGCACGCCGAAGCCGTTGTCAGCGGCGTTTTCGGTAAACGCCTTCGCCTCCGCCGGGGTGCGGTGAGCGGAAAAGACATGAACTTCTGTCGGAATTTCCAACTCTTTCAGGGTCGTAATGGCTTTTTCCACCACGGGCAAATCACTGTCGCTGCCCATGATAACGGCAACTTTTTTCATTGATCCTTCGCTCCTTCTGCCGCCTTTGCAAAAAAGGCAGTCCGCTTCCTTTGATGAAGTAGACTGCCCAGACGGTCGGCTTGTATTTTTTTCGCTCCCCTGCGGTGATCCGCTTGTCCGTCAGTCGCGAAAAAATAGTCTTGTTTTTCTCTTAAATTATACTGAAATCCCCGCAGAAAGTCAAGGAAAAAAGCCGCCCTCTCCGTAAAAAATGACTCCGGTAAAAGGCGGTTTTTCGGTAGTATTGGATAATCTTCAGGTCCCGTCCCGACGAACTGCATACAGATCATGGGGCATATCAAGCCCATAATAGTGCTTGACGATACTGCCCCGTTTTTTCATCCCGACCCGCAGCGCAACATTTCGGGACGCAAGGTTGGTATCCCGGACGATGGCATAGACCTCTTCTTCGCCCAAAACGGAAAAGGCATACTCCCTGCAGGCAATCGCGGCTTCCGTGGCATAGCCGCAATGCCAGAACGCCCGTTCCAGCAGATAGCCGATCTCCGCTACCACTCGATTGCCGATGTCCTGCCTGGTCAGCCCGCACTGCCCGAGAAAAACGCCGTCCTCTTTGCGGATCACAGCCCATAATCCGATGCCGTCCGCACGGTAGCGCCGCAGCTGCTTTTGCAGCCAATCGCGGACCTCTTCGTCGGAAAACCCGTGTTCATACGCCGTCATGGCTTTTTCGTCCTGTAAGGTACGGCAGAGCGCCGAAAAATCAGCCTCTGTCAGCTCTCGCAGCAGCAATCGTTCGGTTGCCAGAATCTGCTTCATGCGCGTCCTCCCATCCTCCGAAGCAAGTATAGCATATCCCAGAGCAGCGCGCAATCAAAATTCCTTCGGATGCGCCAGCCCCTTCGGCAGCCCCAAAAGATAGTCGGAGGAGACATGGAAAAATTCACAAAAAGCGGCGATATCCTCAAGGCTTGGCTCAAATTTACCACATTCAATATAGGAAATTTTCCTTTGCGTCATATGAACCGCTTTGCCCAGTTCCGTTTGGTTCAGGTCCTTCTCCTCCCGGAGCATACGGATTTTTTCTCCAAATGTCAGGTTCATTGTGTTTCACCGTCATTACTTTAGCATAGACGGAAAGTTACTATTGACAAATAGATATAAAATGTCTATA